>JAQSDW010000085.1:20911-46778 GCA_029946105.1 Reyranella sp. | reverse complement strand
TAGGGTGCAGCCGCCACGGGTCCTCACGATACGCCGTGGAAGTCCCAAACGACCCCGTAACCGACATCAACGACGCCCGAAAAACAGGGTGCGCAGGGGCTGTGAAACCGAAGAACGATCGGACTGCGAGAAAGGCCCTTGCGACAAGGCTCTTGGGCAAAGAGCGCACACATGTGCGCACAACAAATGTCTCATTCAGGTGTGCGCCTGTGCAGGTGTAGCGCCTTGGAAACATTGGCTCTTCGGCGTGCGGAGAGCCGAAGTCGACCCTGCTCTAGGAGGCCCGGCGCAGCAGGAGTGTGCGCCACCAGGCGCCGCCGGTTTCGAGATCGCGGCGGCGCTCGAAGGCGAGGCCGTGGCGGGCGTAGGCCGACAGCACGACGGCGGCCTGTTCGACCAGCAGGCCGCTCAGCAGGACGCGCCCGCCCGGGCGCACCGCCGCGGTGAACGATCGGGACAGATCGACCAGCGGCCCGGCGAGGATGTTGGCCACGATGAGGTCGTAGGGCGCGCGACCGGCAAGTTCGGGCGCCTCGAGGCCGGCGGAGACGACGAAGCGGCAGAGTTCGCCGACATCGTTCAAGCCGGCATTCTCCACCGCGACGTCGACGGCTTCGGCATCGTTGTCGCCGCCCAGCACGGGACGCCGCCACAGCTTGGCCATGGCGATGGCGAGGATGCCGCTGCCGCAGCCGACATCGACCGAATTGGTCGTTTCGGCGGGATCGATCGTCGCCAGCATTTCCAGGCAGCCGCGCGTCGTGGCGTGCGTGCCGGTGCCGAAGGCGAGGCCGGCGTCGATGCAGAGCGGCAGCAGCCCGTCCGGCCGGCCGTCGGCCACGTGCGAGGGATGGACCCAGAAGGGTCCGACGGCGAAGGGCCGGAACGAGCGCTGGTTCTCCGCCACCCAGTCGATGTCTGGCAGCTCCTCCCACGCCCAGTCCGGCGCGGCGATGCCCAGTGCCTGCGCGGCCGCGCCGATCGCGCCTTCGACCAGGGCGGCGCTGCCGTCGCCGAAGACGTCGATGCGCCAGGGCCCATCGCGCGAGACCTCGCAGCTTGCGACGATGAAGCCTTCCTCGCCCAGCCGCTCGTCCAGCAGCGTTTCCCAGGCCGCGCGTTGTGCGGCCGGGACGACGAACCCGGCCTTTCTCACGGTACTCATGCCGGCAGGTAGAGCATGCGTTCCGGCGGCAGCGCGACGCCGACCATGTCGCCGACGGTGCGCAGTTCGCCGCCGGACTGGAAGGGGGTCTCGACCAGGATCTCGCTGCCGCCGACCTGCACGTTGTAGCGCACGGTCGCGCCCAGGAATTCGCGGTGCGTGACCGGGCCGCGCAAGGGGACGCCGTCGATCGATGACAGGGTGGCGTGCTGGGGCCTGAAGACCAGGCGCTTGCCGGCCGGCACCGGAATGCCGTCGCCGTCGCCCAGGATATTGGCCGAGCCCAGGAAGCTCGCGACGAACAGATTGGCCGGGTTCTCGTAGAGCTCCATCGGCGTGCCGACCTGACGGACCGTGCCGGCGTCCATGACGGCGATGCGGTCGCAGATGGTGTTGGCCTCTTCCTGGTCGTGGGTGACGAAGATCGTGGTGAGGCCGAGGCGCTGCTGCAGCGCCCGCAGCTCGCGCCGGACGCTCACCCGCATCTTGGCGTCGAGGTTCGAGAGCGGTTCGTCGAGCAGCAGGACCTTGGGTTCGATGGCGATGGTGCGGGCGACGGCGACGCGCTGTTGTTGGCCGCCCGAAAGTTGGGCCGGCCGGCGGCCGGCATAGTCGGAGAGCCCGACCAGATCGAGGGCTTCGGCGACACGGCGGTCGATCTCGGCGCGCGGCAGGCGGCGTTCCTCCAGGCCGAAGGCGACGTTCTTCGCCACCGTCATGTGCGGCCACAGCGCATAGCTCTGGAACACCATGCCGACGTCGCGCTTCCACGGCGGTAGCGGTGCCACGTCCCGGCCATCGAGCAGGACCCTGCCGGTCTCGGCCTGGGCAAAGCCGGCGATCAGCCGCAGCAGGGTGGTTTTGCCGCAGCCCGACGGGCCGAGGAAAGCGAAGAGCTCGCCGGGACGGACGGACAGGTCGACATTCTTCAGGACATGCGTCGTCCCGTAGGAAAGGTTGACGCCCGCGATCTCGATGCCCACGGCCCTTACTGGCTTCGACATGGTCATGCCCTTCATATATCGAGGCCACGCGCGCGTTGCGAGCGGTCGGCGGCGAGTTGGGCGAGGCCCATGCAGATCGCGACGAGGACGACGGCGATCACGCCAAGTGCCGCCCCCGCGCCGCGTCCCGCCGGCGTCTGCATCAGGACATAGAGGCCGTAGGCCAGCGGCGCGTCGGAGTTCGACTGCACCAGGATCAGAACGGCCGAGAGTTCGACCGCGGCGGTGGCGAAGCTGGTGACGAAGCCCGCGAGGAGCCCGCCGGTCATCAGCGGGATCACGATCCGCCGGACGGTGCGCGCCTTGGTGGCGCCGAGGTTTTCCGCCGCCTCCTCGAGCGACACCGAGATCTGCTGCAGGGCGGCGTAGGCGGCGCGGAGCGCATAGGGCAGGCGGCGGATGGCGATCGCCAGGACGATCACGATCCACAGGGCGGCAAGCGGCGTGCCGTCGGGCATTTTGACGCCGTAGAAGGCGCGCAGGTAGCCGATGCCCAGCACTACGCCCGGCACGGCGAGCGCGGTACTGGCGGCCCAGTCGAGCCATTGGCGGCCAGGTAGTTTGGTGCGCAGCACGAGATAGGCGATGGCGCCGCCGATCACGACGTCGATGCCCGCGGCGAGGCTCGAATAGAGCAGCGTATTCTTGATGTACCCCGAGCTGTCGCCCAGCACGCGCGCATAGTGCGCCAGGGTATAGCCGTCGGGCAGCGGGCTGTACGACCACACGGTGGCGAACGACAGCAGCAGCAGGCCGACATGCGGCGCCAGCACCAGCGTCAGGATCAGGATCACCACGGCATAGGCCAACGCCGATTCGCGCGGCTTGAGCTTGCGCCGGGCGAGGCCGCCGCCGCCGCGCTGGGTGGTGGCGTAGTCCTTGCCCTTCAGAACGAGCGCCGACGCCCACATGGTGGCGACCGCCACGCCGATCAGCACGACCGAAATCACGTAGCCCATCGGGTCGTCGATGCCGATCGAGGTGATGCGGAGATAGGCCTGTGGCGCCAGCATCTCCTTGACGTTGAGCAGCAGCGGCGTCGCCACGTCGTCGAATACTTTCACGAACACCAGGCTGGCGCCGGCGATGAAGCCGGGTAGGGCGAGCGGCAGGGCGATGCGGCGAAACAGGCGCAGGCCGTGCGAGCCGAGATTTTGTGCGGCTTCCTCCATGGCGCGGTCGATGTTGCGCAGCGCCGCCGAGAGGTTGACCAGGATGAAGGGGAAGTAATGGATCGCCTGCAGGAAGATGACGCCGTTCAGCCCTTCCATGAAGCCGATCTTGATGCCGAGCCACTCGTCGAGCAACAGGTTCACGCTGCCGTTGCGCCCGAACAGAAGCTGCATCGCCACGGCGCCGACGAACGGCGGCATGACCAGGGGGAGGAAGCCCAGCGTCTGCACCAGCATGGCGCCGCGGAACTCGAAGCGTGTCGTCAGGTAGGCGAGCGGCAGCGCCAGCGCCGAGGCCCAGACGACCGTCATCGCCGACACATAGACCGAGTTCCAGAACGAGCGCACGAAGAGGTCGGTGCGTGCGAAGTCGAGGAAGTTGACCAGCGTCAGGCCACCGCCGCCCTTCTCGGTGAAGGCGACGTAGACAACCGTTGCCACCGGCACAACCAGGAACACCCCCAGGAAGAGGGCGATGGCGAGGGCCAGGGTGGCCTGCCCGGCCGAGCGCGTGCCCGCGAGGGCCATCAGATTTGGACCTGCAGCACTCTAGCGGGCGAGCTTCAGCGCCTCGTCGGCCTTGGCCTTGGCGGCGGCGTACTTCTCCTTGGCGAAGGCTGCCCATTGCTGCTCGAGCTCGGCCTGGCGTGCCGATTTCTCCTTGCCGCCGGTGAAGGCGGCGCGGATCTCGGGCGAGGCGGCTTGGGCTGCCGTGATCGGCATGGCCGCGATCAGGTCGCGGGCCTCCTTGGCCAGCGCGCGGGCCTGGGCGTTGTCCTTCTTCGCCAGCGCCGCATCGACCTCATGCAGCACCTTGGTCGCGGCCTTGAGCGGCTCAAGCTGGAAGGTGATGAGCTGGTCGAACAGCGTGTCGACCGCCGCGTTGCGGCTTTCGGAGAGTTCGGCATTGAAGGTCAGTAGACCGTGCAGGTTCTTGTCCTTGAACGGATTGGGATAGTCGGCCGGCGCCTTGGCGTAGGTCTCCTGGCGGATGGGCAGGCGCCGGATGGTGGGCTCCAGCAAGGCTTCTTGGCCGACCGGCGAGAGCAGGAATTCGATGAAAGCCTCGGCGCCCGCCTTGTTGGGCGCGTTGGCGACGATGCCGACATTGGCCGGCACCAGCGTCGTCACCGAGGGATAGACGAACTTTACCGGGAAGCCCGCGCCCTGCGACGAGAAGGCGAAGAAGTCGATCACGATGCCGTAGCCGACCTGGCCGGAGTTGACGGCCTCCGGCACGCCGAACGAGCGGTCCGTCACCTGCCGCAGGTTGCCCGAGATCTCCTTGGTGGTGCGCCAGCCTTTGTCCCAGCCTTCACCCTGCAGGATGGTCTCGATGGTGAGGTGCGTCGTGCCCGAGCGCGAGGGCGCGGAGATCGAGACGTGGTCGAAGTAGGGCGCGGTGGCGAGGTCCTGCCATTCCTTGGGCGTCGGCAGCTTGTTGGCTTTCACATAGCGCTCGTTCCACATGATGCCGTAGCCCGAGGCGGCGAAGCCCGAATAGAAGCCGTCCCTGTCGTTCACCGGATAGGAGCCGACCTTCTCGGCGATGCCCGTGGCCTTGGGCTTGTAGGGGCTGAGCAATTTCTTGCCCTTCAGCACCTCGAAGGCGTCGGGCGCCGAGGCCCAGAACAGGTCGACCTGGTTGTTGGCCTTGGTTTCCTCGAGGAATTTCACGCCGGCATTGGTGTTGCGGTTCTGCACTTCGAGCGTGGCGCCCGGGACTGCCTTCTCGAAGGCCTTCTTGAGTGGATCGGTGACGTCCTTGGAGAAGGAGGTGACGACCGTCACCTTTCCGGTCTGGGCGAACGCGGCACCTGCGGCGAGGACGAGCGCCAGGGTGAGGCCCACAGCGAGAGTGAACAGGCGGATCATGATTTTTCTCCCGGACATATTCTTGATCAGGCGGCTTCGATGAAGCTGTCGAGCACCTTCTTGGGGCCGGCCTTCTCGAACTCGATATCGAGCTTGTTGCCGTCGACCGCGACGATGCGGCCGTAGCCGAACTTCTGGTGGAACACGCGCTGGCCGACGTTGAGGTCGGGCTTGTCGCCTTCGACGGCGCGGCGATCGTCCAGCGTCTCGTCGCGATAGCGTGTGCGCCGCGCGCCGCCGCTGCCGAGGCTTTCATATTCGAAGCCGCTCGCCTGGTCGCGCAGGCCGCCGTGATGCCCGGCCGAATAGGTGGCGTAGAGCCCGGCGTCGCTGCTCTCGGCCAGATGTCCGACCGGCAGCTCGCGCAGGAAGCGCGACGGGATCGCGGCCTGCCACTGGTTGAAGATGCGCCGGTTGGCGGCAAAGGAGACATAGGCCCGCTTGCGCGCGCGCGTCAGGCCGACATAGGCCAGCCGGCGTTCCTCCTCGAGCCCGGCCAGCCCCTTGTCGTCGAGGGCACGCTGGTTGGGAAACAGGCCTTCCTCCCAGCCCGGCAGGAAGACGGTATCGAACTCCAGGCCCTTGGCGGCATGCAGCGTCATGATGCTCACCATGTCGGTGTCGCTGCGGTCGGCCATGTCGGTCAGCAGCGCGACATGTTCGAGGAAGGCGGGCAGCGAGTCGAACTCCTGTAGGGCGTTGGTGAGTTCCTTCAGGTTCTCCAGCCGGCCCTCGGCTTCGGGCGAACGATCGAGCCGCAGCATGTCGGTATAGCCCGACTCGTCGAGCAGGGTTTCCACGACTTCGACATGGCTCATGCCGTCGAGCATGGCGCGCCAGCGCTCGAAGTTGCGGATGAGATCGCCCAGCGACTTGCGTGCCCGCGCCTTCAGTTCGTCGGTCTCGAGCGCCCGCCGGGTCGCCTCGAACAGCGAAATCTTCTGGCTGCGCTGGATCTGCCGGAGTGTGCGCAGTGCCGATTCGCCGAGGCCCCGGCGCGGCGTGTTGTAGATGCGCTCGAAGGCGAGGTCGTCGTCGTGTTGCACCGTGACGCGGCAATAGGCCAGCGCGTCGCGGATCTCCTGGCGCTCGTAGAAGCGCGGCCCGCCGATCACGCGGTAGGGTAGGCCCATGGTGATGAAGCGTTCCTCGAACTCGCGGGTCTGGAAGCCGGCGCGTACCAGGATGGCCATCTGCGCCAGTCTATGCTTGTCGCGCTGCAGCGCCTCGATTTCCTCGCCGATGCCGCGCGCTTCCTCGTCGCCGTCCCACACGCCGCGCACCGCGATGCGCTCGCCTTCCTTCATCTCGGTCCACAGCGTCTTTCCGAGCCGGCCCTCGTTGTGCGAGATCAGGTGCGAGGCGGCCGCTAGGATGTGCGGTGTCGAACGGTAGTTGCGCTCCAGTCGGACGATGGTGGCGCCGGGAAAGTCCTTCTCGAAGCGCAGGATATTGCCGACCTCGGCGCCGCGCCAACCATAGATCGACTGGTCGTCGTCGCCGACGCAGCAGACGTCCTGCGTGCCCTGGGCGAGCAGCCGCAGCCAGAGATACTGGGCGACGTTGGTGTCCTGGTATTCGTCGACCAGGATGTGGCGGAAGCGGCGGTGGTACGTCGCCAGAATGTCGGGATGCTTCTGCCACAGCGTCACGCAATGCATGACGAGGTCGCCGAAATCGACGGCATTCACCTCGGCCAGCCGCTCCTGGTATTGGCGGTAGATGTCGGCCGCCTTGCCACCGGCGAATTCGCCGGCCTCGTCGCCCGCGACCTTGTCGGGGGTGAGCGCGCGGTCCTTCCAGCGCTGGATGATGCCGCTCAGCACTCGCGCCGGCCATTTCTTGTCGTCGATGCCCTCGGCCTGCAGCAGCTGCTTGATCAGCCGCGTCTGGTCGTCGGTATCGAGGATGGTGAAGTTGCTCTTGAGGCCCACCAGTTCCGCATGGCGCCGCAGCACCCGCACGCCGATGGCGTGGAAGGTGCCGAGCCACATGCCGTCGGCTGCGCCGCCGATCAGCTTGGCCACGCGGTCGAGCATTTCGCGCGCGGCCTTGTTGGTGAAAGTGACGGACAGAATTTGCGAAGTTCGCGCCCGGCCGGTGATCAACAGGTGGGCGATGCGCGAGGTGAGAACCCGGGTTTTGCCCGTGCCGGCGCCGGCCAGCACCAGCAGCGGCCCACCCTGGTGGGTTACGGCCAGCCGCTGTTCCTCGTTCAGCCCATCGAGATGGGCCGTGGACGCAACGGCACGCCGCGCCGGCTCGGCCTCGGCCGGGACGGGGTCGTCGGTGATTTCGAACGGATCGGCGGGGGGCGCCATGCACCGTCATATAGCAATCGGCGCGGCGGACGCCTATCTTTGAGACTGTGGACGCGCCCACTGCGAACTGCCCGTCGCAAAATTGGGGGTATACGGATGGCTCGAGGGTTGAACGGTTCCGCGAACGGTACAGGCCATTGGCCGACCGGCCTGGAAGGTGTCGAGGCACGGACGCCCGGCATGTCGTCTAACATTCCGCCGGCGATCGCCGAAATGCTGCCGGCCGTCGTCGGCCTGAAAACGACCATTCCCGAGGACCGACGTTCGGCGCAGACCCTGGGGTCCGAACGCGAGGGCCACGGCATCGTGATCGACGAGCAGGGCCTGATCCTCACCATCGGCTACCTGATCATGGAGGCCGACACCGTCACCATCACCGATATCGAAGGCAATGAATGGCCTGCCCACATCGTGGGCTCTGACTATGAAAGCGGCTTTGGCTTGGTGCGCACCGACGTGCCGCTGCCCGTGAAGCCGATGCACTTCGGCGATTCCGATACGCTTTCGCTCCGCAGCGAGGCCGTGGTCGTGGGCTACGGCGGCGAGAAGGCGACGCTCAAGGTCAAGGTCGCGAGCCGCCGCGAGTTCGCGGGCTATTGGGAATATCTGCTCGACAGCGCGATCTTCACCGTTCCCGCCTATCCGCTGTGGGGCGGCTCGGCTTTGGTCGGGACCGACGGCGCGCTGCTGGGTGTCGGCTCGCTGCTGGTGCAGGAAGCGCTGGGGCCCGGTGCACCGGCTTTTCCCGGCAACATGTATGTGCCCATCAACCGGCTGAAGCCGATCTTCTCCGAGCTGGTCTCCAAGGGCCGGCTGTCGACACCGCCTCGGCCCTGGCTCGGCATCTATACCCTCGAGCACAATGGCGTGCTCGTGATCGGCGGCATTTCCGACGGCGGGCCGGCTGATCGTGCCGGCTTGCAGCGCGGCGACGTGCTGCATGCGCTGAACGACGAGGTGCTGGACGACGTCGCCGACTTCTATCGCAAATTGTGGGAAAGCGGCCCGGCCGGCACGACGGTCCGACTGCGCATGGAACGCGACAGCGACGCCTTCGAGGTCGCGGTCCGGTCCGGCGACCGTGGGCGCTATCACAAATACGGCTCCGACTGACCGCGCGCGCGCCACCTGTGATCTGCACGCTGCCTGTGAATAGTCCGCGGCGACGAGCTTTGACTTGGGCCACGCGCGCTGCATAGGTTCCCTGCGAACATCCGATGCGCAGGGGGAGAAAGACACATGGCCAGGGCCTTCGCCTCGCAAGCAGACATGGCGGACAAGAAGATCACCTTCAGCCGCCTGTCGGAGCACGCCTACGCATTCACGGCCGAGGGCGATCCCAACACCGGGATCGTGATCGGCGACGATTCGGTCATGGTGATCGATGCCCAGGCGACGCCGAAGATGGCGGAGCAGGTGATCGAGCGAATCCGCACCGTCACCGACAAGCCGATCAAGTATGTCGTGCTGACGCATTATCATGCGGTGCGCGTGCTGGGCGCCAGCGGCTACAACCCCGAGCACATCATCTGCAGCGAGGCCACCCGCGAGATGATCGTCGAGCGCGGCGCCCAGGACTACAAATCCGAGCTGCAGCGGTTCCCGCGCCTGTTCCAGGCGGCCGAAACCATTCCGGGCCTGACCTGGCCGACCATGACTTTCGGCGACCGCATGAGCCTGTGGCTCGGCAAGGTACAGGTCGACATCATCCACGCCGGCCGCGGACACACCAAGGGCGATACGATCGTGTGGCTGCCCGAGGAGCGCACCCTGTTCAGCGGCGACCTCGTCGAGTATGGCGCCACGCCCTACTGCGGCGACGCCCACTACAAGGACTGGCCCGAGACGCTGCAGAAGCTGCGTGACCTCAAGGCGGAGGCGCTGGTGCCCGGCCGTGGCGATGCGCTGATCGGCGAGGGCGCCGTGGAAGAAGGCATTGCCGGGACGCAAGTGTTCCTGGCCGATCTCTACAAGGCGGTGTCGGCCAGCGCCGAGGCGGGCGACTCCCTGAAGCAGGCCTACGACAAGGCGATGACGGCCCTGCAACCGCGCTACGGCAACTGGGTGATCTTCGAGCATTGCATGCCGTTCGACGTGTCGCGCGCCTACGACGAGGCCAAGGGCCTCGACCATCCGCGCATCTGGACGGCCGAACGCGACATCGAGATGTGGGCGGCACTGGAAAAGGCCGGCTGATCATGTTCTTGCGGACCGCGAGCCTCCGGCTCGCTCTTGCTCATGAGCCGGAGGCTCGCGGTCCGGGAGATCATGAGTTCGTACGAATACCGCCGCTATCCCTATCGCCGGCCCGTCGAACTTGACGGAAAGGGTGAGCGCCGGCCGGTCGTGATCGTGGGCGCCGGCATCGCCGGGCCGACGCTTGCTCTGTCGCTCGCTGCGCACGGCGTGCCCTCGCTGATCCTCGACGAGGACGACACGGTGAGCTTCGGCAGCCGCTCGATCTGCCAGGCCAAGCACAGCCTCGAGGTCTGGGATCGCTTCGGTATCTCGTCCAGGATCGTCGACAAGGGCATCACCTGGGACCAGGGCGAGGTCTATCTGCGCGACCAGCCGATCTACCGTTTCAATCTGGCTCCCGAGCCCGGCCACAAGTTCCCCGCCTTCGTGAACCTGCAGCAATATTACGTCGAGGAGTTCCTCTACGAGCGCTGCCTCGAAGAGACGCTGATCGAGATGCGCTTCCGCAACAAGGTGACGGGCGTCGTGCCGCGCAACGACGGCGTCACGGTCGAGGTCGAGTCGCCGGATGGACGCTACACGCTCGAGGCCGATTGGCTGGTCGCCTGCGACGGCGTCCGCAGCCAGGTGCGGCGCGCGCTCAGCCTGCCCTATCCGGGCGAGGTCTTCCACGACCAGTTCCTGATCGCCGACATCCGCCTGAAGGGCGACCTACCCCGGGAGCGGCGCTTCTGGTTCTACCCGCCGTTCCATCCGACCAACTCGGTGCTGCTGCACCGCCAGGCCGACGACATCCTGCGCGCCGACTTCCAGCTTGGCCGCGACGCCGATCCCGAGGAGGAGAAGAAGCCGGAGAATGTCGACCGCCGGCTGCGCCAGATGTTCGGCCCCGGCGCCGCCTGGGAGCACGAGTGGACCAGCGTCTACACCTTCTCCTGCCGCATGATGGAGCGCTTCGTGCACGGCCGTACGATCTTCGCCGGCGACGCCGCCCATGTCGTCTCGCCGTTCGGCGCGCGCGGCGGCAACGGCGCGGTCGCCGACGCCGACAACCTTGCCTGGAAGCTCGCCCTCGTGCTGAAGGGCGAGGCGCCGGCCGCGCTGATCGGCAGCTACTGCAGCGAGCGCCGGGCCGCGGCGTGCGAGAACATCCTGCAGTCGACCCGCAGCACCGACTTCATCACGCCCAGGTTCCCGGCCTCGCGCATCTTCCGCGACGCCACCCTGGCATTGGCGCGCGACTTCCCGTTCGCCCGCGCCTTGATCAACAGCGGCCGGCTGTCGGTGCCGACGGCGCATGTCGGCTCTGACCTCGACACGCCGGACAGCGACGCGGACTGGGCGGGCGGTCCGGCGCCGGGGCGGGCGATGGTCGATGCGCCGCTGGGCGCAGGTTGGCTGGTCGAGCGTCTGGGCCTCGGCTTCACCCTCCTGGCCTTCGGCGAGGCCGTCGCGCCGCCCTCCGGCGTGGCGACGGTCAATGTCGGGACGGAAGGACTGGCGCCGCAGCGCTACGATGCGCGGCCGGGGACCGCCTACCTGATCCGGCCGGACCGCTATGTGGCGGCGCGCTGGCGCCGCTTCGACCCGGCGGCGGTGGAGGCGGCGCTCGGCCGCGCGATGGCCAATTGAAGGAGACGACGATGACGGAAGCGGCTTCCGGCACTCTCAGGCGGGCGCTGAACCTGGCGCGGCCCGACGATGTCTACAATGCCATCGTCGACTCCCATAAAGATCTCAGCGACGAGCTGTGCCGCGCCTTCGACGCCAAGCTGATCCTGCTGTTGGCCAACCATATCGGCGACGAGGCGGTGATCCGCGAGGCGTTGCGCGAGGCCACGCCATGAGCGCGGTCATTGTACGCGCGGCCAAGGTCGAGGACGTCGAACTCCTTCATCGCTTCTCCATCGATCTCGCGACCTACGAGGACGAGCCCGACGCCGTCACCTCGACGCCGCAGACGCTGGCGCGCGACGGCTTCGGCGCCGATCCGAAATTCGCCGCCCTGATCGCCGAACGGGGCGGCACGCCGGTGGGCTTCGCGCTCTACACGTTCAACTACTCGGTCTGGACGGCGGCGCGCGGCATTTTCATCGAGGACATCTGGGTGGTGCCCGAGGAACGCCGCGGCGGCGTCGCCCGCGCGCTGATGGCCGCCCTGGCTCGCGCGTGCGTCGCCAAGGGTTATAAGCGCATCGACCTCAACGTGCTCGACTGGAATCCGGCGCGCGGCTTCTACGAGCGGATGGGGTTCCGCTGGATCAAGAACTGGCTGCCCTACCGCCTGAGCGGCGAGGCGCTGGTGTCGCTGGCTAAGCCTTCTTCGACAGACCCATGACCCGGCCGGCCTTGGCCGGCTTGGGCAACGGGCGGTGCGTCGCCCACAGGGTTTCCAGCCGTTCGCCCACCGGCAGCGGCCAGGGGGCGGAGCGCCGCGTGGCGTAGTCGATGTTCATCACGATCGTCTCGTTGGTCGAGGCCAGATATCCCAGTTCGGCGTGATACATCTCGTGAAACAGATGGACCTTCTTGGCGTCGCACCCGAGAAGCTGGGTGGTGAAGCGCATCGGCGCGCCGCCCTTCATCTCGCGATCGTAGGTGACGTGGGTTTCGAGCACGAAGGTCATGCCGAGCTTGCCGTCGACGTAGCGGCGACCCAGTCCCATGTTGCGCATGAAGGCGCCCGACGCCTGGTCGAAGGCGGTGACATAGAAGGCCACGTTCATGTGGCCGTTCCAGTCGACCCATTCCGGCAGCACCGTCGAGCGGTGGGTATCGAGCGGCGCACGCGTGACAAGCTCGGGCAGTTCGTAGGGAAGCGACTCGAGCATTGAGGGGACCTATTTCTTCTTGGGCAGGCCGATGAGACGCCCGGCCTGCTTCGGCACCGCCAGGGTGGCGTGCGCCGCCGCCATCTTCTCGATGCGTTCCATGGCGAAGTCGGGCCACGGCGCCGAGCGGCGGCTCGCGTAGTCGATGTTCATCAGCATCAGCTCGTTGGTGGCGGCGAGGTAGCCCTCGTCGGCGTGATACATGGCGTGGATGTAGTGGATGCGCTTGGCGTCGTGGTCGAGGATCTGGGTGGTGATCCGAAGCGCATCGCCCTCCTTGACCTCGCGGTCGTAGGTGACGTGTGCTTCGAGCACAAAGGTCATGCCGATCTTGTCGCGCGTGTATTCGAAGCCGCAGCCGAACTGCTTGCACATCGTGTCGGTCGCCTGGTCGAAAGCCACAACGTAGTAGCCCACGTTCATGTGGCCGTTCCAGTCGATCCATTCGGGTTTGACGCTGGCGCGGTGCAGGTCGAGCGGCGCGCCGGTGTCGAGTTCGATCATGGGGTACGGAGCTAATTTCATGCGGGCGGACCGTAGCGAAAGGGCCCTCCGCACCGCAAGTTCTGTTCGCGTCAGTTTGAAGGAGCGTCGAGATGGCCAGGAAGCCGAAAGCCGTGGTGCTGGGCGTGGGAGCGGAACGCGGCGTGGGGGCGGGCTTGAGCCGCCGCTTTGCGAAAGAGGGCCATCACGTGCTGGTGGCCGGCCGGACCGCGGCCAAGATTGAGAAGGTCGCCGAGGCCATTCGCGCTGCCGGCGGCTCGGCGACGGCTGTCGTGACCGATGGCACGAAGGAAGCCGACGTCATCGCCCTGTTCGACCGCGCCATGGCGGATGACACCGAGGGAAACGCCGGCCGACCTGCTGGTGTTCACCATGGGCAACAACCAGGCCATCGATTTCCGCGAGATGACGGCGCAGCATTTCGAGGATTCCTGGCGGGTCGGCTGCTTCGCCGGCTTCCTGTTCGCGCGCGAGGCGGCACGCCGGCTGGCGCCGCTCGGCCGCGGCACGGTGATCTTCACCGGCGCCTCGGGCTCGTTGCGCGGCCGGCCGCGATTCGCCGCCTTCAATGCCACCAAGGGCGGGCTTCGGCTCATGGTCCAGTCGATGGCGCGCGAGTTCGGACCGCAAGGACTCCATGTCGCGCATGTCATCATCGACGGCGGCATCGAGGGCGAGCGGCTGCTGTCGCGCATGCCCGACCGTAAGGACAAGGCCGGCCCCGATGGATTGCTGGGCATCGAGGCGATCGTCGAGAATTACTGGCATATCCATCGCCAGCCGCGCAGCGCCTGGACACACGAGATCGACATCCGGCCGTACAAGGAAACCTTCTAGCCTACGGTCGAGACCGTCGCGCGCCTTCGTACCAGCGCGACATCAGTTCGATGGCGAACCAGGTCAGGATCGAGCAGGCGAGCAGGGCGTAGAGCGCGTTCTGCCAGCCGACCTGGTCGACGATGAGCGCGAACAGTGCCGGCGAGAAGGCGTTGACCAGCAGGATCGGCGTCGCGATCAGGCCCAGCACCGCGCCGTAGCCCTGGGCACCGAACAGCGCCAGCGGCACGGCGCCGCGCACGATGGTGATCACGCCCTGCGAGGCGCCCAGCAGCAGGGTGAAGGTGACGAGCAGCCAGAACTCGCCGCGCGCCAGCATGAGCAGCAGCAGTGCCGGCGGCAGAACGCCGATGGCGATGCGCGCCACGGTCATGGCCTTAAGGTTCTTGCCGAAGAAGATCTCGACCAGACGGCCGCCGAACTGGCCATGGCCTTTGAGCGAGGCGACCCACACCGCCGCCGCGCCGGCCAGACCCGCCGCCTCCAGCAGGGGCACGAGCTGCAGCGACACGACGCCGAACACGAAGCCGTTGAGCGACATGATGAGGGCGAACAGGGCGATGCCGACGGTGCGCATGCGGCCTTCCAGGGCCGGGCCATCCTGCGCTCTCTCGGGCGCCTTGGCGGCGACCGTTTCCGTTTCCGACTCGCGCCGCGAGAGCCCGAGCCAGTTGAGCGGCAGGCAGACCACGAGGTTGATGGCGGCGAAGATCAGCATCGTGCCGCGCCAGCCGTAAGCCTCGTTCAGGTAGTGGCCGATCACCCAGAAGACCGTCGAAGCATAGGCGCCGTAGAGGGTGAGATAGGAGATGGCGGTGCGCCCGCGGCTCGGCACGGCCTGGACCAGCGCGGCGAACGCCGCATCGTAGAGGCAGCAGCGCATGCCCACACCGATCACGAACCAGGCCGCGAAATACAAGGCGACGTCGCGAACCTGCGACAGGCCGAACAGGCCCGCGGAGACGATGATCGTGCCGATCGACATCACCGAGCGCGCGCCGATCCGGTCGATCAGCCGCCCGACCGAGGTCGAGATCACGCCCATCGTCACCAGCGCGATGCTGAAGCCGAGGAAGATCATGCTCATGCTCCAGCCGGTGTCGGCCGCGATCGGCTTTGCCAGCACGCCCAGGCAGTAATAGCTCGTGCCCCAGGCCGTGATCTGGGTGATGCCGAGCGCATTGACGGAGATGACCAGGGGGTCGCGGCGCCAGCTCACCGGTGGCGCTCCGGAATTTCCGACAGGTCGCGGAAGATGCGTTTCCCGAGGCGTTCGCCGGTCGCCACCATGTCGTCGGCACCGGTCGAAGGACCGCCGATCCGCAGCACGGCATCGCACTTGCCGATCAATTCGCGCGCGATGGGATGGAAGATCTCGTCGAACACTATATCGCCGATCTTCCTCGAACCGGCATGCTTCAGGAGCGGCAGCGCGAACCATTCACCCAGGACCGGCAGATGACCGCGCCGGAAGACGGCCAATGCCGTGTCCTCCATCGCATCGACGTTACGCTGGATCAGGACAGGGTCGTCGTTGGTGCCGGAGCGGTAGGGGCCGGCGACCAGGATCATCATCTGTCCGCTCATCGCGGGATCTCCAGCAGTTCGTTCGCCACCAGGTCGGGCGCGGAGAGGATGCAATTGTGGCCCGCTTCGATCGGCCTGTAGCGGATGTGAGCCATGGTCTGCACCTTCTCGTGCATGCCAGCCGACACCGGATAGCGCGGCTTGGTGCAGGCGATGTAGGTCATCGGCCGGCCGTTGCCGGCGGGATGGAACAGGCGGATCGGCTTGGTGTAGCAGGCCACCGGATGGGGCGTGAGATGGCGGTGGGTCCAGGCGGCGAGTTCGGGATCGTCGATGATCAGGCTGCCGACCGGCGCGAAGGGCAAAACCTCGGTGCCGTTCACGATCTTCACCAGCTTCCTTCGCTTGGCCACGATCTCCGCCGGAATGCGGCCGAAGATCGATTGCCCATCGGTCGGTATGCCGCCGTCGATGATGACGAGATGACCGATGCGGTCGGGCACGCGATCGGTGACGAGTCCGGCGATCAGGCTGCCGAAGCTGTGGCCCACCAGCACGATGTCGCGCAGGTCTTCCTGTTCGAGATAGGCGATCGTGTCGGCCAACAGCAGGTCGTTGTCGACCTCGGGCGACAGTTCGGCGGCGCGCTCGCCGACGCCACGAAAGGGCAGGGCGTGGACGGTGTGTCCGGCCTCGGCGAGGAGCTCGACGATGAATTTCCACGTCCATGCACCCATCCAGGCGCCGGGGAGACAGACATAGGTTCGAGACTTGGTCATTCAGCGGGCGCCGGCGGTTTCCAGGAGCGAAGCGATCTCGCGATAACCGCGCTGGCGGGCATGGGCAAGCGGCGTAACCCCCTGGTTGTCGCCGAGATTGACGTCGGCCCCGCCCGTTATCAGCAGGCGCGTGATCTCGACATAGGTCGACCCACCGTTGCCCAGGATCACGGTCTCGAGCAACGCGGTCCAGCCGAGGCGGTTGATGTGATTCACGTCGATCGTCGTCCTCAACAGTTCGCGCACGGTGTCGATATGGCCGTGATGGCAAGCGGGGATCAGCGCCGTGCCGCCGTAGCGGTTCGTGCTCCTGAGGTTGGCGCCAGCCTGCAGAGTGAGTTTCAGGATCTCCAGTCGCCCCTCGGCGCCGGCCAGAAGGAATGCGCTGTCGCGATTCTCGTCCTGCGCATTGACGCTGGTGCCTGCCGCGATCAGGCGCCGTGCCGCTTCGATGTCATTGCGGCGCGTGGCCTCGATCAGGGCGCGCTCGTCGTTGGAGAGAGACTGGGCAGACGGGGATTGAGCAGGCATGGCGCTGCTCCATAGCAGAACGACAAGCGCAAGGAACGCGGCCCGCATCGTTTCTCCCCTTTCTCCGTGCTAACGTGGCGCAAACAGACGGAGGATTCCATGGCTACCAATCGCCGCGTTTTGCTGAAGTCACGCCCCGCAGGCGAGCCGACCCACGCCAACTTCGATGTGGTCGACCATCCGATCCCCGAGCCGAAGGAAGGTGAGTACCTTTCGCGCACCATCTGGATGTCGCTCGACCCCTACATGCGCGGGCGCATGGCCGAGACCAAGGGCTATGCCGTCAACGTCAATCTCGGCGACGCCATGGTGGGTGGCACGGTGGGGCAGGTCGTGAAGTCGAAGAACGCCAGGTTCAAGGAAGGCGATTTCGTCGCCGAATATTCCGGCTGGCAGAGCTACGCCGTGTCGAACGGTGCGATGTCGATGAAGCTCGATCCCGGCACCGCGCCGCTGTCGCTGGCGCTTTCGGTGCTCGGCATGCCGGGCATGACCGCCTGGTGGGGCCTGATGCAGATCGGCAAGCCCAAGGCCGGCGAGACGGTGGTGGTCTCGGCGGCGTCGGGCGCGGTCGGCTCGGTGGTCGGCCAACTCGCGAAGCTGCACGGCTGCCGCGCGGTCGGCCTCGCCGGCGGCAAGGACAAATGCGACTACGTGGTCAAGGAGTTGGGCTTCGATGCCTGCGTCGACTACCGCGCCGCCGGCGCCAACCTCTTCAAGGAACTTCGGGCTGCAGCGCCGAAAGGCATCGACATCTATTTCGAGAATGTCGGCGGCGCCGTGCAGGCAGCCGTCGTGCCCCAGTTCAACGACTTCGCCCGCGTGCCGCTTTGCGGCCTGATCTCACAGTACAACGAGATGCAGATGAATCCCGGACCCGACTGGCGCCTGTTGCTGGTCAAGCGGGCCACGGTGACCGGCTTCATCGTCTCCGATCACTTCGGCCAGATGGCCGATTTCTGGAAGGAAGTGCCGGCCGCAGTCAGAGCCGGCAAGATCAAGTACCGCGAGGACATCGTGAAAGGCATCGAGAATGCACCCGAAGCCTTCATGGGTCTGTTGAAAGGAAAGAACTTCGGCAAGCTGCTGGTGCAGGTCGCCGAAGATCCGACCCGCAATTAGCTACGCCCGCTTCCGGAGTGCCAGGCCCATCGTGATCCAGCCGGCGCCGATGAAGATCAGGTCGATTCCGAGGAAGATGCCGAGCACGAAGATGCCCGACGCCGGCCACTGGGCGATGATCATGCCGCCAAGCACCAGCGTGATGACGCCTGAAAGCGCAACCCAGCCCCATGAAGAGCCTTCCTTCATCTGGAACGCGAGGATGAGGCGCAGCACGCCGCCGAATACCAGGGCGACGCCCAGCATCAGGGTGAGGATGGTGGCGGTGTGGATCGGATGCGCGATCGCGATGATACCGGCGGCGACGTAAAGTGCGCCCAGCAGCATCCAAAGCAGGAACTTGCCCCATTCCTTGACGCCGAAGGCGGCAATGAATTCGGCGACCCCGCCCATGATCATCATGATGCCGATGATCATCACCGCCGACGCGGTTGCAGCAACGACGCTGCCAAGGGCGACCACGCCCGCGATCATGAAGACGACGCCCAGCGCCACGATCCATCCCCATTTGGCGCGCAGCACCTTGAGGCCGTCGGCCAGGCTTGAGGGTGTTGGGTTGTTTCCCGTCATGGACATGGCGTCCTCCTTCAGTGCGAAACGCACGCCGCCAGAATACACACGGTCGATGACTCTGTCGCTGGTTGTATGGGAAACTCCACGCCTCACGGAGATGCTCAAGCCTATGAATGATACGCCCAAGAAGGAACCGGCACCGCCGCGTCCCGCCGCCACCGTCCTGCTGCTGAGGCCTTCGAAGCGCGGCGATAACGCCTCGCCGCTTGAGGTCTTCATGGTGGTGCGCCATCACCAGATCGATTCCTTCTCTGGCGCTCTGGTATTCCCCGGCGGCAAGCTCGAAGAGGCCGACGGCAATGCCAAGCTGCGGGCGCGCTCGGGTGGGCCGGCGACCTTGTCGGATTCGGAGCTGGCGTTTCGCATTGCCGGCGTGCGCGAGGCGTTCGAGGAATGCGGCGTCCTGCTGGCGCGCAAGCGTGGCCAGAAGTCGCTGATCGGCGCCGCCGACCTCAAGCCCATCGAGGACCGCTGGCGCGCCAAGCTCACCAAGGACGAGGCGAGCATCCTCGACCTGGTCGAGGCCGAGGATCTCGAACTGGCGACTGAGCTCATGACGCCGTTCGCGCACTGGATCACGCCAACCTTTGTGCCGAAGCGTTTCGACACCTGGTTCTTCCTGGCCGACGCGCCGGAGGATCAGGTGGCGTTGCACGACGGATCGGAATCGACCGATTCGGTTTGGATTGGCGCCCAGGAAGCGATCGACGAGGCCATGGCGGGCAAGCGCACGCTGGTCCATGCGACGCAGAAGAACCTCGAACTGCTGGCCGAGGGCGGCACCGTCGCAGGTGCTCTGACCCAGGCCGCCCAGCGCAAGGTCGTCACCGTGCAGCCCTGGGTCGAGACCAAGGACGGCAAGCGCTATCTCCACATCCCGCCCAATGCCGGCTATCGCAACCTGGTACGCGAGATGCCGGCCCAGCCCGGAGTGGTTCCGCAGACCGGAAGATAGTTCCGCACAGCCGGCTGCCATGTCGAAAACCGGCTCGCAAGGGGCGGGCCGGCGCGCTAAGACCTTATGAACAAGCATTCATGAGCCGGCGGGCTCCCGCCGGGCAATCGGAGGAAAGACAAGAATGGTCGGAATCGTCGCCTTCGGCGCCTATGTGCCGCGACTGCGCCTCAACCGTCAGGCGGCGTACGACGCCAATAAATGGTTCGCTCCCGGCCTGCGTGGCCTCGCCAAGGGCGAGCGCTCGATGGCCAACTGGGACGAGGATTCGATCACCATGGCGGTCGAGGCCTCGCGCGATTGCCTGACCAGCCACAAGGCCGAGGACGTCCGCAACATATACTTCGCCTCGACCACGCATCCTTTCAAGGATCGCCAGAACGCTGGTGTGATCGGCACGGCGCTGAACGTCGAACAGAACCTCTCCACGATGGATGTCGGTGGCTCGCTGAAGGCGGGCACCTCGGCGCTGATCGCCGGGCTCAATGCCTCCAGGGACGGCGCGCCGTCGCTGGTGGCGGCGGCCGACAAGCGCATGGCGCGCGTCGCCTCGGCCAACGAACTCAACTACGGCGACGCCGCCGCGGCGCTGCTCTGCGGCACCGAGAACGTGATCGCCAAGCTCGTCGGCCATCATTCGGTGGCGATGGATTTCGTCGACCATTTCCGTGGCGACGAGGCCGAGTTCGACTATGGCTGGGAAGAGCGCTGGATCCGTGACGAGGGCTACTCGAAGATCGTGCCGCCCGCGATCAAGGCAGCACTCGCCGCCTGCAAGCTCAAGGGCAGCGACATTACCCACTTCATCATGCCGAGCCTGATGCCGGCAGTGCCCAAGCTGATGGCCAAGATGGCGGGGATCGGCGAGGGCGCGGTACGCGACCTCTTGGGCGCCTCGCTCGGCGACACGGGTGCTGCCCACGCGCTGGTCATGCTGGTCGACTCGCTGGAAACCGCCAAGGTTGGTGACAAGATCATGGTCGTGGCCTTCGGCCAGGGCGTCGACACGCTGGTCTTCGAAGTGACGGCCGAGAAGGACAAGCTTGCCAAGCGCAAGGGCCTGTCGGGCTGGATGGCGCGTCGCAAGGAAGAGAAGAACTACATGAAGTTCCTCGCCTTCAACGACATGCTGCCGATCGACAAGGGCATGCGCGCCGAGTTCGACAAGAAGACGGCGCTGTCGGTCCTGTGGCGCAAGCGCGACATGATCTACGGCCTCGTCGGCGGCAAGTGCAAGGTCTGCGGTACGGTCCAATTCCCGCGCAGCCAGGTCTGCGTCAATCCCAACTGCCATGCCATCGACAGCCAGGATCCCTATGCAATGGCCGGGCTCGAATGCTCGGTCATGTCATTCACCGCCGATTCGCTGGTCTATTCGCCGGATCCTCCGGGTTACTACGGCATGATCACCTTCCCCGAGGGCGGGCGCTTCATGGCCGACTTCACCGACAGCGACAAGGATCAGGTCAGGGTCGGCGCCAAGATGCGCATGACCTTCCGCATCCGCGACAACGATCAGATGCGCGGCGGTTTCAAGCGTTACTTCTGGAAGGCGGCTCCCGTCTGATCGCCTTCCACCGGTCAAAGGTCTAGAATTCCAACCCCACTACAGGAGGCCTGCCATGGCTCGGGGCATCAAGGACAAGGTCGCTATTCTCGGCATGGGCTGCTCGAAGTTCGGTGAACGCTGGGACAGCGGCGCCGAGGAGCTGATGCTCGAAGCGTACAAGGAGTGCCTCGCTGACGCCGGCATCGACCAGAACCAGCTCCAGGCGGCGTGGTTCTCCACCGCCATCGACGAGGTTCACGTCGGCAAGTCGGGCATCCCGCTCAGCACGACGCTGCGCCTGCCCAACATCCCGGTCACGCACGTCGAGAACATGTGCGCCTCGGGCACCGAGGCCTTCCGCGGCGCCTGCTATGCCGTGGCGTCGGGCGCCGCCGACTTCGCCCTGGCGCTGGGTGTCGAGAAGCTCAAGGACACCGGCTACGGCGGCCTTCCCGGCGGCCGCGGCGGCCCGCTGCAGTCCCTATGGAATGCCAGCGGCACCGCGCCGGGCAACTTCGCCCAGCTCGCCACCGCCTACATGACGGCGCACGGCGTCAGCGGCGAGGACCTCAAGAAGGCGATCGGCCACGTCTCGTGGAAGAGCCATCAGAACGGCGCCAAGAACCCGAAGGCCCATCTGCAGAAGGCCGTCGAGATGGACACCATCCTGAACGCGCCGATGATCGCCTCGCCGCTCGGCCTGTTCGACTGCTGCGGCGTGTCTGACGGCGCGGCCGCGGCCATCGTGACCACGCCCGAGATCGCCAAGGCGCTCGGCAAGCACGACATCGTCAGCGTCAAGGCACTGCAGCTCTCGGTCTCCAACGGCTCCGAGTCGGGCCACAATTCGTGGGACGGCAGCTACTTCCACACCACGCGCATCGCCTCGAAGAAGGCCTATGAAGAGGCCGGCATCAAGAGCCCGCGCGACGAAGTGTCGATGTTCGAGGTCCACGACTGCTTCTCGGTCACCGAGCTGGTGACCATGGAAGACCTGCACATCTCCGAGACCGGCAAGGGCTGGAAAGACGTGCTCGACGGCTTCTACGACGCCGACGGCAAGATCCCCTGCCAGATCGACGGCGGCCTCAAGTGCTTCGGTCATCCGATCGGCGCCTCGGGCCTGCGCATGCTCTACGAGATGTACCTGCAGATCCAGGGCAAGGCCGGCCCGCGCCAGCTCAAGAACCCGCGCATCGGCATGACGCACAATCTGGGCGGCGCGCCGCGCGAGAATATCTCCAGCGTGGCCATCGTCGGCCGCTACGAGTAACCGCCAACGACGGGCCCTCTCTCCGGCACGCGCGGTCGGGGAGAGGGCTTTTCTTTGCATCAGTCCGGGAGGCATCCGCCATGGAGCTCGACAAGAAGCTTATCGGCCATACGTTCAAGCCGTTCACGACCACCGTCGAGGCCGGCAAGATCCGGCTGTTCTGCAAGGCCATCGGCGAGGAAGATCCGATCTATAGCGACGAGGCGGCGGCCAAGGCGGCGGGCTATCGCGGCGTCACCGCGCCGCTCACCTTCCTGCGCGCGCTGCAGGCCGACGATCCCAACAAGGGCGGTCTGCTGCGCCTGCTCAATGTCGACATCGGGTTGATCCTGCACGGCGAGCAGCATTTCGAGTATTTCGCCCCCGTCGTGGTCGGCGATAAGGTCACCTGCCAGGAGAAGGTGGTCGACATCTACGACAAGAAGGGCGGCGCGCTGTGGTTCGTCGTCCAGGTGATGGAGATGAAGGACCAGACGGGCAAGCTCGTGGCCAAGGGCCGCGGCGTCACCGTCGTGCGCAACCCCGACGCGGCAAAAAAGTGAGGAGGGAAAGATGACAACCATTCCCAAGTTCGATCAGGTCAAGGTCGGCGACGCGCTGAAGCCGCTCGTCCTGCCGCCGGTCAGCCGCCACCAGCTCGCGCTCTATTGCGGCGGCTCGGGCGATCACAATCCGATCCACGTCGATCTCGACTTCGCCAAGAAGTTCGGCTTCAAGGACGTCTTCGCGCACGGCATGCTGTCGATGGCCTTCCTCGGTCGCCTCGTGACCAGCTACGCGCCGAACAACAAGGTGCGCAAGCTCGGCACGCGCTTCACCTCGATCACCTGGGTGGGCGACGTCATCACCGTCAGCGGCAAGATCACCGGCAAGCGCGAGGAGAACGGCGAGAAGCTGATCGACCTCGAGGTCAAGTGCACCAACCAGAATGGCCAGGACACGCTGCAGGGCAACGCCACCGTGGCGGCGGCCTAGGTTTTCAGGGAGATAAGTCAGATGGGTCAGATGGATGGCAAGGTGGCGATCGTCACCGGCTCCGGTCGCGGCATCGGTCAGGAAATCGCCTTCCGCCTCGTGCGCGACGGCGCCATGGTGGTGATCAACGACATCGACGAGGCGCCGGCCAAGGAAACCATCGCCGCCATCGAGAAGATGGGCGGCAAGGCGGTGGCCTGCGTCGGCGACGTGTCGAAGCCCGACTTCGGCGACCGCATCGTCAAGACGGCGGTCGATGCCTTCGGCGGCTGCCATGTCGTGGTCAACAATGCCGGCTACACTTGGGACAGCGTTGTCCAGAAGATGACCGACGAGCAGTGGTACGCCATCCTCGACGTCCATCTGACGGCGCCGTTCCGCATCCTGCGCGCCTTCCAGATCCATCTGAAGGACGCGGTCGAGAAGGAGCGGGCCGAAGGCAAGCGCATCGTGCGCAAGGTCGTGAACATCTCCTCGACCTCGGGCGTCAACGGCAATGCCGGTCAATCGAACTATGCCGCGGGCAAGGCGGGTATCATCGGTCTCACCAAGACGCTGGCCAAGGAATTCGGCCGCTACGATGTCACGGTCAATGCCGTGGCCTTCGGCTACATCCAGACGCGCCTCACCAAGCCGCTGTCGCAGGGCGAGACGGGCGAGATCGAAGTGCAGGGCCGCAAGGTCAAGATCGGCGTCCAGGGCGGCCGCATCGCCGCCATGAACCAGATGATCCCGCTCGGCCGCGGCGGCCTGCCGGAAGAGGCGGCGGGTTCGGTCTATCTCTTCTGCAGTCCTGACAGCGACTATGTCAGCGGCCAATGCCTGGTGGTCAACGGCGGCCTTTGAGTCCGATTGGAACGCTCGAAGTCGGAGTCGTCGGTTGCGGTATCGCCGGCCAGGCGGCCGCGACGTTCCTCGCCGACGCCGGACACCGCGTCAGCATCTTCGAGCGCTTCGTCGAGCCGGGGCCTTCCGGCGCGGGCCTGCTGCTGCAGCCCACTGGCCTTGCCGTGCTGCGCCGCCTCGGCCTCGGGGATCAGGTCGAGCGGTCGGGCGCCCGGATTGACGGCCTCCTCGGGCTGAACCATCTGAAGCACGTCGTTCTCGACCTCGCCTACGCCGACCTGCGCGAGGCGGCGTATGGGCTGGGCATTCATCGCGGTGCGCTGTTCGGGCTGTTGCACGAGAGGTTGCAGCGCTCGGCCGCGCGCCTGGTGACCGGTGCCGAAATCGTCGAGGTCGAGCACGATGGCCGGCGCGCCACGATGGTGGACAAGGCGGGCGGCCGGCATGGTCCGTTCGATCTCGTCGTTGTCGCCGACGGGGCACATTCGCGGCTCCGTGAGCGGCTCATGCCGCGGGCGACTGCGCCACTTTATCCCTGGGGCTGCATCTGGGCGACCGTACCCGACGCAGGGAAGGTCGCCATCGCGCCTGCCATGCTGCAGCAGCGCCTCCGCGGGACGACGACCATGATGGGGCTGCTTCCGGTCGGGCAGGACCTGGTCACCCTCTTCTGGAGCCTGCCGGCCGCTGCGCTGGAACCCGGTCAGCCGATCGACGTCGAGGCCTGGCGGACAAACGCGCTGTCGCTGTGGCCGGAGGCGGCGGCGCTGATCGAACATGCCGCCGGAGCCGGCAATTTTGCCCGCGCCACCTACCGGCAGGTAACGCTGCCGCACTGGAACGAGGGACCGGTGCTGCTCATCGGTGACGCCGCGCACGGCACCAGCCCCCAGCTCGGGCAAGGCGCAAACCTGGGATTGCTCGACGCCCATGTCTTGTCGCGGGCGCTGGCCGCGAGCGACGATGTTGCCGCAGCGTTGGCGCTGTTTGTGCGGCGGCGCGATTCGTCGGTCCGTTTCTATCGCCAGGCCAGCCATCTGCTGACGCCATTCTTTCAGTCGGACCTGTCACTGCTCGCGCTGGTGCGGGACGCTCTGATGGGGCCCGCCTGCATGGCGCCGGGCCTGCGCACGATGATGACGACGACGCTGGCCGGCCTGCGTCGCGGTTGGTTCTCGACCGCCGAGCTCGACGCCGAGGGCCGTTACCCGCTCGA
This sequence comes from Reyranella sp., assembly GCA_029946105.1. GTDB lineage: Bacteria > Pseudomonadota > Alphaproteobacteria > Reyranellales > Reyranellaceae > Reyranella. Next base: position 21,524 of record JAQSDW010000085.1, on the reverse strand, counting down.
GGACTAGACGACGCGGCGTGACAGGACGGCCCAGCGGCCGGGCGTCAGGCCGAAGCGCGCCGAGAAATGTCGTGTCAGATGGCTCTGGTCGGCGAAGCCTGTCGCGGCGGCTGCTTCCGACAGCGGTATTCCCCGGGCGATCATCGTCCGGGCTTGGGCCAGCCGCCGGCCGATCTGGAAGCGGTGCGGAGAGGTGCCGAAGGCGGCGCGGAAATGCCTGGCGAGCGCGAAGCGGTCGAGACCGCTCACGCTCTCCAATTCCTCCGAGGCGATTGTGCGCGGAGCTTCGGCCACGAGGAAATCGCGGACGCGCTCGACCGCCCGGTGCGAGGTCGTGCCGCGCGCCGGGCGTTGGCCCGAATCGGCGCGCGAGGCCAAGCCTTCGGCCAGGCGACCGACTATGGCGTCTATTGCCAGCGGCTCCAGGGCACGTGGAAAGTCGGCGAAGGCCTCGCCCAGCAGAGACGCGAGGGCAGGGTCTTCGGCCACGGCCTCGGGCACGAAGGGTGGCCGGGCCCCGTCGAGCGCGGCTGAAACCGCGCCGGGGTCGACGTAGAGCATCCGGTAGTCAAAGCCGTCGGCCACGCCGGCGTGGCCGTCATGTGCTTCGTCG
>JAQSDW010000085.1:0-20901 GCA_029946105.1 Reyranella sp. | reverse complement strand
GGGATGAAGGACCATGACCTGCCCGGCGCGGCTCGCTTGCCCTGTGCCGCGGTAGTGGAAGGCCTGGACACCGCGCAGCGTCAGCCCGACCGCATAGGTCTCGTGGCGGTGCAGGCGATAGGCATGGCCGCCAAACCGTGCCGCCAGCCGCTGCAGGCCGGCGTGTGGTTCGTCGAAGCGGATCTGGTCCGGTGGAGTCATCGACATGATGGGCTTACTCGACCAATCTTCTGGCATCACTCTTGCAGACCCAGACAGCATGACCGACACGCCATCTCAAGACGAAATCGTCCATCTCGCCCGCCAGGCCGGCCTCGATCTGCCGCCTGCCTATCTCCAGGAACTGGTCGAAGCCTACCGACATGTCCGGGCGATGGTCGGCCGTATCCCGACGGGCCGGCCGCACGGCGACGAGCCCGCGCACATCTTCGTGCCGGAAAAATTCTTGCCGGCGAAAGAATAGCCCATGTCGAGCCCGGCCTACCTCACCATCGCTGAAGCCTCGAAGCTCATTGCGGCGCGTAAATTGTCGCCGGTGGAACTCGTCGAGGCGTATCTCGGCCGGATCACGAGTCTCGACCATCTGCTGGACAGTTTCGTGACCCTGACGGCCGAACGTGCGCGATCCGAGGCCAAGGCCGCCGAGGCCGCGGTCATGGCCGGCAAGCCGCTCGGCAGGCTGCACGGCATTCCCTATTGCCTGAAGGACATCTACGACACGGCCGGCATCCGCACGACGGCCATGTCGAAATTGCTGACCGACAATGTTCCGACCCGGGATTCGCATTGTCAGGAGAAGATGGCGGCGGCGGGTGGCGTGTTGCTGGGCAAGAACGCGACCTGGGAATTCGCACATGGCGGGCCGTCGTGGGACGTGCTGTTCCCGCCCGCGCGCAATCCCTGGAATCGCGATCATTCGCCGGCCGGTTCGTCGTCCGGCTCGGCCGCGGCCGTCGCGGCGGGCTTTGCGCCGGCCACCCTGGGCAGCGATACCGGCGGTTCGATCCGCGGACCGGCCGCGGCCTGCGGGATCGCCGGCCTGAAGCCGACCTACAGCCTGGTCAGCCGGCGTGGGGTCATCCCGAACTGCTTTACGCATGACCATGCCGGTCCGCTCGCCTGGACGACCGAGGACGTGGCGATCCTGATGCAGGTCATCGCCGGCCACGATCCGGAGGATCCAGCCTCCGCCGACGTGCCGATCCCTGACTACACCGCGGCGTTGACGGGCGACGTGAAGGGCCTGGTGATCGGCGTGCCGGTGGATTGGCTGGAGACGGAATCGCCGCTGACGCCGGCCACCAAGGCTGCCTTCGACGCGGCGCTCGACGTGTTTCGCGGCCTCGGTGCCACCGTGCGTCCTGTCGTCTTGCCGTCGCTGCAGCAGTACGACGATGCGAAGAAGACGATTGCCGTTGCCGAGCTGTTCACGATCCATGGCAAGGACCTGCGTACGCGACCCGAGCTGTTCGGCGCCAGCCTGCGGTATCGGATCATCGCCGGCAGCCTGGTGCGCGCCGAGGAATACATCCAGGCCCAGCGCCTGCGGACCGACCTCGCCCGGGCGATGCAGAAGGTCATGGCGACGGTGGACCTGGTGATGCTGCCGACCAGCGAGCCGGCGGGCAAGCTGGAGCCGGTGCCGCCGTCCAGCCTGTTCAGCAAGGTCTCGTTCATGACGCCGTTCAATGTCGGCGGCAACCCCGCCCTGTCTATCTGCAGCGGCTTCGCCGCGAACGGCCTGCCGTTCTCCCTGCAGATCGCCGGCCGGCTGTTCGACGATGCCACGGTGCTGCGCGCCGGCGATGCCTACGAAAAGGCGACGTCCTGGCGCAGCAGGCGGCCATTGCTCTAGGCCGCACAAACCTTCAAGACGGGCGGCCGGCGATGGTCGATAAGACGGCATGATCTACGAGACCAAGACAGTCCTCGTCCTGCGTCGCGACCTTGCCGGCTGGCAGGCGGCCAACGTCGCGGCCTTCCTGGCTGGCGGCCTCGCCGGCACGCATCCGCACATCGTCGGCGAGCCTTACCGTGACGGCGCCGGGCGAGACTATACGGCCCTGATCCGCGAGCCCGTCTTCGTGCTGGGTGGCACGCTCGAGGAACTGCGCCGGACCCACCAGCGGGCGCTGTCGCGCGAACTGAAGCCCGCGATCTACATCGAGGCGATGTTCACCACGACCAACGATGCCGACAACCGCGCGGCCTTCGCTGCGGCCTCGCCGGATGCCCTGGACTTCGTCGGCGTCGGCGTTCATGGCCCGCGCAAGACGATCGACAAGATCGTGAACGGGCTGAAGTTCCTGTCCTAGACGCTCAGGAGCGGCTGACGTGGGCCGACACACAGCGCCAGCCCCCGGGCCGGCGTTGCCAGTCGTCGGTGTACCATCCTGCGCCCGCAGTGCCGTCGGGCTTCTTGTAGCTCGTACGGGCATGAATGATGGCGAAGTCGCCGAGCAGCCGGATCTTCACATCGTGTTCGCGGATATCGGTGACGGGCGAGCCGCGCCCGATCTGCGCCAGGAACTGGGCCCGGTCGATCAAGCTGCCGTCGGGGTTGGTGTTGTGGAAGTCCGCCGCCAGGTGGGCTTCGAACCAGCGCACGTCGGCCTCGCCGACGGAGCGGACGTAGTGATGGTTGAGCTCGCCCAGCACGGCAAGGTCGGTCGGGTCGCTCATGTCTTGTCCTCCATGCGTCCGGATCAGGCCAGGAAGAGCCGGGCGCCGATTGGCACGGCGCGCGCCTTGTCGAGGGCCTCCATCGTGCTGCGATAGCCGACCTCCACGGCCGCATCGAAGCTCGTCCAGTCGAGCAGGTCGATGTGGTTCATCGGCGGCGTGATCAGCAGATCGGCGGCGGCGCGGTCTTCCAGCGCCCGCGAGGTGCTGGCGACCAGCGCCGAACGCAGCAGGATGCGCACGATCGAAGGAATGGGCAGGGTTTCGTCGCGTCGCCACAGCAGGCGGCGGAAGAACTCCCAGGGTGACCATGGCTCGGTGACGTCGGCGCCGGCGGCCATCGCGCCACCGGTATCGATGTCGATGCCGACGGTAACGCCGCGGCCCAGGCGCCGCATCGCGCGCACCGGAAAATTGTCGATCACACCGCCGTCGACATGAACCTCTCCTGCCTGATTGAAAGGCGGCAAGACGCCCGGAATCGACACGCTGGCGCGCAGCCAGCGCCACAGCCGGCCGACGGTATGGACGTCGGCGGCGGAGGTCGTGAGATTGGCGGTGATGCAGAAGTAAGGGAGTATCAGGTCTTCGATGTCGCGCTCGTCGAACGCCGTGCGCAGCAACCGGCTGACCCGTCGGCCCGCGAACAGGGAGATCGCGGGAATGGTGTAGTCGCTCAGCGGATTGGTATCGACGAACGATTTGCGGAAGCGTTCCCTCAGTTCTTCATCGGTCCAGCGCGCGGCGACGCCGGCGGCCACGATGGCGCCCATGCTGGTGCCGCCGATCAGGTCGATCGGCACGCCGGACGCGCGCATCGCCTTGACGACGCCGATATGGGTGAAGGCGCGGGCGCCACCGCCCGCCATGACGACGCCGACGGCATGGCCCGTCAGGAGCCGTGCCAGCCGGTCGATGTCGGAATGGATGTCGAGGCGAACGTGATGGTGCTGGCCATAGAGCCCACCGGCCAGCATGGCCGCGGTCGAGCCGGGAGCGGGGTCGCGACCTTCATGCAGCAGCACCAGCTCGCGGCGGCGATGGAACACCGCACCGGTCCGCGCCGTCTCGATCTCGAAGGGAACCCTGGTTGGCTGGTCGTTGCCGGCGCTGCGCACCACCACCAGGCAGTCGGCCTGGCGCAGGCAGAGTTTGGTCCACGGCGTCAGCGTCGCATCGGCGCGATAGAGGACGAAGGACGATTCCATCTCGCAGCGGGCGAACCATTCGGGCTCTTCGCCTTCCGATTCGGCCCCCAGCATCTGGACTTGAGTGCCGAGGCGGCCGAGGGCGCCCGCCAGCAGCACCGCGAAGCGCGCCGCCGGCACGTCCGGACCGGAGGGCAGGATGGCGAAGGTTCGCGGCTGGCGACGGCGTTTGCCCGGCGGCGCGGCATTGCGCGCCGCCACATACCGCATGAGCTTCGGCAACACTTCGGGGTGCTGCGTCGTCAGGGTGTCGAAATCGGCCCGTGACAGCCGCCAGACCTCGCTGTCGCGCAGCGCCGCGACGCTGCGCGTGCGCTCGCCTTGCGACAGGATGGACATCTCGCCGACGATGTTGCCCGGTGTGATCTCGGCGATCAGGAGCGGCTCTTCGACCTCGCCTTCCTCATGCCGGAACACGCCGAGACAACCGCTTGCCACCAGATAGACGGCATCGGACGCCTCACCCCGGCGGAACAACGGTGCGCCACCGGGCAGGACGAGCAACTCGAGCTGACGCTCCACTGCCGTGAGGTTCTTCGTGTCGAGTTCGGCAAACAGGGGCGCATGCAGCAGGGCCTTGCGCAGCCGCAGCCGAGGCGCCTCGCCATCGGGTGCGAGGATGCTCACCCGTGGCTACTCACGGCGCACCGAGGCCCTTGAGCGCCCATCCGATGGTCTGGTCGGCGCGTGCCCATACCATCTCCCGCCATTTGTCGCCTGACGCGAAGAACCGCTCCTTGATGTCGGCCTTGATCTCACGGCCCAGCGCGGAGCGGACGTCGCCGCGCTGGTGCAGCCAGTTGTCGGCGCGCACGGCACCCAGCACCTCGGGCACGGAATAGGTGCCGTATTCGATGGCGATCGGCGTCACCTCGGCGTCGGGCAATTCCTGGGGGAAGGCGTCGGTCATGATGCCGACCACGACCGCGGAGGTCGACGTTCCACCTTCCGGCGAGGTCAGCTCGTCGCCGTACCATGCCTTGGCACGCGGGAACGACTTGGCGGCCGGCGTCACCGCGCAGATCAGCTCGCCATGTCCGAACGGGCCGAGGCCGGTGTGGAAATCGATGATCCCCACCCGGCGGGCACGGGACAGTTCCTGGCGGGCGATGGCGCGGATGGTGCGGTTGCTCCACGTCGGCGTGGTGCCGCCGAAGAAGATGCCGTCGGGATGAGTATACTGGCCGCTGCTGATCGCGCCCTGCAGGCCATAGGCGCCATGCTTCTGCGCATAGGCGGCGAACACCCGTTCGGTCTCGGCCCTGCTCGCCTCGGACCAGTCCTGCGGCAGCACGGCATCGGCGATGGCGAGATAGCCGTCGTTCCTGGGATAGGGCTTGTCGTGATCGACGAAATTGCGATTGAGGTCGACGTTGTCCTCGGTCACCCGGCGCGTCCAGGCGAAGCCGTAGGGATTGATGGCATGAATCACCAGTGCGCCGGTGTCCTTGGGCAGTTTCGATGGCCCGCCGGTCCGCAGCCAGGCGATCTCGGCGCCGGAGCCGCAATGGCCTTCGACGCCGTGCGTGCCGGCGATCAGCACCAGCATGTTAGGCGCGTCGTCGGTGCCGAACCGCGCGGTGTCGAGATAGAGCGCCTCGCCGTTAGGGCCGCGCGCCTTGGGATTGAGCCAGGATCGCAACGCCCCACCAGCCTCGGCCGCGGCGCTGCAGAATTTCGGACGCGCCTCGGCGTAGCTTTCGGAAAAACACTCTGAAATCGAAACCATTCATTCCTCCCGCCGCCATCGTAGCCGGTTTGGCGGCGGCGCGGAACGCGGGACCCGCCGGAGCGGAAGAGCCTAGCTGTCGTATTTGAGCAGTGTTTCCACCGGTACGTTCAGCTTCTTGCGGCCCTCGAGGAAGGTGAGTTCGATCACGCAGGCCGCCGCGGGCACCACGCCGCCGACCTGCTCCAGCAGCTTCACACCGGCTGCCATCGTACCGCCGGTTGCCAGCAGATCGTCGACCAGCACCACGCGTGCACCCTTGGTGATCGCATCCTGCTGAATCTCGATCGTGTCGGTGCCGTACTCGAGGGCATAGGTATGGCGCACCGTGGTGCCGGGCAGCTTGCCCTGCTTGCGCATCATCACGAAGCCGGTGCCGAGCGCCAGGGCGAGGGGAGCGGCCAGGAGAAAGCCGCGCGATTCGACGCCGGCCAGGACGTCTGGCTTGTAGGGCCGAAGCGCGTCGGCCATCCGCTCGATGGTCGCGTGCCAGGCCTTGGCGTGCGCCAGCAAGGTCGAGATGTCGTAGAACAGAATGCCCGGCTTGGGAAAATCCGGAATCGAGCGGATATGTTTCTTGAGGTCGATGTTGTTGTGCATTGAGTCTTCCTGAAATCAGCTGTAGGCCGGCGGCGGTTCGAAACTGCGGTATTCCTTCTCCAGCAGCTTGGCGAATTCGATGCAGGTGTAGTCGCCGTACTGCGGGCCGATGATCTGCACGCCGACCGGCAGTCCTTCCTTGGTCTGTCCGATCGGAGCCGCCGTCGAGGGCAGCCAGGTGACGCCGGAATAGCCGGCCCAGAAGATCTGGTCGACCACCGGGACTTTCTTGTTGTTGACGACGATCGTGCGCTTGTGGCGCAGGCCGGCCTGGTCGTGCGGGAAGGCCGCGGTCACGGCGACCGGGCACAGCATCAGGTCGTAGTCCTTGAAGAACTCATCCCATGCCCAGCGCATCTTGTGGCGCTTCTCATTGAGCCGCAGCCAGTCCCGATGCGACAGTGAATTGCCGCGCTGCATCTGGGCGAAATAGCTCATGTCGTCGGCCGGCAGGCTGGACGCATCCTTGATCGCCTGCTCGTAGACGGCGTCGGCCATGCGGGCCGAGGTCGCTGCGCGCAGCAGGCGGATGTAGACGTCGTTCAGCTCGGTCGTGTCGATCTTCGGTCGCGCCTTGTCGCTCACCTTCGCCTTGTTCTTCGCCAGGAACGCCGCGAGCTTCGAGATCTGCTCCTGCACCGAATCGTCGACCTCGGCGTTGGGATCGGTCAACAGCACGGCGACCTTGAAGTCGCGCAGCTTGGTCTTCTTCGAGCGCGGGAGGTTGAGCGTCCAGCCGCGGCCGTCGAGTGCATCGGGTCCGGCCATCGCCTCCATGGCGATCTCGAGGTCGCCGGCGCCGCGTGCCAGTGGACCGACAACGCCGATATCGCCGTAGGCCACGGCGCCGGCGAGGGCATGGCCCTTCGGCGACACCACGCCCCAGCTCGGCTTGTGACCCCAGACGCCGCAATAATGGGCGGGATTGCGGATCGAGGCGCCGATGTCGCTGCCCGCCTCGATGCCGGTGAGGCCGGCGGCCAGCGCCGCGCCCGAGCCGCCGGACGAGCCGCCCGGCGTGCGGCCGAGATCCCACGGGTTGTTGGTCGAGCCGTAGACCTCGTTGTAGCTCTGCCAGTCGGCCAGATTCAGCGGGATGTTGGTCTTGCCGAACAAGGTGACGCCAGCGGCCGTCATGCGCTGGACGACGAGCGCGTCAGTCTTGACGATGGCGTCCTTGAAGGCCGGATCGCCCCAGGTCGTCGGATAGCCCGAGATGTCGAAGGATTCCTTGATGGTCATGGGCACGCCGTGCAGCGGCCCGAGCTTCTTGCCCGCCTTGACGGCCTTGTCCGCCGCCTTGGCTCGCTTGCGGGCGCCCTCGATGTCGGTGGCGATGATGGCGTTGAGCTCGGGATTGTAGGCCTCGACCCGCTTCAGATAGAGGTCGAGCAGTTCGAGGCAGCCGATCTTCTTTTTCCGGACCGCGGAAGCGAGCTGCTTGGCGGTCTGGAACGGGAGGGCGAGGGACATGGGGAGGGGTTCCGCTAGAGGGATGGACGAGGTCTTAGCCCGTACCATATTGTCCCGCCCGCCGTGAAGAAACTCCCCGCCCGCTATCATAAATAGGCGCTGCCGATCTGCACGACGTTTTTCATGACGTTCCTCGTGTCGGGCGTCGCGACCTACCGCGTGCTCGGCTGGGACGTGCGGATGGTGAACAACTGGATGGCCTCCTGGATGATCTCCTGGGCCGTCGCGGCACCGACCATGTACTTCGTGATGCCCCTGGTCCGTCGCACGCTCGACCGGATCATCGAGAAGTAGGGCGCGGCCGCACCCGGGCGGTCGGCTCGGCCACCAGCGGGTCATCCGGCCAATAGTGGCGAGGATAGCGCCCCTTCAGCTCCGCCTTCACGGCCTTGTAACCCGTGGCCCAGAAGCTTGCGAGATCGCGGGTTACCTGGACCGGTCGCCGCGCCGGTGACAGCAGGTGGACGGTGAGCGGCACCTTGCCACCGGCGATGCGCGGCGTATCGCTGAGGCCAAACATCTCCTGCAGGCGCACCGACAGCGATGGCTCGGCCGGGTTGGTGTAGTCGACCGGCACGTGGCTGCCGCTCGGCACTTCGATATGGGTCGGCACCAGCCGGTCGAGGTCGCGCTGGCGATCCCAGGGCACCAGCGCCCGCAGCGCTGCCGACAGGTCGACGCGCAGGAGGTGATCGCGTCGCGACACGCCGTCGAGGAACGGCGCCAGCCATGTGTCGAGGGCGCCGAGCAGGGCGGTGTCGGAAAGATCCGGCCAGGTCTCATCGTGGGCGCGCAGGAAGGCCACGCGCTCCCGCCATTTCGCGAGCTCGTTGCTCCAGGGCAGGGCCGCCAAGCCGAGCTGGCGGATGCCGTCGAGCATCGCGGCACGGCGCTTCTCGGCGTCGGGCTGGGTGAGCGGTTTGTCCTCGAGCACGAGCGCGCCCAGCCGGCGACGGCGGCGCGCCAGCACGGCGCCGTCGCGCGGGCTCCACTGCACGATCTCCTCGACCACGACGCGGCCGGTATAGAGCTCCTCGATTTTATCGGCGGTGATGGGCGCGGCGAGATAGATGCGCGAGTCCTGGGTCGAGCCGTCTGTTTCGGCCACGACCAGGAATTCCTCGGTCGCCATGGGATCACCTTCCGTCAGGGCGGCGCCGCGGCCGCCCGACAGCAGATAGCGTCCCGCCGTGCCCGCGCGCCGGCGACCGATCCGATCGGGGTAGGCCAACGCCAGCAGCGCGCCAGTCATCGCGCCGGTCATTGTGGGGGCGGAGTCTTTGCCTTGTGTCAGCCGCCGCGCCACTTCCAGGATCTGTCGCGGCGCTTTCCCTGACAGGGCGATATCGACGCGGTGGCGCAGGTCGGCGTCGCGCTGGCCCGGCGGCAGGCGCAGGAAATCGCGCTCGCCCAGGATCGCGACGAGCAAGGCTGCCACCTTGCCGTGGCCCAACTCGCGGCCCTTGAGCACGAGATGCGCCAGTCGCGGATGCTGGCCGAGCCGCGCCATCGCGCGGCCGTGCGCGTTGATCGCGCCGGATCCATCGACGGCGCCGAGGTCGGCCAGAAGCGCCCGGGCCGTCGCAAGCGATGCTGCGGGCGGTGGGGTCAGCCAGGGCAGGCTCGCGGCATCGGCCACGCCCCACGCCGCCAGTTCCAGCGCCAGCGGCGCGAGATCGGCATCGAGAATTTCCGGTGGTGTGAAGGGCAGCAGCCCGCGCTCGGCCTCCGGTGTCCACAGGCGGTAGCACACGCCGGGCTCGAGGCGCCCGGCGCGGCCGCGGCGCTGGTCGGCCGAGGCCTGGCTGACGCGTATCGTCTCCAGCCGCGTCATGCCGGAGCGCGGCGAGAAGCGCGGCACGCGCATCAGGCCGGAATCGATCACGATGCGCACGCCCTCGATGGTGAGGCTGGTCTCGGCGATCGAGGTCGCGAGCACGACCTTGCGCCGACCGGCCGGCGACGGCGCAATGGCGCGGTCCTGATCGACCGGCGAAAGGTCGCCATAGAGCGGGGCGATGTCGATCGTGGGATCGAGGCCGCGCAGCCTTTCCTCGACACGACGGATCTCGCTGACGCCGGGCAGGAACACCAGCGCGCTGCCGCTTTCCTCGGCGAGCGCGCGGCGGATCGCGGCAGCCACCGCGTCCTCGATCCGGCCCGACGCTTCGCGGTCGAGATGGCGCGTGTCGACCGGGAACATGCGGCCAGCCGATTCGATCAGCGCTGCGCCGCCTAGCCGGTCCACGACCGGGCCGGGATCGAGCGTCGCCGACATGGCGACGACGCGGAGATCGTCGCGCAGCGCCGTCTGCGCTTCGCGCACCAAAGCGAACGACAGGTCGGAGTCGAGACCGCGCTCGTGCAACTCGTCGAAGATCACGCAGCCGATGCCGTCGAGCGACGGATCGTCCTGCAGCATCCGGAGGAACAGGCCGTCGGTCACCACCTCGATCCGCGTGCGAGGGCCCACCTTGCTGTCGAAGCGCACACGATAGCCCACGGTCTCGCCCACCGCCTCGCCCAGCGTCCCGGCCATGCGGCGCGCAGCGGCCCGGGCGGCGAGACGCCGCGGCTCCTGCATGATGATCCGGCGCCCGTTCAGCCACGGCGCATCGAGCAGTGCCAGCGGCACGCGCGTCGTCTTGCCGGCGCCCGGTGGGGCGACCAGCACGGCTGCATTGCCGGCGGCCAGTGCCGCCTGCAGGCGCGGCAGGGCCTCGTCGACGGGAAGAGAATCCATTGCTGGCGCTTATAACCGTTTCCGGCGACGCCGGCAGTCCGACCTAAAGTGGAATGGCGACCAGCGTGTCGAAGCGGCCGCCGTCGCACACAACGATGCGCTCGGCCAGCTTGAGCGCGCCGTCGCGGCCGGTCGCGACCGTGTGGCGGGAACAGCCGGTCGCGAACAGCGGCATCGTGCCGTCGCGCATGATGCGCACGATCAGGAACGGGGTTTCGACGTCGGTCGCGCCGTTGGCATGGCCCATTACGTGCGGCAGCCCGACGATGTGACGGTAACGCTGGCGTTCGTAGATGTTGGCCTTGCGCAGCGCCGACACGCGGTCGCGCAACATGTCACGTGAATCGGCGTACATGATGCCGGATTCGAGACCCTTGGCGACATTGTCGGCCGTCGTCACCTTGTAGAGGCAGGGATCGGCAAACAGTTCAGGCCATTGCTCGAACTGTTCGTTGTCGATGGCGCGCGCATAGGCGGCATTCAGTTCGACCAGGCGCGCGACATCCATCTAATAGCCCACCCTAGTAGCCCATATGCCGGCGGTAGGCCTTCCAGAAGCCGCGTACCGGCGATTCGGTGGCGCGTGTGGCCTGGCTTTCGGCGGTACTGCCGCCCATCTCGACGACCGAGATCTTGTCGCCGGCAGCGGCGATCCCGCGCTGCACGAAGCCGCCGACGCAACCATCCTCCATCGACACGAACCCGGCCGGACCCACGAGGTTCTGTTGCTTCAGCCGCCGCTTGTTCATTTCCGGCGTGTCGTCGTCGAAGCCGAAGTAGGTCCACATCAGCTCCATCTTGTCGGTGCCCTTGGGCACCACCTGGCGCACGGCCAGGCAATTGTGGATCTGCTGCAGCACCACGCCCGGGAAGATCGACAGGATCTGAAGCTGGATCTTGTCACCGAATTCCTCGACCGAATCGAGCAGGCTGGGATCGGCGAGCTTGTAGTCGTCGTTCTCCGAACGCAGGTCCTTCTCGCGGAAGGCCTCGACGCCCGGCATGTCGGCGCTGCCGATGGTGTAGCTCGAGTGATGCGCACCGTCGGGGCTCACCAGCACGCCGCCGGCCTGGGTCAGGCGGGTGATGCGGAAGGTGGCGAAGAACAGGTGCAGCAGGCTCGCGTGATAGGTGTCCTTCACGTTCTCGACGTAGAGCTTCCAGTTGTTGGGCAGCGGCTGGGTGAAGCGGCCCATGATGCGGATCGGGCGGTTGAGCACGCGGCGGACTCGGCCCAGCACGTCGGCACCGAGATATTCCTCGATCGACGGCGTATCAGGCGAGAGCGTGGCGAACACCAGGCCGCAGAGCGTCGCGGTGCGCAGCTTCCGCGGGCTATGGGTCTCGCGCTTGAAGTCCTTGGGCATGCCGCCCACGCCGTTGATGCCGCGCTCGAAGGCGATGCCGCGGAGGTTGCCGCCGAGGTCGTAACTCCAGGCGTGATAGATGCACTTGAAGTTGTTCTGGACGTTGCCGCCGTCGTCGAAGGCGATCAGCGCACCGCGGTGGGCGCAGCGATTCTCGAAGCAGTTGATCGAGCCGTCAGTGTCGCGCACGACGATGACCGGCATGCCGCCCACCTGGTTGGTGCGATAGTCGCCCTTGTCGGGGATGTCGGCTTCGAGGCAGACGAAGTTCCAGGTGGCGCCCTCGAAGATGCGCCGCATCTCCCGGGCGTAGTTGTCCTGGTCCTGGTAGACCCAGTAGGGCACGCGGGCGAGCGAGTTCTCGGGCCAGGGCCCATGCGGCGTTTGCCCGTGCGGTGTCTCGTCTGTCTGGTACTCGGACGCGTCGTGTCGGATGTCCATGCGGAACCTCCCCTCACTGCGGCGTAGTGCCGAAGCCTAGCGCCGCCGCAGCGTCGGGTCGAGGGGCTACAGCAGGCGAGGTCTACAGCAGGAAGGTGTTCGTCCGGTCGAGGTAGTCGTGCATGTGCACGATCATCTGATCTTCTTCGAGCAGACAGACACCGTAGGCCGGCGGCTCGTGGCTGCCGGGAATGCGGCCTTCGATGACGAAGTCGAGCGCCACCTGGTGGCTGGTCGCGCGCAGGGTCGAGATCGGGATGCCGCGCCAGGCGCCGGCGATCGGCCGGTGCAGGTGGCCGAAGAACATGTGGCGGATGTTGGTCCGGCCCTCGATCGCCTTGATGAAATGCTGAGGCTCGAGCAGCGAGATGTCGTCCATCCGCTTCAACCGCACCTTGAAGGGCGGATGATGGATGAAGATGATCACGGGCTTGTCGCCGAGCCGGTCGAGCGTGGCTTTCAGCCAGGCGCCGCGCTTCTCGCAGAAGGTGCCCCACGGCTTGCCGGGCTCGTTGGTGTCGAGGCAGATGCCCGTCACGCCCTCGCCTATGTCGAGCGTGTACTGGACGAAGCCGTTTTCATCGAACTTCGCAGCGGGGAAGGTCGCATGGAAATTGGCGCGGTCGTCGTGATTGCCGACCAGCAGGTGGTAGGGGATCGCGAGCTTGTCGAGCTCGCGCTTCAGCGCCGCATAGGCTTCCGGCTCACCCTTGTGGGCAAGGTCGCCGGTCAGGATGGCGAAAGCCGCGTCGCCGTGATTGCGGTTCACGTCGGCGACGCAGAGCGCCAGCCGGTCGATCGGATTGAGGCCGTAGAGCAGGTTGCCCGGCGGCACGAAATGGGTGTCGGTGATGTGAATGAACTTTTGCATTATCGCACTCTGTAGCACACACCCCCTCCCCAACCCTCCCCCGTCTGACGGGGGAGGTGGCCCGAATCGGCGCTGTTTACAGCGCCTTTGCCGGAGGGGGAGATCTCCTACTTGGGCAGAAGCGCCTGCGTATCCGCCGTCATCTTCTTCAGCGCTTCGTCCGGCTTGGCGCTGCCGTTCACGACGCTCTGCAGGTGGTCCTTGATCACGTCGGTGATCTTGAGGCCGTTCTCGCCGGGAAAGGCGTACCAGGCGGTCATGCTCGGGAGCTGGCCGATGGCGACGCGGTGGTTGGGATTCTGGGCGTAGAAATCGCCCAGCATCTTGGGGTCCTTAGCCGGCAGCGCATTGGCCGGGAAGTAGCCGGTGCCCTTGACCATGATGGTGGCGCCGACCGGGCCGGTGGCGAACTTGATGTATTCCCAGGCGGCCTTCTGCTTGGCCGGGTCCTTGGCCAGCATCATGGCGACGTTGCCGCCGGCGGGCAGGCGCGAGTCGGCGCCGGCGCCCAGCGGGAAAGTCGCGGTTCGGAGGCTGAACACGCCCTGGCTCTGCTTGGTGACGCCACCCAGGCGCGAGGTCGAGTGCGCCCAGATGCCGAGGCGGCCCGCGACGAAGTCCTGCAGCGAGGTCGCCTGGCTCACGTCACGCATGGTGCCGTCGGTCATCATCAGGCGCAGCGTTTCGATCGCCTTCTTGCCGGCCGGTCCGTCGAACGCCACCTTCTTCTCGTCGGGCGTCAGCATGGTGCCGCCGTTGGAGAAGACCAGCGCCTGCCACATCCAGTTGCCGGTGATGTCCCAGTCGAAATGGAAGCCGGCGATCTTGTTGGCCGGGTCGTTGATCTTCTTGGCGAGCGCAAAGATGCCTTCCCAGGTCTTGGGGAAGTTGTCGGGATCGCCGCCGGCCTTCTTCACCAGGTCGGCGTTGAAATAGATGATCGGCGTCGAGAGCGAGAAGCCCATGCCGTACTGCTTGCCCTTGACCTGGCCCAGCGTCAGCAGCGCGCCGTCGTAGCCCTTGGCACCCCAATCCTTCTCGGCGGCGATCAGTCCGTCGAGCGGCTGGGCGATGCCGCGGTCGGCCAGGATGCGCTGGCGGTTGAGGCCCTGGTAGGTGACGTCGGGAAGCTGGCCGGTGACGGCGTTGCGCAGCACCTGCTGCGTGGCGTCCTCGTACTCCTTGGTCGGCTGGGTGAACTTCACCTTGATGTTCGGATTGGCCGCCATGAACTGCTTGGCGATCTCCTCGTGGACATCCTTGAAGATGTCCGGGATCGCGTATTGGACGACGATCTCGGTCTGCGACATCGCAGGACCCGCGGCGAATGCGGCGGCAAGTGCCGCCATTCCTAGAAGCTTGCGCATTTTCTTTATGTCCCTCCTGAGACGTTCCCTCAATCATACGGCTTTGTTGCCGTTTCCTTTCATCCCTTCATGCCGCTGAGCGTAACTCCCTCGATGAAGCGTCGTTGCGCGGCAAGAAAGAGCAAGACCAGCGGCGCGGTGATCACCACGGTGCCGGCCATCAGCGGCCCGAAGTCGCTGCCAGCCTCCTCGTTGCGGAAGAATAGCGTGCCGAGGGGCGGCGTGGCGAGGTCTCCGGTCTGGATGACGATCAATGGCCAGAAGAAATCGTTCCAGTGGGTCACGATCGAGATCACGCCGAAGGCCAGCATGGCGGGCATCGCCAGCGGCAGCATGATGCGGCACAGGATCTCGAATTCGCCCAGCCCGTCGAGGCGGGCCGCGTGCATCAGGTCGTCGGGCACGGTCTTGAAGAACTGCCGCATCAGGAAGATGCCGAAGGCCGAGAAGACGAACGGCACGATGAGGGCGGCGTAGCTGTCGAGCAGTCCAACCTCGTACAGCATGACGTAGCGCGGGATGGCCGGCGCCTGGGCCGGGATCATCAGGCCGATCAGCACCATGGTGAACAGGATATCGCGGCCCTTGAAGCGCAGCTTGGCCAGCGCATAGGCGCAGGGCAGCGAGACGATGAGCTGCAGGAGGAAGATGCCGCCGGTCACGATGACGCCGTTCAGCAGATAGCGCAGCAGCGGGACCTTGGTGAAGGCCTTGGTGTAGTTCTCGGCCGCCGCCCAATTGTTCGGCAGCAGGCTGAGCTTGGTCGAGAAGATCTCGTTCGGCGGCTTCAGCGACGTCGAGATCATCCAGACGAACGGCGCCAGCATGATCACCAGTCCGAAGATGAGGACGGCGTGGCGCAGGATGTGCCCGAGAAGAGTTCCTCGCCGGTTCATCCGTAGTGTGTCCTCTTCTCGCCGGCCTTCACCTGCAGCAGCGTGAGCGCCAGCACGACCACCAGGAAGACCACGGTGATGGCAGCGCCATAGCCGGTGCGGAAGAAATTGAAGGCCTCGGTGTACATCGTATAGAGCAGCACCTCGGTCGCCTTGTTCGGCCCGCCCTTGGTCAGCACCTCGACCGTGTCGAAGACCTGGAAGGAACGGATGCCCGACACCACGGTGACGAACAGCGTCGCCGGCCCTAGCATCGGCCAGGTGACGCAGCGGAAGCGCTCCCACACCGAGGCGGCGCCGTCGATCTCGGCCGCCTCGTAGAGATCGGGCGGGATCGCCTTCAGCCCGGCCATGAACAGAATCATGTTGAGGCCCGCCGACTGCCAGATGCCGATACCGGCCAGCGTGAACAGCGCGCGGCTGGGATTCTTCAGCCAGTCGCCGCCCCGGATGCCGACCTGTTCCAGCACGACGTTGATCAGCCCGACGCTGGGATGGAGCAGGAACTCCCAGACCACCGCCATGGCGATCAGGGTCGAGGTCACTGGCAGGAAGTAGGCGGCGCGATAGAAGGCGCGCCCGAAGGTGGCGCCTTCGATCAGGAGGGCCAGGCCAAGTCCCAGGAAGACCGAGCCCGGCACGACCACCAGGCAATAGACGAAGGTGTTGGTGAACGATTTCCAGAACACGCGGTCGGCAAAGAGCTGCTCGTAGTTGCCGAGGCCGATGAAATTCATGGTCGGTGCGCCGAGCTGCCAGTCGGTGAGTGACAGCACGACGACGGCGAGAGAGGGCCCGGCCAGCAGCACCACGAACGCAACCCAGGCCGGCGAGACCAGCGCATAGGCGGCGCGGCGCTCGCCAGGATTTTCGGCCGGATTGGCGTCAATCACGGATCCGGCTCCCGGTCGCATCGAACTTCAGGACCCGGCCGGGCAAGGGTCGCAGCCCGACGGCCTCGCCACGCTTGGGATCGCGCGCGCTCATCGCTTCGAGACGGGCGATCAGTGGCAGGGGCACATCGGGCACCTCGACATGCACCAGGCTTTCGGAGCCGAGATGCTCGACCAGCCGGATACGGCCGGCGATCGCCCCGGGAGCATCGTCGGCCACGACTTCCATCGCCTCGGGGCGCACGGCATGGAAGCCGCCCGCTACTGACAAGACATTGATCTTGGGGCTGCCGACGAATTCGGCGACCGCGAGCGTCTCGGGATCGTCGTAGAGCTGCCGCGGCGGCGCCACCTGCTGCAGCTTGCCCGCCAGCATGACGGCGACGCGGTCCGACATGGTCATCGCCTCGGACTGGTCGTGCGTGACGTAGATCATCGTGGCGCCGAGGCGGCGCTGCAGCTCGGTGAGCTCGGCGCGCATCTGCACGCGCAGCTTGGCGTCGAGGTTGCTGAGCGGCTCGTCGAGCAGGAAGGCGGCGGGATGGCGGACCATGGCCCGTCCCAGCGCCACGCGCTGCTTCTGGCCGCCCGAGAGCTGCGATGGCTTGCGCTGGAGCAGCGGACCGATGTCGAGCGCCTCCGCGGCCTCGGCCACGTCCTTGGCAACACTCTTCCGCGCCGCCCGTGTGCCGGGCAGGAGCGCCCCCAGTCCCGGCAGGCGCTGCCAGGCATTCATGCGGCGCATGGTGAGCGGCAGGCCGATGTTCTCGGCCACCGTCATGTGCGGATAGAGCGCGTAACTCTGGAACACCATGGCGATGTCGCGGTCGCGGGCGGGCAGGGCATCGACGCGGCGGTCGCCGATGGTGATCGAGCCCGCGTCGTTGCGCTCCAGGCCGGCAACGATCCGGAGCAGGGTGGACTTGCCGCAGCCCGAGGGACCCAGCAGCGTCAGGAATTCGCCGTCGGCGATGTCGAGCGAGACGTCCTTCAGGACTTCAACTGCGCCAAAGCTCTTGCGCACATTCTCAAAGGAAATTGCCGCCACGTCTCGATTGCCCCCACCACGGGGACAGGCTTAGCCGGTTTTTGTTACAGCCGCTATGCGGCGGCGGTTTCGCTAGTACAAGCCGTACTTCTTGTTGGGCTTGCCGGGGTGATTGACGCAAAGCAGTCCAGTGGACACTTCGGGGCCCTGCTTGACCCGCTCTTCCTCGCACTTGTCGTACGAAAATGGCCCGGCGAAGACCTTCGGGCCGCCCACGACGACCAGATATGGCTTCTCCAGATACCAGCCCGGTCCCGTATAGGCCTCGCTCGCGCCGGGGCCAGAGCAGGCGGCCAGAGTGCCGACGACCGACAGGACGGCGGCAACAGCCGACAGGCGAAGAATAGACCGGACCGACATCGAATACCCCTAACCAACTCGGTCCACGTTACGCGAGCGGCTGCCCGGCTTCAATGCGGCGCCTGCACCACGGCGACCGCACCGCCGCCGGCGTCGAAGTCATCTCCGTTGCGATTGCGATTTCCAAGGATTTCAACCGAGTCGAGTAAGTTTGTTGCGGCTTTTCGCGCCGCAACAATTGCTTTCGCTCCGACCGGTAGCCGGGCTAATAATGCCCGAACGGACACATCCGGGGGGATGCTGCCTCCGCACCAGCAGGACAGAGCAGATGGGATTGCCCGAGAAACAGGGACTGTACGACCCACGCAACGAGCATGACTCGTGCGGCGTCGGCTTCGTGGCCGATATCAAGGGCCGGAAATCCCACGATATCGTGCGCCAGGGCCTGCAAATCCTGGTCAATCTCGACCACCGCGGCGCCGTCGGCGCCGACCCGCTGATGGGCGACGGGGCGGGCTGCATGATTCAGACCCCCGACGCGCTCCTGCGCGACTGGGCGCGCAAGAGCGCGGTCGACCTGCCGCCGCCCGGTCATTACGCGGTGGCCATGTGCTTTCTTCCGCAGGACGAGGCGGCACGAACATTCGCCGTCAAGCGGCTGGAGCATTTCGTCCGGGTCGAGGGCCAGAAACTGGTCGGCTGGCGCGACGTCCCGACCGACCTCACCGGCCTGGGCAAGTCGGTCATCGAGAAGATGCCGGTGATCAAGATGGCGATCGTCGGCCGCGGCGCAAAAGTCGCCGACCAGGACGCTTTCGAGCGCAAGATCCTGGCGATCCGCAAGCAGACCCAGAACCCGCTCACCGATCTCGAGAAGAAGCACAAGCTGCCGGGCCTGGCCCAGCTCTACATGCCGTCCTTCTCGTCGCGCACCGTGGTCTACAAGGGCCTGCTGCTGGCGCCGCAGGTCGAGAGCTTTTATGCCGACCTGCGCAATCCGCTTTGCGAGTCCGCGCTCTGCCTCGTGCACCAGCGCTTCTCGACCAACACCTTCCCGTCGTGGAAGCTGGCGCATCCCTACCGCTTCATCGCCCACAATGGCGAGATCAACACGGTGCGCGGCAACGTCAACTGGATGTATGCCCGGCGCCGTACGATGGAATCCGACCTGATCGGCGCCGACCTCGACAAGATGTGGCCGATCATCCCGCACGGCCAGTCCGACACCGCCTGCGTCGACAACGCGCTCGAACTGCTGGTGGCCGGTGGCTATTCGCTGTCGCATGCCATGATGATGCTGATCCCGGAGGCGTGGGCCGGCAATCCGCTGATGGATACCAAGCGCAAGGCCTTTTACGAATATCACGCGGCGCTGATGGAGCCATGGGACGGCCCGGCCTGCATCGCCTTCACCGATGGCCGCCAGATCGGCGCCACCCTCGACCGCAACGGCCTCCGGCCGGCGCGCTTCATCGTCACCAAGGACGACAAGGTCGTCATGGCGTCCGAATCGGGCGTGCTGCCGATCCCCGACTGGAACATCGTGCGCAAGTGGCGCCTGCAGCCCGGCAAGATGCTGCTGATCGATCTCGACGAGGGTCGCATCGTCGAGGACGAGGAGCTGAAGCGGACGCTGGCCGAAGCCGAGCCTTACGAGGAGTGGCTGAAGGAGACGCAGTACAAGCTGGAAGAGCTGCACGAGCTTGCCGAGCCGCCGGCCCCGGCGCCGTCGAACGATCCGACCACGCTGCTCGATCGCCAGCAGGCCTTCGGCTACACGCAAGAAGACATCCAGTTCTTCCTCGAGCCGATGGCCAAGGAGCCCGACGACCCGATCGGCTCGATGGGTGTCGACACGCCGATCGCCGTGCTCTCGAAGAAGCCGAAGCTGCTCTACAACTATTTCAAGCAGAACTTTGCCCAGGTCACCAACCCGCCGATCGATCCGATCCGCGAGGAGCTGGTGATGTCGCTGGTGTCGATGATCGGCCCGCGTCCCAACCTGCTCGGTCGCCATGCCGGCACCCACAAGCGGCTGGAAGTGGCGCAGCCCGTGCTGACCAACGCCGAGCTGGAGAAGATCCGCTCGATCGAGGAACTGCTCGACGGCGCCTTCCGCACCGCCACCATCGACACGACCTGGCCCGCCTCGGAGGGCGCCGCCGGCCTCGAGAAGGCGCTCGACCGCATCTGCGTCGAGGCGACCGACTGCGTGCTGGCCGATCGCAACATCCTGATCCTGTCGGATCGCGCCGTGTCGGCCGAGCGCGTGCCGATCCCGGCGCTGCTGGCGACCGCGGCCGTTCACCACTATCTGATCCGCCGCGGGCTGCGCACCCAGACCGGGCTGGTGATCGAGACCGGCGAGGCGCGCGAGGCCCATCACTTCTGCTGCCTGGCGGGCTACGGCGCCGAGGCCATCAACCCTTATCTCGCCTTCGAGACGCTGGAGCAGCTACGGATCCAGAACGGCCTGCCGCTCAAGGCCTACGAGGTCCAGAAGAACTACATCAAGGGTGTCGGCAAGGGGTTGCTGAAGGTCATGTCCAAGATGGGCATCTCGACCTACCAGTCCTACTGCGGCGCGCAGATCTTCGACGCCGTCGGCTTGCACTCGGGCTTCGTCGAGAAGTATTTCACCGGCACGGCGACCACCATCGAGGGCGCCGGCTGGAACGAGATCGCCGAGGAGACCGTGTGCCGCCATCGCGACGCCTATGGCGACAATCCGATCTATCGCACCATGCTCGACGCCGGCGGCGACTATGCCTTCCGGCTGCGCGGCGAGGATCATGCCTGGACCCCGCAGAGCGTGGCCCGGCTGCAGCATGCCGTGCGCGGCAACCTGCCCGAGGAATACAAGGCCTTCGCCGCTACCATCAACGAGCAGAGCGAGCGGCTGCTGACCATCCGCGGCCTGATGGATTTCAAGTGGGCCGAGACGGCGATCCCGCTCGAGGACGTCGAACCCGCAGCCGCCATCGTCAAGCGCTTCGCGACAGGCGCCATGAGTTTCGGCTCGATCAGCCGCGAGGCGCACACCACCCTCGCCATCGCCATGAACCGGATCGGCGGCAAGTCGAACACCGGCGAGGGCGGCGAGGAGGCGGACCGCTTCAAGCCGTTGCCCAACGGCGATTCGATGCGCTCGGCCATCAAGCAGGTGGCGTCGGGCCGCTTTGGCGTGACGGCGGAATACCTCGTCAATGCCGACGACCTGCAGATCAAGATGGCGCAGGGCGCCAAGCCCGGCGAGGGCGGCCAAGATCGGAAGAGCGTCGTG
>JAQSDW010000084.1:18439-47348 GCA_029946105.1 Reyranella sp. | reverse complement strand
AGAGGAGCATAGATGCGGCGTGTGAACGCGAGTGCGTCACGCCGCCAGCGGACGTGCTGCCGTCATGAGGTGCGTCGACTCGCCGAAGCCCTCCGAATCGGGCTCGCGCACGAGCTTCTGGAAATCGGCCATCAGGGTGCGGGCGACTGGCCCCGCCTGGTAGTTGTGCCCGTCGATCGAGCCCACCGGTACGATCTCGGCAGCCGTGCCGCTCAGGAATACCTCGCTTGCGCGGCCCAGTTCCTCGGGCATCACGGCGCGCTCCTCGACGCACCAGCCGCGTTTGCGGGCCATGCCCATGACGGCACGACGGGTGATCCCGTCCAGGAAGTTCTGCGGCGTCGGCGTTACCAGGGTGCCGTCGATCACCAGGAAGATGTTGGCGCCGGTCGATTCGGCCAGGCGCCCCTGCCAGTCGAGCATCAGCGCGTCGTCGAAGCCGGCCTTCAGGGCACGATCCTTCTCGATGCCGCAGATGACGTAGAGACCCGCGACCTTGGCGTGTCCCGGCGCCGTCTCGGGCGACGGGCGGCGGTACTTCGCCATGGTGACGTTGATGCCGCTGTCGCGCGCCTGGATGGACAGCTTCCCTTCCTGATCCCAGGGCGCGATGGCGAGATGCACCGACGTGCCGATGCCCGACACGCCCAGCACTTCCGAACCGCGCCAGGCGATCGGGCGGATATAGCCGGACTGGAGCTTGTTCGCCTTCACGACGGCGCGGGTCGCTTCCTCGATCTGCTCGCGCGTCCACGGCAGCTCGTAGTCGAGCAGACGGGCGGAGTTGATGAGGCGGGCGCTATGGGCCGAAAGCCGGAAGACGCGGCCGTCGTAGATGCGCTCGCCCTCGAACACGGCCGAACCGTAATGCAGCGCATGCGTGAGGACGTGCATGCGGACTTCGCGCCATGGCACCAGCTTGCCGTCACTCCAGATAAAGCCGTCGCGATCGTCCATCGTTGCAGACATTGCAATATCTCCTTCCAAAATATTCCAAATGGACCTTTTAGTCGCCTAATTTAGCAATCTTTGGACGATATAGGACAGTACTACTGACCTTGTCAATAAAGCTGACTAAATATTGCGGCCAGACCTCCGGCCCCGGCAATTTTCGGCCAGTCCGCCCGGTCAGATCAGGTCAGGTCAGGAGAGGCGCCATGTCGGGATCGCCCTTGGCCATCGCCTTTCGATAGGCTGGCCGAGAACCGATGCGCTGCAGGTAGCGCAGGATCGCGGGATAGGGCTCGAGATCGTAAGGATAGAACAGCCGCATGGTGGTGAGGGTGAAGACCAGCATGATGTCGGCGGTGGTGAGCTCGCTACCGGCGAGATAGTCGACTGTCGCCAGCCGCTCCTCGAGATGGCCGAGCGCCAGCGCCAGGCGTCCGTTCATCGCCTTCAACACCGCATTGTCGGCCGGCAGGTTGAGGCGGCTCAGGATCATGTTGCGCCCCGTGGCCGGCTGGTACGTGCCGTTGGCGGCGTGGAGCCAGTAGAGGAATTGCGGATACTCGGGATGGTCAGGCTTCAGCGTCAGCCGGTCCTTGCCGTACTTCGCCACGATGTAGTCGATGATCGCGGCTGATTCGGCCAGAACCACATCGCCGTCGGTGATCACCGGCGCGGCGCCGATCGGATGCAGCGCCTTGTAGTCGGCTTGCGCCAGTCGCGTGACGGGATGACGGTCGTAGACCTTCAGCTCATAGGGGATGCTGAGTTCTTCGCAGAGCCAGACGATCCGCTCGGATTGCGATTTGCCCAAATGATGCACGGTCAACATGCGAAACAAAATGTCGGAAAAGCGGTGGATTCGCAACGCCGGCTCATTGGGGTGTCAACGCCGCGCGCCCGCTCTATAGTCGCGCCCAGTTAAAGGCATGGTTGAATCCAGATCCCCCGCCAATCCGCTGTTCCTGCGCGAGGAAGAATTGCGCCAGGGCATCGAGCTGATGTTCTACGCCTACCGGGATTTCACGTTCGAATCCGACCAGCACCTCAAACGCTACCAGCTCGGACGCGCACATCACCGCGCGCTCTACTTCATCGGCCGCCATCCCGGCGAGACCGTCGGCCATCTGCTGTCGATCCTCAAGGTGACCAAGCAGTCGATCAGCCGCGTGCTCAAGGACCTCATCGAACAGGGCTATGTCGAGCAGAAGAGCGGCGCGCGCGACCGCCGCGAGCGCCGGCTGTGGCTCACCGAAAAGGGCACGAAGCTCGAGCACGACCTGACCGACCGGCAAAGCCAGCGTTTTGCCCGCGCCTATCGCGAGACCGGCGCCGATTCGGTCGAGGGCTTCCGCAAGGTGCTGCTCGGCCTGCTCGATCCCGCTGAGCGCGCCGTGGTCGACAAGCGGGTGCGAGGCGGACGCTGAGCCTCATGGACGCGTCGGCCGACAAGCCGCACATCCTGGTCGTCGACGACGACACGCGCCTGCGCGAACTTCTGAAGTCGTTCCTCTCGCGCAACGGCTTTCGCGTCTCGACCGCGGGCCATGCCGCCGAAGCGCGCCAGCGCCTGCAGACGCTCGATTTCGACCTGATCGTGCTCGACGTCATGATGCCGGGCGAAACCGGCCTCGCCTTCGCGGCCGAACTGCGCCGCACCGACGACGTGCCGATCCTGATGCTGACGGCCATGGCCGATCCCAAGGATCGCATCGCCGGCCTCGAGACCGGCGTCGACGACTATCTCGGCAAGCCGTTCGAGCCGCGCGAGCTGCTGCTCCGCCTGCAGAGCATCCTGCGGCGCGGCCGGCCGGCCGCCGGGCCGACGACGGAGCCGCAGCGCCGCGTCACGTTCGGCCCCATGGAGTTCGACACCGACCTCGGCGAGCTGATGCAGAAAGGCAAGCGCGTTGCCCTGACAGACGCGGAAGTGGCACTGCTGCGCACGTTCACCGCCCGCATGGGCGAGGTGCTGAGCCGCGAGACCCTGTGCAAGAGCGTCGGCAGCGCCATCAACGAGCGCGCCATCGACGTGCAGGTGACGCGGCTCCGGCGCAAGATCGAGCCCGATCCGTCCTTTCCACGCTACCTGCGCACCGTCAGGGGCCAGGGCTACCGGCTGGTCGACGCATGAGCTGGGCCGCCGCCCGCGACATCTTCGAGCGCATCGCCAGCTGGTCCGACAGGCATTCGCCACAGACCCTGTTCGCGCGCGCGCTGATCATCATCGTCGTGCCGATGCTGCTGCTGCAGGCGCTCTCCGCCTGGTGGTTCTACAGCCAGCGCGGCGACAACGTCACCAATCGTCTCGCGGTCCTGCTGGTGCGCGACCTGCGCGTCCTGATCGCACTGCGCTCCGACTTTCCCGACGATGCACACCGCGCCTGGATCCTCAATCGCTCGGCGCAGGACCTGCTGCTGTTCGTCAGCTTCCGCAAGGGCATCATCCGGCCCTTCAAGCAGCCGGAATATTTCGACATCGTGGCGCGCGAGGTCCAGGGCGCGCTCGAGGCCGACCTGAAGCGTCCCTTCTTCATCGACAACACCGTCGGCGGCGGCCAGATGCTGATCGAAATCCAGCTCGGCGACGGCGATGTCATGGACGTGCTGGTGCCGCATGTCCGCCTCACCTTCGGCTCGAGCCTCGCCTATGTGCTGGCCCAGCTTGGCCTCGCCCTGGTGCTGTTCGGGCTCGCCATCTGGTTCATGCGCCGCGAACTCGTGCCGATCGAGCATCTCGGCGTCGCCGCCGACGCGCTGGGCAAGGGCCGCGATGTTCCCGACTTCGCCTTTTCGGGCGGCACCCGCGAAGTCCGCAATGCCGCCACCGCGTTCCACACCATGCGCATCCGGCTCCGCCGCTCCACCCAGCAGCGCACCGAGATGCTGGCGGGCGTCAGCCACGACCTGCGCACGCCACTGACCCGCATGAAGCTGTCGCTGGCGCTCCTGCCCGAATCGCCGGAGACCAAGGAACTGGGCGACGACGTCTCCGACATGGAGCGGATGATCGAGGGCTATCTCGCCTTTGCCCGCGGCGAGGGCGACGAGGATCCCGCCCCGGTCGATCTGAGCGAGATCCTGGAGGACGTGGCGGCCGGAGCCCGGCGCGACAATGCCAATGTCGAGGTCACCTGGCAGGGCGACATGAACGTCGAACTGCGTGCGCTGGCCATCAAGCGCTGCCTGACCAACCTCGTCTCGAACGCGCTGCGGTACGGCACCAAGGTGCACCTCCAGGCCATCCGCGGCCGCACCTCGGTCGAGATCGCCATCGACGACGACGGCCCGGGCATTCCGCCCGACAAATACGAGGACGTTTTCCGGCCCTTCTTCCGCCTCGACGAGTCGCGGAACACGGACACCGGCGGCGTGGGCCTTGGTCTCACCATCGCCCGCGACGTGGCGCGTAGCCATGGCGGCGATGTGGCGCTCAGCCCCTCGTCGCTCGGCGGCTTGCGCGTGGTCGTGCGAATTCCGCTATGAGCGGGCCGCTGGCTTGAAGCCCTGCGGCCTGTGGTACAGTGATCCAAATATCCGAGAGAAAAATGTCCAAGACAGAAACATCCACGCACCACTCGCTTCAGTTTGCCCGCCACCTCCATCCGACGCCGCTTCCCGCCGATCAGCGCGCCGCCCTGCTGAAAAATCCGGGCTTCGGCCGGGTCTTCAGCGACCATATGGTGACGGTTCGCTATCATGAATCCCAGGGCTGGCACGATGCGAAGATCGAGCCCCGCGCGCCGATCCCGATGGATCCCGCCTCGGCCGTCCTGCACTACGCCCAGGAAATCTTCGAGGGGCTGAAGGCCTATCGCACCGCCGATGGAGGTGCCACGCTGTTTCGGCCGGAGGAAAACGCGCGCCGCTTCCAGCAATCGGCCGAACGGTTGGCGATGCCGGTGCTGCCGGAGAAGGTGTTCCTCGAGGCCTGCGACCTGCTGGTCAATACCGACCGCGCGTGGATTCCCGACGGCGACGGCAGCCTCTATCTGCGCCCGTTCATGTTCGCCAATGAGATCTTCCTCGGTGTAAAGCCTTCGTCCGACTACCTGTTCCTGGTCATCGCCTCGTCGGTCGGCGCCTATTTCAAGACCGACGCGCCGGCCGTCTCGGTCTGGGTCTCGACCGAGTACACGCGCGCGGCACCCGGCGGCACGGGCGCCGCCAAATGCGGCGGCAACTACGCCGCGAGCCTGCTCGCCCAGTCCGAAGCGACGCGCCATGGCTGCGATCAGGTCGTGTTCCTCGACGCCGTCGAGCAGCGCTGGGTCGAGGAACTGGGCGGCATGAACGTGTTCTTCGTGTTCGACGACGGCTCGCTGTCGACACCGCCGCTGGGCGGCACGATCCTGCCCGGCATCACGCGGTCCTCGCTGATCACGCTCGCCAAGGACAAGGGCATCGAGGTTCGCGAGGAGCGCTATTCGATCGACCAGTGGCGCGCCGATGCCGGCACCGGTCGCCTGCGCGAGGCCTTCGCCTGCGGCACCGCCGCCGTCGTGACGCCGATCGGCACGGTGCGCAGCAAGGACGGCGAATTCAAGATCGGCAACGGCGGCTCGGGCGCACGAACCGAGGAGCTGAAAGCCGCCCTGGTTGGCATTCAGCGCGGCCGCGCCGCCGACACGCACGGCTGGATCCACAAGGTTTTCTAGAAGAGTTTCCCGCCGTTGGGCACGGGCTTGCCGGGGGCGCTCAGCACCACGCTGCCGTCGGCTGCCGGGAAGCCCAGCGTCAGGACCTGCGACATGAACTTGCCGATCTGGCGCGGTGGAAAATTCACCACCGCGGCGACCTGACGGCCGATCAGTTCCTCGGGCGTGTAGTGCACGGTGATCTGCGCCGAGGATTTCTTCGTGCCGAGCTCGGGCCCGAAATCGATCAGCAGCCGGAAGGCGGGCTTGCGCGCGCCCTCGAGCGGCGCTGCCTCGACGATGGTGCCGACGCGGATATCGACTTTCTCGAAGTCGTCGTAGGTGATCTGTTCCATGATCGGCAGAGCCTAGTGGGGCCTGCTCAAAAGTGAAGAGGCGCCAAAAGAAAAGGGGCCGCTCCTGGTTTCCCAGGGCGGCCCCTTCGCGCATCGGCTCGAGGCCGACGACTTACTTCTTGGCGATCGCGGCCTTGACCTCTTCGGTCAGCTCCGAGACGCGCGCGCTGAGCGCGGTCAGGGCCTCGGTGTGACCCTTGCTGTAGAGCTCGGCCAGTTCCTTGGTGTTGGCCATGGCGGCCTCGTAGCTCTTCTTCACGAAGTCGATCTGCTTGGCGGCCTTCTCCTCGACGGTCGCGGCGGACATTACGTCGCTGCCGTGCTTGGAGAAGTCTTCCATGGCCGAGCGGACCATGTCGCCTTGGCGCTGAGCGATCGCCTTCATCGACTCGACGGCCGAGGTGTTGAGGGCGGTCATCACGGCAAAATTCTTGCGGCCGGTTTCGACGATCGACTCGATGTTCATCGACGGCATCTTGAATTCGCCGGCAATCTTGCTGAAATCGAAGTCGGCGAACGGATTCTTGAAGGCGCCAGTGGCGTACATGGGATTCTCCTGAAGGGCGGGAACACGTTTCAAACCAGGGGGCTCCGCTTTGCTGCGGTGCACAACGACCCCTAATTTATGCATGCGCTGCAGCAAGTCAAGAGATGATTTTGTGCGCTGCACAAAATATTCACGCAGCAGGCGATTCAGCCTCTGCAGCTAGCCCCTTGGAATCCGGTCTTTTCACATATTTACCAATGAGTTGAGCCCATTTTTCGGCAGTTTTCAGGCGGCTATCCAGGGCCGCCATGGTCTTGGAAAGGTCGCCTGTCTCGTCCCGGTCGAAGACCCGGGAGACGGCATAATCGATCGCCAGTAAACCATTCTGTCGCAGCGCACCCGGCAGCCCGTCGCTCGGCACACCGGCCGCCTCCAGCATGGCGGCCATCGACCGGCGAAGCGCCGGCGCCAGGGCGAGCAACAACAGCGGGTCGCGGGAGGCACCGCCGATCGATCGCAGGGCCGCACGGTGGGGCCGCAGCGCGTCGTAGCGGCGCATCATGGTGTCGAACAGCCGGTCGCGCGGCGTCTCTTCGGGATCGGTCTGGCGGGGCGTGCCCGCCAGCACCTCTGAATCGATGCGGGCGAGGAAGGCCGCCACCAGGGCCACCTTGTCGGGATAGAGACGATAGAGATTGGCCAACCCGAGGTTGGCCGCTTGGGCCACGTCGCGCAGCGTCACGGCGGCGAAGTCCCTCTCGGCGATCAGGCCGAGAAAGGCGTCGAGCGCCGTGACATTGGCTGACGTCATCCCGCGAGTTCCTTCGAACGGCGGGAGGCCGCCGACAGCGCCTTGTCGAACACGGGCTGGATTCCGTCTGCTGCCATCAGGACCTTCAGCGCCTCGGCGGTGGTGCCGCCCGGGCTGGTCACATTGACGCGCAACTGGGCGGCAGGTTCCGTCGACTGCTTCAGGAGTTCGCCGCTGCCCGCCACCGTGGCGCGCGCAAGCTGCATGGCCATTTCCGGCGAGAGCCCGAGCTTTGCCCCGGCCGCCGCCATCGCCTCGACCAGCAGGAAGACATAGGCCGGACCGCTGCCCGACAAGGCCGTCACCGGATCCATCAACGCCTCGTCGTCGACCCAGAGCACCTGGCCCACGGCTTCGAGCAGCTCGTGGCAGCGCTTCTTCTCGGCCGCCGACACGCCTGAAGCCGCCGTGGCGACGCTGATACCCTGGCGTACCGCGGCCGGCGTATTGGGCATGGACCGCACGACCTTGGCGCTCTTGCCGAGATGGCCCGCGAAATAGCCCAGCGTCTTGCCGGCAGCGATCGACAGGAACACGGCACCTTTGTCAGCGAAGCGCTTGAGATCGGGCAGCACCGCATCCATCGACTGCGGCTTCACCGCCAGCACCACGATCTCCGGCGTCTCGCCGAGTTCGGCCGACGAGGCGACGACATGCAGGCCGGGCTTCTTCGGCCGGATGGCTTCGGCCGGTTCAGCTACGATCACGTCGGCTGCCGCGAGCCCGCGCGCCAGCCAGCCTTCCAGCATGGCGCCGCCCATCTTGCCGCAACCGACCAGCAGCAACTTGCCCATGCGCTTCTCCTAGCGTCCCTTGAAGTTAGCGTCCCTTGAATTTCGGCGCCCGCTTCTCGCGGAAGGCTGAAGCGCCTTCCTTGCGGTCGTCGGAATTTGCGATCTGCTCGAGCTTGTAGCGCTCGGGCACGAAGATCTCCGCCGGCCCGCGCGGCAGCGTCTGGTTGGCGAAGTCGCGCAAGGTGCGGATCACCAGCGGCGCCGAGTCGGCGATGATCCTGGCCATGCGCCGCGCCTCTTTGCGCTCCTCGCCAAGCGGCACCACCTTGTTGACGAAGCCGACGTCGTAGGCGCGCTTCACCGAGAACTCTTCCCCCAGGAGGAGAAGCTCCATGGCAACTTTGTGCGGCATGCGCGAGACGATGCCCGGCATCAGGCCGCCGAAGACGCCGACCTTGGCCTCGGGATACATGAACTTCGTGGTGTCGGCCGACACCATCAGGTCGCAGGTCATGACCATGCAGATGGCGCCACCGATCACCCAGCCCTGGGTGGCGGCGATCACCGGCTTGGTGAGGGCATGGCTGACATGCGGCACGGCCTTCCACATGGCGGACGGCGGCTCCTTGAGGTCGGCGCCGACACAGAACGCCGGCCCATCGGCCTGCAGAATGGCGACCTGATCTCCACCGGCCTCGAAACCGCGATAGGCGTCGTAGAGGCCATCGCACAGGGCCTGGGACAGCGCATTGCGCTTGTCGGGCCGCGTCATGGTGATGGTGGTGATCCCTTCGCTCGACTCGACGTTTACCAAACTCACGTGCGCTCCTCCGGTGCTTCTTGCGCCGGATGCTACCAGCCGCCCATACTCCCCGCACCAGGAGTCACAGCCATGCAAACCCGCAATCCCTTCATCGACGACCTCACCAAGGTGGCCAACGGCGCCATGGGCGCACTGACCGGCGTGAAGGACGAGGTCGAAGCCCGCGTGCGCGATCAGATCGCCAAGATCCTCGACGGCATGGACATTCCGCGCCGCGACGAATTCGACGCCGTGAAGGCCATGGCCGCCAAGGCACGCGAGGAGAACGAGGAACTGAAAAAGCAGATCGCCGAACTGCAAACCAAACTCGACGGACGCTGAGTCGATGCGCGTCGGCGTCGAGGTTGGCGGCACCTTCACCGACCTCGTGGCGGTCGAGGGTGGCAGGATCGTTGTCACCAAGGTGCCGAGCACACCGCGCAGCCCGGACGTCGGCGCCTTTGCCGCGCTGACCGCCTCGGGCATCGATCTCTCGCGCATAAAAGATCTCGGGCACGGCTCGACCGTCGCCACCAATGCCGTGCTCGAGCGCAAGGGCGCGGCAGTGGCCTTCATCGCCACCCAGGGTTTCCGCGACCTGCTGTTCATGCAGCGCCACGACCGGCGCAACATCTACGATCTCTTCTACGCCAAACCCGCACCACCGGTGCGCCGCAAGGACTGCTTCGAGACGCCGGAACGGCTGCGCGCGGATGGGTCGGTGGAGACGCCACTCGACGAGGCAGCGATCCGCGCAAAATTGATCCCGGCCCTGAAGGCTGGCGATTATCGCGCCGTCGCGATCTGCCTGCTGAACGCCTACGCCAATCCTGACCATGAGCAACGCCTGGCGGCGCTGATCACCGAGGCCTTGCCCGGCGTGCTCGTGACCTGCAGCCATCAGGTGGCGCGCGAGTTCCGCGAATTCGAACGTGCGTCGACGACGCTGCTGTCGGCCTATGTGCAGCCGGTGATCGATGGCTACCTGCATCGTTTCGAGGCCAAGCTGGCGGACGCGGGCTTCACGGGCCGCTTCACCGTAATGCAATCCAACGGCGGCCGCCTGCCGGCCGAGGCGATGCGCCAGAGCGCCATCACCGCGCTCTATTCGGGTCCGGCCGCCGGCGTGGTCGGCGCCACGCGCCAAGCCGCGCGTTCGGGCTACAAGGACCTCATCACCTTCGACATGGGCGGCACCTCGACCGATGTCTGCCTGGTGCAGGACGGCCGTCCTTCCTTGGCCTCGGAAAGCGAAATCGACGGCCTGCCGATCCGCACGCCGGTGCTCGACATCGTGTCAGTGGGCGCAGGTGGCGGCTCGATCGCCTGGGTCGACGACGGCGGCATGCTGCGGGTCGGACCGCAGAGCGCCGGCGCCGATCCCGGCCCGGCCTGCTACGGCAAGGGTGGCATTGAGCCCGCCACGACCGACGCCCATATCGTGATCGGCACCATCCGGCCCGGTGCTTTCCTCGGCGGCCGCATGACCCTGGATGGCGAGGCCGCGCGGCTCGCCTTCGAACCGATTGCCGCCCGCTTCGGCCTCGGCATCGAACAGGCCGCCTCCTCGGCGCTGCAGCTCGCCGACGCCAACATCGTGCGCGCCATCCAGCTCGTCTCGACCGAACGTGGCCGCGATCCACGCGACTATGCGCTGGTGCCGTTCGGCGGCGCCGGCCCACTCCATGCCGCCCGCATCGCCGAGGAACTCGGCATCTCGACCATCGTCGTGCCGCCCAACGCCGGCGTGATTTCGGCCTACGGGCTGGTGGCCTCCGACTACACCAAGTTCGACGCCGTCACGCGCAAGATGAAGCTCGACGATGCTGCCGCCGCCGAAGCCGGCAAGACCTTCGCCGAGATGCGGGCCAGGCTCGCCGCCCAGTTCGCCGACATGAAGCTGCCGGGCGATCTCGACTACATCCACACGCTGGAAATGCGGTTCGTCGGCCAGGCCTTCGAGGTCGGCGTCGAAATTCCCCCGGATCGCCTGGGCTCCCTCGATGGCGCCTATCTCTCCGGCCTGTTCGCCGATGCCCACCATCGGACTTTCATGCACGGCGCCACGCTCGACCGCGCCGTCGAGATCGTGACGCTGCGCGTCGGCGCCACCCTGCCGATCGGCACCGTGCCACGCCTCGACCGCGAGAAGCTCGCCGGCCGCGCGCCCGGACAAGCCAAGATCTTCCACGACGAAGCCTGGCTCGACTGCGCCCGTTACACCGCCGAAGCCCTCGCTCCCGGTCAGAAGATCATCGGGCCCGCCGTGATCGAAGGCTACACCGCCACCACCTGGGTACCGCCCGGCTGGACAGCCGAACTCGACCCGGCCGACAATCTGATCCTCCGGAGGTCCGCATGATCCAGCTGGGTCCCATCGACTATGCCGTCATCAGCCAGGCGCTGATCGCCTCGGCGCGAGAGATGGGCGTAAAGCTCATTCGCTCGGCTTACTCAACCATCCTGCGCGAAGCGCGCGACGGCTCGGCCGGCCTGATGGACCGCTTCGGCAACACGGTGGCCCAGGCCGAGCTCATTCCCATGCAGCTCGGGCCGATCGGCGAGACGCTGCGCGCCTGTCTCAGGCGCCACCCGGTCGAGACCCTCGAGGAAGGCGACTTCCTGATCAACAACGACCCGTTCGAGGGCGGCCAGCACATTCCCGACGTGTTCATCTTCACGCCGATCTTCGTCGCGGGCCGCGTGGTCGGGTTCGGCGCCTCGGTGGCGCACCATCTCGATCTCGGCGGCGGCGCGCCCGGCCTCAACATCCATGCGTCGGACGTCTACCAGGAGGGGCTGCGCTTCCCGCCCAGCAAGTACGATTTCCAGCGCGACTGGAACGGGGGCTCGTTCGAGCGGCTGGTCACTGCCAACGTGCGCGTGCCCGACCTCACCATCGGCGACTTCAATGCGCAGTTCGCCGCCAATGCGATCGGCGTGATGCGCGTGAAGCAGCTGTGCGAGCGCTACGGCACCGACAAGGTCGAAGCGGCGATGAAGGACATGCAGGACTATTCCGAGCGCCGCGTGCGCGCCGCCATCGCCCTGGCACCCAAGGGCACCTTCTACGGCGAAGACGCGGTCGACGACGACGGCCTCACCGACGAGCCGCTGGTGGTGAAGGCCAAGGTCACCATCTCCGAGGATTCGGTCGAGATCGATTTCGAAGGCACCTGCGCCCAGGTGAAGCGCAACCTCAACTGCCCCTACTCCAGCACGCTTTCCGCAGCGCTGAGTTGCGTGAAATCGGTGCTGACCAGCCCGGACATTCCCTACAACGAGGGCATGGCGCGGCCGATCACCATAAAGGTGCCCTACGGCTCGCTGCTCAACCCGCGGCCGCCGGCGCCGGTGCGGGCGCGCATGATACCTGCCTACCGCGTCTTCAACGCTGTCATGAAGGCATTGGCGCAGGCGCTGCCCGACAAGGTGATCGCCACCGGCTTCGACTGCACGACAGCCTTCTGTCTCTCGCACCTCGGCGAGAAGGGTTATAGCGTCTATCTCGAAATCTTCGGCGGCGGCTACGGCGCCTCCAGAGGCACCGATGGCTGCGACGCCGTCGACTCACCGCTCAGCAACTGCTCCAACGCCCCAGTCGAGTCGCTCGACATCGACTACGACTTCTTCCGTATCGTCGGCTACGAGCTGGCGCCTGACTCGTTCGGGCTCGGCGCACGGCGCGGCGGCGCGGGGTTCACCCGGCATTGCGAGATCCTGCGCGATGACGTGCAGCTTGCCATCTACTCCGATCGCTTTCGCCTCGCCCCTCAAGGGCTTTTGGGCGGCGAGCCCGGCCAACGGGGCTACTGTCGCGTCCATCGCGCCAACGGCACGGTCGAGGAGCTGCGCAGCAAGGCCGCGATCGACCTCGCCAAGGGTGACATCGTCGAGATGTTCGTGGGTGGCGGCGCCGGCTTCGGTCGCGTCGAGGAGCGGCCGGATGCCATGATCGACCGCGACCTCGCCGACGGCCTGCTGACGCGCGATCCCCGTGCGGCCCGGAAGCTGGCCGCCGAATAGCTACATCCCGACCGATTTCAGCCGATCGATTTCAAATAGAGATCGCTCGCCTCGCCCGTCAGCGGCCCGGGCTTGCCGTCGTCGATCACGCGACCATCAATCCGGGTGACGGGTGTCACGCCACCCAGGGTTCCCGTCACGAAGGCCTCGTCGGCCGAATAGACCTGCGCCAGGGTGAAATCGCATTCGCGCGCGACCTTGCCAGCGCCGCGCCAGGCATCGACCACATTGGCCTGGGTGATGCCCTTGAAACTGTAGGCGCCGGTAGAAGTCCAGATCTCGCCGCGACGCACGATGAAGAAGTTGGTCGAATTGCACGAGGCCACGAACCCGCGCGGGTCGAGCATCAGCGCCTCATCGGCACCTGCATTGATGGCCTGAATCAGCGCCTGGATGAGGTTCAGTCGGCTGTGCGAGTTCAGCCGCAGGTCGAAGACGTCGGGCGTGCTGGTGCGGAAGGTCGAGGTGAAGAGCGTAAGCCCGCGCGCCTTGGCTTCGGGATTGGATTTCTTGTATTCGGCCACGATGACGATCGTGGCACCGCCGATCACGAAGCGTGGGTCCTGGTTGGGTGTCGACTTGAGGCCGCGGGTGATCATCATCCGGATGTGGGCACCATCGGTCATGCCGTTTCGGTCCAGCGTGTCCTGAACGGCTTTCACGACGCCCTCGCGGGTGAGCCCGATATCAAGCGCGATCGAGCGTGCACCTTCGAACAGACGGTCGAGATGGGCGTCGAGGCTGATCAGCCGACCCTTCACAAGGCGCAGGCCTTCCCACACGCCGTCGCCCAGTGCAAAACCTGAATCGAACACCGAGACGACCGCCTCGTTGCGCGGCACGAAGGCGCCGTTGACGTAGACCAGCACCTGGTCGTTGCGCGCGTCGGCCATGTAGCCCTGCGCCGAGGAATTCGTCGTCATCTTCTTGTCCTTACAGGCTGTATTGCTTGTGGCTGGCGAGGAAAGCGCGCGTGCGCTCCTGTCGCGGATTCTTCAGTACCTCGTCCGGCGTGCCCGATTCGTGGATGGTGCCGTCGGCGAGGAAAATCACGCGCGTCGCCACGTGATAGGCGAAGCCCAGTTCGTGCGTGACCAGCAGCATGGTGCGGCCTTCGTCGGCGAGATTGCGGATGACACCCAGCACCTCGCCGACCAGTTCGGGATCGAGCGCCGAGGTCGGCTCGTCGAACAGCAGCATCTCCGGGTCCATGGCAAGCGCCCGCGCGATCGCCACCCGCTGCTTCTGTCCGCCCGAAAGATGGGCGGGATAGGCATCGGCCTTGTCGCCGAGGCCGACGCGCTTCAGCTCGGCCTCCGCCCTGATGCGCGCCGCCGGCTTGGGCATGCGGCGCACGGTGCGGAGCCCTTCCATGACGTTGCCGACCGCCGTCATGTGGGGAAAGAGGTTGAACTGCTGGAACACCATGCCGATGCGCTGACGCACCTGGGTGAGTTCGCTTTCGCGATAGATCCTCTCGCCCGGTCGGCGTTCGCGGCCCAGCGGCTGGCCATCGAGTTCGATGACACCGGCGGTCGGCAGCTCCATGAAATTGAGACAACGCAGCAACGAGCTCTTGCCCGATCCCGAGGCGCCCAGAATGGCGATGCGCTCGCCCTGTCGTACCTCGAGATCGATGCTGCGCAGCACCTCGTTGGTGCCGAAGCGTTTGGTGAGGCCGGTGACGCGAAGCAGGCTCACTCGTCCCTCTTCAGGCGGCGCTCCAGCACGTAGGTGAACTGCACCAGCGGCCAGAGGAAGACCAGGAAGATCACCGCGACGGCGGTATAAGCCTCGATGGGATTGTAGTTGAGCGAGGCGATCAGCTTGCCCTGCTGCAGGAGCTCGACATAAGCCACGGCGGAAGCGAGCGTCGTCATCTTGAAGATCTCGATGGCCCGGTTGGTCAGCGCGGGCAGCATCCTCTTGATGGCCTGCGGCAGCACGATGCGGCGCATCGCCTGGGCCCACCGCATGCCCAGCGCGCGAGCACCATCCCACTGCCCCCTGTCGATCGACTGAATGCCCGCCCGATAGATCTCGGCCGAGAACGCCGCCGAATTGAGCGAAATGCCGAGCGACGCTGCCATCAGCGGACTGATCTCGAAGGGCAGCAGCATCGGCAGGGCGAAGTAGAACCACAGGATCTGCACGAGCACCGGCGTATTGCGGAAGAACTCCACGAAAGCGGTCGCCGGCAGGTAGAACCACCAGGTGCGGGCATAGCGGCCGAGCCCGACCACCAGGCCGAGGCTGAGGCCGAGGACCAGGCAGATCGCGAAGATGCGAAGCGTGCCGGCGGCGCCGGCCAGCAGCGCATCGGTATTGGCGAAGACCGAGGTGAAATCCCACTTCATCGAACGGCCCGCATCAACGCACCGTCGATTCGCCGCTGACGGCGAGCCTGCGTTCGAACTGCCGGGCAACCAGGCTGAAGGCGAAGATCACGACGAAATAGATCAGCGCCGCCACTGTGAAGGTCTCGAGTGGCCTAAAAGTCTTCTGCGCGATCTCGTTCGCGGCAAACAGCAGATCGGCATAGGAGATGGTGGCGACAAGAGTGGTGGTCTTCATGAGCTCGATGGCGCGCTCCATGAAGGCCGGGATCATGCGCTTGACCGCCTGCGGCAGGACGATGCGGCGGAGCGCCTGGCCGTGATTCATCCCGATGGCGCGCGCGCCGTCCCACTGGCCGCGCTCGATCGACACGATGCCGCCGCGGAACACCTCGGCAAAGAAGGCCGCCGACTGAATGGAGAAGGTGACTACGGCGGCCATGAACGCCGTCATTTCAATGCCTACGAGCAGCGGCAGGGCGAAGAAGAACCAGAAGAGCTGGACCAGCGGCGGCGTGGTCCGGAAGACCTCGATGACAAGGCCCGCCGGCCAGGCAAACGTCCGGCGCGACGAAAGGCGAAGCAACGCCAGTGCGAGGCCGAGTGCCAGGCCAAAGACCAGCGATGTGCCGGTGACTTTCAAGGTATTCAGCAGGCCCTGCGCCAACAGCGGAGCGTTGGCGAGAACCGGCGTGAAATCCCATTGGTACGCCAAGAAGTGCTGCCGCCTACTTGATCATTTCCTTCATGATCGGCGGCGCAAGCTTGGGATCGAGGCCGAAATCGCCGAGCGCCTGTTCGTACCATTTCTGGGTCTGGCCGCTCTGGTAGTAGGCCGCCAACTGCTTGTCGACCCAGGCGACGAATTCGGTGTCGCCCTTGCGCACGGCGGCACTCGAGGCCTGCGACTGGGCCGGCATCGGCACCACGATCTTGCCTTTGCCGAGCTTCTGGCGCGCCGCGAGCAGCGGCGGATGAAACAGGCACACGGCATCGACGCGGCCGGACTGGAAGGCGGCAATCGCCGCGGCATTGTCGGGGAAGCGCTGGATGTCGGCTTTTGGCGCGCGTTCGGAGACGAACCGGTCCATTGACGAGGCCTGCGGCACGGCAATGCGAACGCCCTGCTTGTTGAGATCTTCCCAGGTGCTCGCCGCCAGGTCGTCCCGTGCCAGTACGGCAAGCGAATAGTAGAGGAGCGGCGAAGTTGGAAAGTCGACGGCCTGCTTGCGCTCGGGCGTGGCATCGATGGTGAACATGATGTCGATCTTGTCGCCCTGGAGAGCGGCAATCGAATTGCCCCAGCTCACCTCGACGGTTTCCATCTTGACGCCCAGCGTCTGCGCCATCGCCTTGCCCATCAAAATACCGAGGCCAGACGACCACTCGCCAGTCTTGGGATCCTTGGAGAACCAAGGCGGCGCCTGCGTCACGCCGACTCGGAACGTGCCGCGCTTCTTCGTGGCCTCGAGTGTGCCCTCGGCGCGCGCGGCGAGAGGCAGCGCGAGTAGAAAGGCGGCTGCGGCACTGCCGGCCAGCGCTGAACGTCGCGTGATGGTCATGACTTGTCTCCCCGTTTGGACTTCCCGGATGGATTCGGCCTGCGCAGAAACCGTTCCGTCGTTTCGGCGCCGCGGCGCATGTGATTGGCGATTTCCAGGCGCATGGCCGCGAGATCGTCTCCCAATGCTGCGGCGATGTAGCTGTCATGGCTGTCGCGACGCGGCCCGTGGCGGCCATGCGCAAGGTGATGCGCCGCCCAGTAAAGCTGCAGGCGGCCGCGCAAGGCATACCAGGCGCGCTGCAGCAGGCGATGGCCGCTCGCCTCGTAGACCAGCCCGTGGAGTTCCAGCTCGGTCTGGATGCTGGCGTGGTCGTCGCCGGCGTCGATCGCGGCGATCAGCGACGCGTTGCGCCGGTTGAGTTCGGCGCGGAAGCGGTCATCGCGACTCGGCCACACCTGTTCGAAGGCGAATGTCTCGAGTGCCGTACGCAATGAATAGATTTCATGGACGTCCTCGACCGACAGTGGCGCCACATGCGTGCCGGTATAGGGTACCGTCACGACCAGACCCTCCTCGATCAGCTGCCTCAGGGCCTCGCGCAACGGCCCACGGCTGACATCGAAGCGCTCCGACAGCGCGGTCTCGACCAGAGGTGCGCCCGGCGCGATATCGCCACGCAGGATTGCCGCGCGCAGCCGATCAGCGACCTGGGCACGCAGGGTATTCCTCGATACGGGCTCCAGAACGGCCGTCGCATCGGCCGAGGACAGGTCGGAGAAAGCCAATTCGCCTCCAGGATCGCCGATCGTCGATTGTCGACAATCTGACATGGCGAGAGGCCCCCGCGCAACGGCGCAGTCCTAGCCAGCAGACATTTTGAGGATGAGCGCCCATTGCGCGTCGCTGACAGGAACGACCGACAACCGCGACTGGCGCACCAGGCCGAAATCTTTCAGCCGCGGATCGGCCTTGATGGCGGCGAGCGTCACGGGCTTCTTGACCGCTTCTATCGCCTTCACGTCAACCGTCACCGCCTTGCCGTCCTTGTCGGTGGGATCGGGATAGGCCGCCTTGACCACCTCGGCGATGCCGACGATCTCCTTGCCCTCGTTGGAATGGTAGAAGAAGCAGCGATCGCCCGGCTTCATCGCCTTGAGATTGATGGCTGCCTGGGCATTGCGCACGCCGGTCCAGGACGTCTTCTTGTCCTTCACGAACTGTGGCCACGAATATGCCGACGGCTCGGATTTTAGGAGCCAATGAGCCATTTCACTCTCCCACCTATTCGCCTTCGCGGCGCAATGGCCGCGCCAACAGCGCGCGGATCGCCTCGTTGAGATCCGCCCCACGGTGCAGGATAGCATCGACGGCGGCGCAGATCGGCATTTCGATGCCGAGTCGCGTCGCACGGGCCAGCACGGCGGGCGCGGTGGCCTCGCCCTCGACGACCTGACGTCTTCCCTCCATGTGGCGAGCAAGCGTCGTGCCCTTGCCCAAAGCCAATCCCAACGAGCGATTGCGCGACAGTGGGCCGTTGCAGGTGAGCACGAGATCGCCGAGGCCGCTGAGGCCCGTCAGGGTTTCCAGGCGGGCGCCCATGGCGAGGCCCAGACGGGCCATCTCGGCGAAGCCGCGCGTGATCAGGGCGGCGGCGGCGTTGTGGCCGAGGCCGCGGCCTTCGACGATACCGGCCGCGATGGCCAACACGTTCTTGACCGCGCCACCCAGCGACACGCCGGTGATGTCATCGGTCCAGTAGGGCCGAAAGGCGCCCGCTGCCAGAGCCGCCGCCAGGTCGCGGCCAAGGCCGGCGTCCGCCGTGGCAATACTGACCGCCGTCGGCAGGCCCTGCACCGCTTCCTCGGCGAAGCTCGGGCCCGACAGCATGGCGAGCGGCCGGCCGGGCAGAACTTCAGCCAGCACCTCCGGCATCAGCAGACCGCTCGCGGCCTCGATGCCCTTGGCGCAGATCACGACCGGGCTGCTGCCCGGCAGGTTCGCGACCACGACGCGGATCGCCTGGGCCGGACAGGCCAGCAGCACGGCATCGCAGGCGCCGAGACTTGCGAGATCGGCCGCGGCCTCGATGCCGGCATCGAGCGTCATGCCCGGTAGATAGACCGGGTTGGCCTGCTGCTGCGCAATCGCCGTCGAGATCGCCGGATCGCGCGACCACACCGTGACCTGCCTGCCGGCGCGGCGGGCGAGACAGGCGAGCGCCGTGCCCCAGGCACCGCCACCGACCACGCCGATATGATGAACCGCCCTCACAGGCTGAGATTCATCGCGATGGAAATGCGCTCGACAGTGCCGTGGTAGGGCCTGACCTGATGAAGTATCCAGGCCGGGAACATGACCAGGCGACCCGTCTTGGGGCGTACGACCTCGGCGGCACCGACCGACAGGCCTCCCGGAATCGCAAAGCCCAGGTGAGGCGCATACATCGCCGGGCCCGGCCCACGCGGATCCATGAATTCAAGCTCGCCGCCCAGCGACGCGTCGGCGTCGATGCCGGCATCGTCGACGTAAAACACCGCTGACCAGTAGCTGCCGGGGTGGCAGTGAAACTCGTTGCCGTGGCCGGTCCGGTTCACGTTCGCCCACATGTTGGCGCGCCAGGTGATGGAGACGGGCTTGCCCTGGCGATCCGTCGTCACGCGGTTGGCGAGGTTACGGGCAAGCGCCAGGAGCTTGATCGCCGGTGCACCGCCCCAGCGATCCATGTCCCAGGTCGACTGCCAGCCGCCGAGGT
Organism: Reyranella sp.; assembly: GCA_029946105.1. Taxonomy (GTDB): domain Bacteria; phylum Pseudomonadota; class Alphaproteobacteria; order Reyranellales; family Reyranellaceae; genus Reyranella. The sequence continues at coordinate 27,954 of JAQSDW010000084.1, read as the reverse complement.
TCGACGCCTGCGTGCCGGGATTGGTCTTCTCGCGCTGCTCGATCACCGTGCGCAGCTCGGCGCAGAGCGTCGGCGCCTCGGGCAGGTCCGACAGGATGATCGGCGTGGCGAACAACGGAACGATGTCGAAGCCCTGACTCATGCCGGCCATCCTACACCCGAACCGCGACGGAAGGATCGAGTGGCCAGCGCGGGCGCGGCCGGAAGTCGAGGGTATCCGTCTTGCCGAGCCGCAGGCGTTCGATCCCGGCCCAGGCGATCATGGCGCCGTTGTCGGTACAGAGCTTGATCGGCGGCGCCACGAGCCGCGCGCCGTGCGCCGCGGCAAGCGTCTCCAGGCGGCCGCGCAGATAGACGTTTGCCGCGACGCCGCCCGCCACCACTAGCGTCGACGACGGCGCGAGCGACAGCGCATTGGCGCAGCGGTCGGCGAGCACGTCGCCCACGGTGCGCTGGAAGGAGGCGCAGAGATCGGCGACGGCTTGTGCATCCTGGGCCGGCAGTTTCTCCACCGTCTGGCGCACCGCGGTCTTGAGGCCGGAGAAGGAGAAATCGCAGCCGGGCTTGCGCCACATCGGCCGCGGCAGGGCGAAGCGTTGCGGGTCGCCGCCCTTGGCCGCCGCCTCGACGGCAGGTCCGCCCGGAAAGCCTAGGCCAAGCAGCTTGGCGGTCTTGTCGAAGCACTCGCCGACGGCATCGTCGATCGTCGTCCCGAGCCGCATGAAGTCACCGGGTCCACGCACGGTGAGGAGCTGGCAATGGCCGCCGGAGACGAGCAGCAGCAGATAGGGAAAGTCGACGTCCTCCGTGAGCCGGACGGAGAGCGCGTGGCCTTCGAGATGGTTGACGGCGAGGAACGGCTTGTCATGCGCGAAGGCCAGCGCCTTGGCGGTCATGACACCGACCAGCACGCCGCCGATCAGGCCGGGGCCGCCGGTCGCGGCGATGCCGTCGAGATCGGCGAGGCCGAGGCCTGCTTCGGCCAGCGCGTCGATCACCAGCCCGTCGATTCGCTCGAGATGGGCGCGGGCGGCGATTTCCGGAACCACGCCGCCGAAACGGCGATGTTCGACAAGCTGGCTGTAGACGACGTTGGCCAGGATGCTGCCAACAGGACCACCGTCGGCCGGCGCCTCGACGATGGCGACCGCCGTTTCGTCGCAGCTTGTTTCGACGCCCAGGACCCGCATGCGTGTCTTCTAGCGTCACGCGTCCAGCTACGCTAGAGCAGCACCATGACCCTTCCCCTCCTGCGACTGGGCACGCGCGGCAGCAAACTCGCCCTCACCCAGGCGGGCCTGGTGCGCGACGCGCTGGCGGCGGCGGTACCGGCCCTCGCCGCGCCCGGTGCCATCGAGATCGTGGCCATAAGAACCACGGGCGACGCCATCCAGGACCGGCCGTTGTCGGAGGCCGGCGGCAAGGGCCTGTTCGTCAAGGAAATCGAGGAAGCGCTGCTGGCGCGGCGTATCGATGCCGCGGTCCACAGCATGAAGGACATGCCGACAGCGCAGCCGGCGGGCCTCGCGATCCAGGCTTTCCTGCCCCGCGAAGATGCGCGCGACGTGCTGATCGCCGGCGGCGTGCGGCGCATTGCCGATTTGAGGCAGGGTGCCATCGTCGGCACTTCGGCACTGAGACGACGCGCCCAGCTCCTGCATCGCCGGCCCGACCTGCGGATCGTGAACCTGCGCGGCAATGTTGAAACGCGCCTCGCCAAGCGCGCCGCCGGCACCGTCGAAGCCACCCTGCTGGCGCTCGCCGGCCTCAAGCGGCTCGGCATGGCCCATGTCGGCGCGCCGGTGCCGGAAGACGAAATGCTGCCGGCCGTCGGCCAGGGCGCGGTCTGCATCGAGTGCCGCATCGACGATGCGCAAACACAGGGATGGCTGGCCGCCATCGACCACCCCCCGACGGCAATCTGCGTGGCTGCAGAGCACGCAATGCTCGTCGTCCTCGACGGCTCTTGTCGCACGCCAATTGCCGGTCACGCGATTCTCACAGCCGACGGCGCGCTTCATCTGCGCGGCCTGATCGTGAAGCCCGATGGTTCGGAAGCGATCGCCACCGAACGCCGTGGCGCGTCGAGCGACGCCGAGGCGATGGGCCGTGACGCTGGCGACGAACTCAAGCGCCGTGGCGGTCCGGGCTTCCTCTCGACCTGATCCTGCGCCGCCCCTAGAGTCGTCGCATGCATCAGGCCTTGCGATTGCTTTCGATCCTGTGCGGAGCCTCCATGCTGCTGGCCGCCTGCGAGACGGCGCCGGTTACCGGTCGCTCGCAGATCATGCTGGTCAGCGAGAACGAGGAGCGCCAGATGGGCCTGCAGGCCTATCGGCAGGTGCTGGCGAAGGAGCCGCTGTTGCACGATGCGCAAGCCAATGCCCTGGTCGAGAAGGTCGGCAAGCGGATCGCGGCAGCTGCCGAACGGCCGCCGGCAGAGATGTGGCGCGCACCGCACTTCCGGTGGGAGTTCTCCACCATCGACAAGAACGAGCCCAACGCCTTCTGCCTGCCCGGCGGCAAGGTTGCCGTCTATACCGGCATCCTGTCGATCACGCGTACCGAAGCGGGGCTGGCGGCGGTCATCGGCCACGAGGTCGCACATGCTCTGGCCCGCCACGGCGCCGAACGCATGAGCGACCAGATGGCCGCCTCCGTTGGTGCTGCAGCCGCGGCGACGGCGCTGGCAACGACGGTGAGCGGGCGCAGCCGAACGTACCGGCCGGCGATGATGGCCGCCGTCGGCGCCGGCGCGACGGTGGGCTTCATCCTGCCGATGTCGCGGGCGCAGGAATCGGAAGCCGACCGCATCGGGCTGGTGCTGATGGCGCTGGCCGGCTACGACCCGCATGAAGCGATTGGTGTGTGGGAACGCATGCGCGCGGCGAATGCCGGCAGCCGCCGACAGGCCGAATGGCTGAGCACGCATCCCGCCGATACGACGCGACTGAACGACATCCGAGGCTGGGTGAACGAGGCCATGAAGTATTATCGCCGCCGTGACTGATACACTCGAATACGACGCCACTGGACTTCTCTGTCCGCTGCCGGTGCTGCGCGCCAACCGCAAGCTGCGCGAGCTGACGAGCGGCGGCCTGCTCACGGTGCGCGCGACCGATCCCGCCGCCGAGCAGGACTTTCCCGCCTACTGCCGCCAGACGGGCCACGAACTCGTCTCCAGTACGCGCGACGGCGAAGTACTGGTCTTCGTGATCCGGAAACGCTAGGGACCACATCGCCTTAAAGACCACTGCGCCAAGTATCAGAGAGAGTGCATGCCCAAAGTCACCTTCAAGACGATCGACACGCTGGACGTTTCCGGCAAGCGCGTGCTGGTGCGCGTCGATCTCAACGTGCCGATGAAGAATGGCAAGGTCACCGATGCCACGCGCATCGAGCGGGCCGCGCCGACAATTGCCGAGCTCGCGGCAAAAGGCGCCCGCGTCGTCGTGCTGAGCCACTTCGGCCGGCCCGACGGCAAGCGGGTGCCGGACATGTCCCTGAAAGCGCTGGTCGAGCCGCTGTCGGCCGCACTCGGCAAGCCGGTCGCCTTTGCCGACGACTGCATCGGCCCGCAGGCCGAAGACGCCGTGCGCACCCTGAAGCCCGGGGAGGTGCTGCTGCTGGAGAATCTCCGCTTCCACAAGGAAGAGGAGAAGAACGACGCAACCTTCATCGACAAACTGTCGGTGCTGGGCGACCTCTACGTGAACGACGCCTTTTCGACCGCGCACCGGGCGCATGCCTCGACCGAGGGCATCGCCAACCGTCTGCCGGCGGCGGCGGGCCGCCTGATGCAGGCCGAACTCGAGGCACTCGACAAGGCCCTGGGCAACCCGAAGCGGCCGGTCTGTGCCGTCGTCGGTGGCGCCAAGGTCTCGACCAAGCTCGATCTGCTGGGCAACCTCGTCGGCCGTGTCGACAGACTGATCATCGGTGGCGGCATGGCCAATACCTTCCTGCATGCGCAGGGCATCCATGTCGGCAAGTCCCTGTGCGAGAAGGACTTGGCGCCGACGGCGCTCGAAATTCTGGAAAAGGCCAAGGCCGCCAAATGCACGGTGCTGCTGCCGGTCGACGTCGTCGTGGCCAGCGAGTTCAAATCTGGCGCCGCCAACAAGGTCGTCGACGCCGATGCCTGCCCCGACGACCAGATGATCCTCGACGTCGGGCCGAAATCGATCGCGCTCTACCAGAAGGAAGTGGACGGCTGCGCCACCCTCGTCTGGAACGGCCCGCTCGGCGCCTTCGAGATTCCGCCGTTCGACGCGGGCACGGTGGCGCTGGCACGGACGGTGGCCGAGCTCACGACGGCCGGAAAGCTGCTGTCGGTGGCCGGCGGCGGCGACACTGTGGCCGCACTGGCGGCAGCGGGTGTCGAGGAGAAGTTCTCGTACGTCTCGACGGCCGGTGGCGCCTTCCTCGAATGGATGGAAGGCAAGACCCTGCCCGGCGTTGCAGCCCTGATCCGGGCGGCCTAAGAGTCGGGGCATGACCGCCCCGACCACACCACCCGACCGTCCACGCCTGCCCTGGGATCCGCCCGAGCATTTCGAAAAGCGCGTCCCCGACGGCGACAACCGCGAGCGCCTGATCTGCGGACGCTGCGAGTTCATCCACTATCAAAACCCCAAGGTGGTTGCCGGTGCGGTCTGCACCTGGAGGGATGACAAAGGCGTCGAGAAGATTCTCCTGGCCAAGCGGGCCATCGAACCGCGCAAGGGTTTCTGGACTCTGCCGGCCGGCTACATGGAATTGGGCGAGACCACCGAGCAAGCGGCCCAACGCGAGGCTCAAGAAGAAGCTTGCGCCACCATCGAGATCGACCGGCTGCTCGCCATGTACAGTGTGGCCCGCATCGGCCAGGTGCAGATCATGTATCGCGCCCGCCTCGTCAACGCCGACATCGCCGCCGGCGTGGAGAGCGAGGAAGTGGCGCTGGTCGATTGGGCCGACATTCCCTGGGATCAGCTCTCCTTCCCGACGGTGGTCTGGGCACTCGCCCACTTCCACGAGTCGCGCGACAAGACTGACTTCGCAACCTATTCCAACCCGACGGGTGATCTCGCCCGCATGTGGCCGCCGCGGAAGCCGTCAGGCGTCTAGGGAGCCCGCCCGCATAGGCGGCGCCACCGTCGTTTCACCCAACACCGCGAGCGGTCGATCGAGCCGGTCTTGGCGAAGGCACGCAGGCAGCGGCCCTTCCGCGACCATGTGCGGGGGAGATTGGTCATTCGAAAAATCCTGTTGGGGGCCTGTTGGGGCAAAGAAAAAGGCCCGCGCACGAACCGCCAGCCTATCAAAATAATAGGCATAAACCTATGGAATCGTCAACTTTATTTGCGCCGTTTTGTTGCTTTTGCAGGAGTGCTGGCATTTTGCCAGCACTCCCGGCCGAACCGCCTCAACAGGTAGGGGGTGACCGCACCCCGGCTCAGCCTTCCTTGGCGAACGGGTTGTTCGGCCCGTCCCAGTAGCGCTTGAGCAGCGGCACCTGCAGGAAGGCGAAGACGAGGGTCAGCGGGAAGCTCAGGAACATCTTGCTGGCGATCCAGGTCTCGGTCGGAAAGCCACGCCACATCACTTCGTTGACCGCCGCCAGGACGAAGAAGAACAGCGTCCAGCGCAGCGTCAGCTTGCGCCAGCCCTCGTCGGTGAGGCTGAACGCCGTGCCGAACAGCGGCTTCAGCAGGGGCCGGCGGAACAGCAGCAGGCCACCGCCCAGGATGATGCCGAACAGGCAGTTCACGATCGTGGGTTTCAGCTTGATGAAGGTGTCGTCCTGCAGCCAGATCGTGAGACCGCCGAACACCAGCACGAAGAAGCCGCCGACCAGCGGCATGATCGGCCAGCGCTTTTCCAGCCAACGATAGCAAGGCAGCGCGATCGCCGTCGCCACGATGAAGATGCCGGTGCCCCAGTAGATGCCCAAGCGGCCGTTGGCGATGAAGAACAGCACCAGCGGCCCCAACTCCAGCGCGGTGGCATAAAGCTTCCGCATGCCGCCCTTCTCTTCCACTTTCTCCGTCATGCCGGCAGCCCCATCAATCCGCGCGCGAAGGCCCGCGCCTCGAACGGCCGGAGATCGTCGATCCCCTCGCCGACGCCGATGGCGACGACGGGCAGCTTGAACTTCTCGGCCAACGCCACCAGGACGCCGCCCTTGGCGCTGCCGTCGAGCTTGGTCACGACCAGCGCATCGACCGGCGACAGCGACTTGAAGGTCTCGACTTGGGCATGGGCGTTCTGGCCCGTGGTGGCGTCGAGAACCAGCAAACAGGAATGCGGCGCTTCCGCATCGAGCTTGCGAATGACGCGCACGATCTTGGCGAGTTCGTCCATCAGATTGGTCTTGTTGTGCAGGCGGCCGGCGGTGTCGACCAACAGCACGTCGCAGCCCTCGGCTTTGGCACGCTCCAGCGCTTCGTAAGCGAGGCCGGCCGCATCGGCACCGGTGTCGCGGGAGACGACCGGCACGCCGGCACGATCGCCCCACACCTTGAGCTGCTCGACGGCGGCAGCGCGAAAGGTGTCACCCGCGGCCAGCATCACCTTGCGGCCCTCGCGCTTGTGGAGGTTCGCCAGCTTGGCGATGGTCGTGGTCTTGCCGCTGCCATTGACGCCCACCACCAGAACGACATGCGGCTTGCGCGCGGCATCGATGACGAGCGGCATCGCGACGGGCTGCAGGATCTCGGCAATGTCGTCGGCGAAGGCTGCCCGCACTTCCTCGTCGGTCACTTCCTTGCCGAAGCGCTCCTTGCCCAGCTTGCCGACCAGCCGGGCGGCGACGCTGACGCCGAGATCGGCCTGGATCAGCGCATCTTCCAGATCGTCGAGCGTCGCCTGATCGAGCTTCTTCTTGGTGAAGAGACCTGTGATGCTCTCGGTGACGCGCTTGGTCGACTTGGAAAGCCCGTCGCGCAGGCGCGACAGCCAGCCCTTCTTTTCGGTTTCGACGGTATCGGTCACCGGCAGTCCTCAGGCCAGCAGCGAAGCATCGAGCTCGCCCTTGAAAGCGACCGCAATACCACCGGTCATAAGGACATGGCCGTCCCGCAACCACTCCATGGTGAGCGTACCGCCGTCGACGATGACCTCGGCCTTGCGATCGACGAGACCGCGGCGGCTGGCGGCGACGACGGCCGCGCAGGCGCCCGAGCCGCAGGCGAGCGTGAGGCCGGCGCCGCGTTCCCAGACGCGCAGCCGCAACCGGCCCTCACCCAGGAGCTGCACAACGCCGATGTTGGCGCGCTCGGGGAAAAATCTGTGATGCTCGAGCTTGGGGCCGAGCTCTGCGAGCGGAACTGCCGCCAGGTCGTCGACGAAGAAGGTGGCGTGCGGATTGCCCATGTTGGTGCCGACGGGATCCTGCAACGGACCCAGGCCGACCGGCATGTGATTGGTGTCACAGGCGTCGCGCACCGGGATGTCGCGCCAGTCGAGACGCGCCAGGCCCATGTCGACGGAGATCACCGGCAGGCCGTTGGCGCCCATGCCGGTCTTCTGCGATTCGAGCAGGCCCGAGATCGTCTGCACCGTGATCTGGTCGGTCTTGCGCTCGTCCATGACGACCGAAGCCACGCAGCGCGTGGCGTTGCCACAGGCGCCGGCCTCGCCGCCGTCGGGATTGAAGATGCGCATGAACACGTCGGCTTCGTCGTCGGTCGGTTGTTCGAGCACGATCAACTGGTCGCAGCCCACGCCCAGGCGCCGGTCGGCGATGGCGCGACGACGTTCCAGCGTGAGATCGAGCGCCATGGTGCGCGCATCGAGCACGACGAAGTCGTTGCCCAGCCCGTGCATCTTGAGGAACGGCATCTTGTGGAACGGCAGGCTGCTCATGCGGCGCTATATGGCCGTTCGACCGGGCCAGCGCAACGAGCGCGGCCGGACCTGTCCGGCGTGGGCGCCGCCCACTTCCCGGACATCGAGCGTGGCCAGGCGCTTGGTGTAGATCGTGAGGTGCAGAATGCCGAGCGCCTCGTAGGGCATGGCCGGTTCGACGAACAGGCCGCGCGCGGCGTCCCAGGCCGGCGTGGCGTGATGGACCGGCCAGTTGCAGCGACTGGGCAATGGCTCGCAGTCGAAGCCCCTGTCGTAGACCATGACGTTGAGCGCGATCTGGTCGGTCATGTCGGTGGACCGCTGCAGCGCCTCGCCCAGCAGGTCCGCCCAGCCCCGCCAGTGTGGCGCATCGACGGGCAACGCGAAGACGCCGGCGTTGATCAGCGGATAGCGCACCAGCCGATCCGCCGTCTCGCGGTCAAAGCAGGATGCGAAGGCAGCACCATTGATCGTCGAGAATTCCTTCCAGGCATGACGATAGTGCCGCATCGAACGATGGATCTCCGGTGCGGCGGCAAGCTTGCCGGTGCGCGCCGCGGCCAGGAACAGCGCGATGGCGTCGCCCTGCTGGACCCAGCAATCGCCGTCGATCCAGAGATAGAGATCGAAGCCCGGAAAATAGCGCGGCAGGAACGGCCGCGCGGTCAGCGCCTTGTAGCCATCCTTCAATTTGTCGCGGCCGGGGAAATCGAAATCCCATTCCGGCACGACGAGCGTGGCGCCACGCTCCCGGCACCAGGCACGCTGCTCCTCCGTGAGCCCGCAATCCAGAATGCCGAGCGAGAGCGCCCGGCCCTCCGCGGTCGCCTGCAGCGAGCAGATACAGTCGCGCATCAGGTCGAAATAGTTGGCGTCGCCGCCGGTGATGGCGATGGCCCGTTCAGGAAAAGCAGGTGCGGTCACGCAGCGAAGATGGCGCATCGACGGGCTTTGCGCCACAGTGCGCCGCGCCGAAGAACACGATGTCGCGAAACATGATGCCGGGGAACACGATGCCAAAGCATGTCGACTATTACGTTTCGCTGAACTCGCCCTGGACCTATCTCGGCGCGGCGCGCTTCGACGCCATGGCGAAGAAATACGGCGCCAGCGTCACCATCTGGCCGGTCGATTTCGGGTCGGTGTTCTCGGTATCGGGCGGCCTGCCGCTGCCCAAGCGGGCGCCGCAGCGCCAAGCCTATCGCATGATGGAGCTGAAGCGCTGGCGTGCCCAGACGGGCGTGAAGCTGACGCTCGAGCCCAAGTTCTTTCCCAGCAACGAAGTGCCCGCGGCCAAGTGCGTCATCGCGCTGCGCGAACAGGGCCGCATGGCCGACGCGATCAAGGTCGCACATGCCGTGCTGGCTGCGATCTGGGCCGAGGAGAAGAACCCCGGCGATCCCGCGACACTGAAGCAGATCCTGGCCGATTGCGGTCTCGACGCCGATGCGGTGATCAAGGCGAGCGAGGCGCCCGACATGGCCGACAAGCGCGAGGCCTACACCAAGCACGCGATCGCGCAGAACGTCTTCGGCGCGCCCTCATTCGTCATCGACGGCGAGATCTTCTGGGGCCAGGACCGGCTCGATTTCGTCGATCGCAAGCTCGCGTCGTAGAGTGTGATGACACCAAGTCGAATCGGCTGAGCACCTGTCGGAGTGGCGCGCTCCCATGAACGCAAACGG
>JAQSDW010000084.1:0-18429 GCA_029946105.1 Reyranella sp. | reverse complement strand
CCCCCCCCCCGCGCTCGGGTCCCTCTCCGGCCGTCAACCGTCCAGCAGGGTTGCCGCAGCGACAACGGCCAGGCCGTTGTTGAACATGTGCGCCACAATCGACGGCCACAGCGAGCCGCTGCGCCAGCGCAGCCATCCGAACACCAGGCCGAGCGGCAACACGAGGATGACGTGCGCGAGTTCGACGTGGGCCGCCGCGAAGGCGAGCGAGCTGCCGATGACCGCTATCCCCGGCCCCCAGCGGCCCGCCAACCAGCCGTAGAGCAGGCCGCGGAAAACGAGTTCCTCCACCAGCGGCGCCAGCCCCGCGAGCAAGGCCAGGCTGATCAGAAAAGCCGCGGGCTCCCGGGCGATCTTCATCGCCTGCTTCACGCCCTGGGGTTCGAGCCCGATCTGGCTGACGGCGATCGACACGGCAGCAGTGGCCAGGGTGCCCAACAGCACGAAACGCCAGCCAGCCGCACGAAATCCCAGGGCCGGCAGGGCGGCAAACCCGAGAGGGGCCACTGCGACCGCGACGGCCAGCAGGCCGACTCCGAAAAACAGCCCGATCAGCGCCAACATGCTGCGGTCGGGCAGAAGCCAGACGGCCGGAACCCCCAACAGGGGCAGGGCCACCAGAAAGAGCAGGATTTGGCGGCCGCCGATCGGCCTGGATTCGTTATAAACCAAAGGGTTATGGTCGGTCGGCAAGCCTTTTGACTCCTTGGCCGGCAGGCCTTATACCCCGGCCGCTCAATCGGTCGTTCCGATTTCTACCGGTTCCCCCGCCTTGGTTGCCTGAGAGGGGAGCTCCGCTGATCCGCGAAGGTTCGCGCATCGGCGCGATATTCGTTTGGGCGAACGCGTTTCCTGGCCGGGTTTCCTGGTCGGGTTTCCTGGCGGAGTTGAAGGACGGATGTTCGAAGGCCTCAGTAAACGTCTGGGCGACGTATTCGACAAGCTGCGGGGGCGTGGTGCGCTCTCCGAGGCCGATGTCGACGCGGCCCTGCGCGAGGTCCGCACCGCCCTGCTCGAAGCCGACGTGGCGCTGCCGGTCGTCCGCGACTTCGTCGATTCGGTCCGCCCCAAGGCCATCGGCGCCGACGTCATCCGCTCGGTCACGCCGGGCCAGATGGTCGTCAAGATCGTCAACGATCACCTGGTCGAGATGCTGGGCGGCACGGTGGCCGACCTCGATCTCAACGCCATTCCGCCGGTCGTCATCCTGATGGTCGGCCTGCAGGGCTCCGGCAAGACCACCACGAGCGCCAAGATCGGCTATCGCCTCAGCCAGGGCCCGCAGGGCATGGCCGCCGAGTTCGGCGGTTCCTTCTCGGTCAAGCGCAAGGTCATGATGGCCTCGCTCGACACGCGCCGGCCGGCCGCGCAGCAGCAGCTCGCCGTGCTCGGCCAGCAGACCGGTGTGCCGACGCTGCCGATCGTGGCGCTCGAAATGCCGCTGGCCATCACGCGGCGCGCCCTCGAGACCGCGCGGCGCGAGGGCTTCGATGTCCTGATCCTCGACACCGCCGGCCGCCTTTCCATCGACGAAGAGTTGATGAAGGAAGTGGCCGACATCAGCGAGATCGCCAACCCCAAGGAGACGCTGCTCGTCGCCGATGCCATGACCGGCCAGGACGCCGTGAACGTGGCCAAGGCCTTCAACGAGCGGCTGGCCGTCACCGGCATCGTGCTGACGCGCGTCGACGGCGACGCGCGCGGCGGCGCCGCGCTTTCCATGCGCGCCGTCACCGGCCGGCCGGTCAAGCTGATCGGCGTCGGCGAGAAATTCGACGCGCTCGAGCCGTTCCATCCCGACCGCATCGCCAGCCGCATCCTCGGCATGGGCGACATCGTCTCGCTGGTCGAGCGTGCGGCCGAGACCATCGACAAGGAAGACGCCGAGAAGCTCGCCGCCAAGGTCCGCAAGGGCCAGTTCGACATGGACGACCTGCTCAGCCAGCTGCGCCAGTTGCGCAAGATGGGCGGCCTGCAGGGGCTGATGGGCATGCTGCCGGGCGCCATGCAGGCCAAGGCCGCGATGTCCAAGGCCAAGATCGACGAAGGCCAGCTCAAGCGCCAAGAGGCGGTCATCCTGTCGATGACGGCCAAGGAGCGGCGCAACCCGGACATGATCCATGCGTCGCGCAAGAAGCGCATCGCCAAGGGATCGGGCGTGCAGGTGCAGGACGTCAACAAGCTGCTCAAGCAGCACGCCGACATGCTGAAGATGATGAAGCGCGTCAACAAGCTCGGCGAAAAGGGATTCATGCGCGGGCTCGGGGGCATGATGCAGCCGCCGGGCTTTCCGCGCTGAAGGTGATTGAAGACTCGTGAATCGAACGTATCGAAAGAGAGGATCGAAAGTATGCTAGCCATCCGTATGACCCGGCACGGCGCCAAGAAGCGGCCGTTCTTCCACATCGTGGTCGCCGACGCGCGCAGCCCGCGCGACGGCCGCTTCATCGAGAAGCTCGGGACCTACAACCCGCTGCTGCCGCGCGAGCATGAGCAGCGCATCACACTCAACAAGGAGCGCATCGCGCATTGGCTCAAGGTCGGCGCCCAGCCGTCGGACCGCGTGGCGCGTTTCCTCGCCACCGCCGAGCTGATGAAGCCGCGCGAGCGCCGCGACCAGAGCAAGAAGCCGCAGCCGCGCGCCAAGGCGCAGGAGCGAATGAAGGCCGCTGCAGCGGCAGCCGCTGCGCCGGCCGAGGCGCCCAAGGAGGCCGCGGCCAGCTGAGGAATATCTCCCGATGACCAAGGGCCGCGTCCTGTTGGGCGTCGTTGCGGCGCCGCACGGCGTACGCGGCCTGGTGCGCATCAGGAGTTATACGGAGGATCCGATGGCGGTGGCGCATTACGGCCCGCTGTCGGACGAGACGGGACGGAAGCAGTACCGGGTCGAGGCATTGAGCACCGTGAAGGATGCGGTGCTGGCCAGGATCGAGGGCGTAGCCGATCGGACGGCGGCCGAGGGTTTGCGGGGTTTGCGGCTCTATGTGGAGCGCGAGCTGCTGCCGGCCACGGACGAGCGGGAGTGGTACGAGGCGGACCTCATAGGTCTCGCCGCGGTCGGCCGGGACGGCCGGGATTGGGGCAAGGTGATCGCCTTCCACGATTTCGGCGCCGGACGAACGATGGAGATTTCGGGCGGCAGCGCATCGAAGGGTTCGGTGATGCTGCCCTTCACCGCCGAAGCGGTGCCCGAGGTGGACGTCGAGGGCGGCAAGGTTGTGGTCGATCCGCCGGCAGGCGTGCTGCCCGGCGGTGAAGCGAAGGAGGCGTAGAGGAACATGTGGCGCGCGCCCAATGTGGATAGCTAGGGCGCTCTCGCTGTTCCCGGAGATGTTTCCGGGTCCTCTGGGCGAAAGCCTGGCGGGCAAGGCGCTGAGGGACGGCGTGTGGGAATTGTCGGCCGTCGATATCCGGCGGTTTGCCAAGGACCGCCATCGCACGGTCGACGACGCGCCCTTCGGTGGCGGCGCCGGCATGGTGATGAAGCCCGACGTGCTGTCGGCGGCGATCGAGGCGGTCGCCGTACCGGGAGTGCCGAAGGTGCTGTTGTCGCCGCGTGGGACGCCTTTTCGGCAGGCCCGCGCGAGGCAGCTGGCGGCGGGTCCGGGCGTGCTGCTGGTGTGCGGACGGTTCGAGGGCGTCGATGAACGTGTCATCGAGGCCCATGCGCTGGAGGAGATTTCGGTCGGCGATTTCGTGCTTTCGGGCGGCGAGATCGCGGCCATGACGGTGTTGGATTGCTGCGTGCGGCTGCTGCCCGGCGTGATGGGCGAGCCTCAATCGGCGAGCGAGGAGAGTTTCGAGGACGGACTGCTGGAATATCCGCACTACACCCGGCCCGCTTCGTGGACCGGACCCGATGGGATCGACCGACAGGTGCCGGAGATCCTGGTCTCGGGTCACCACGGCAAGGTCGCGGAATGGCGGATGAAGAAACGAGAAGAGATTACGCGGCGGCGGCGGCCCGATCTGTGGGCACGGCGCCGGACCGCGACGGGAACCGAAGAGAAGTGACGAAAGGATGGATGCGATGAATATTCTCGACATGGTCGGCCAGACCACGATGGACAAGGTGCAGGCCGAACGGCCGGTGCCGCGCTTCGAGCCGGGCGATACGCTGCGCGTGCACGTCAAGGTGCAGGAAGGCAATCGCGAGCGCATCCAGGTCTATGAGGGCCTCTGCATCGGTCGCAAGAATGCCGGCGTGAACTCGGCGTTCACGGTGCGCAAGATCAGCTTCGGCGAAGGCGTCGAGCGCGTGTTCCCGCTCTATGGCCCCGGCATCTGGGAAATCGAGGTCGTCCGCAAGGGCGTCGTGCGCCGCGCCAAGCTCTACTACCTGCGCGATCTGCGCGGCAAGGCGAGCCGCATCGCCGAGGACACCGAGGCCCAGCGCGAGCTGCTCGCCGTGCAGGCCGAGGAAGCCATCAAGCGGCCGCGCCGCGAGAGGATCAAGAAGGAAAAGCCCAAGGCCGAGGGCAGCATCCGAGCCGCCAAGGGCGGCGGCAAGAAGTAGGTGCAGCATGGCGTTCCGCAAGAAGGCGGCTTCGCCGCCTGAGCCCCCCAAGCCGCGCACCCTGTTCGAGAAGGTCTGGGATGCCCATGTCGTCGACCGCCAGGACGACGGCACCTGCGTGATCTACGTCGACCGGCATCTGGTGCACGAAGTCACCAGCCCGCAGGCCTTCGAGGGCCTGCGGATGACCGGTCGCAAGGTACGCCGCCCCGAAGCCACCATCGCGGTGGCCGACCACAATACGCCCACCACCACGGGCGCCATGGATGACGAGTCGCGCATCCAGGTCGAGACGCTCGAGTCGAACGTCGCGGAATTCGGCGTGCCGTATTTCGACATGAACGACGCCCGCCGCGGCATCGTGCACGTGATCGGCCCCGAGCAGGGCCTGACCTTGCCGGGCATGACCATCGTGTGCGGCGACAGCCACACTTCGACCCACGGCGCGTTCGGCGCGCTGGCTTTCGGCATCGGCACTTCGGAGGTCGAGCATGTCCTGGCGACGCAAACGCTGATCCAGAAGCCCGCCAAGAACATGCGCGTCGCCGTCGAAGGCAGCCTGCCGATCGGCGTCACGGCGAAAGACGTGATCCTTGCCATCATCGGCCGCCTCGGCACCGCCGGCGGTACCGGCTACGTCGTCGAGTATGCCGGCCGCGCCATCCGCGAGATGACGATGGAAGGCCGCATGACGGTCTGCAACATGTCGATCGAGGCGGGCGCACGCGCCGGCCTGATCGCGCCGGACGAGACCACCTTCAAGTACCTCGACGGCCGGCCGTTCTCGCCCAAGGGCGGTGCCTGGGACCTGGCGCTGGGCCAGTGGCGTCGCCTGCCGTCCGACAGGAACGCGACGTTCGACAGCCAGCTCGACCTGCTCGCCTCGGATATTCCGCCGATGGTGACCTGGGGCACCAGCCCGCAGGACGCGCTGCCGATCACCGACGTGATCCCCGACCCGGCCAACGCACCGGACGAGAACCGTCGCGAGGCCTGGGCGCGCTCGCTCGCCTACATGGGCCTGACGCCGGGCACCCGCCTGGTCGACGTGCCGATCGACCGGGTGTTCATCGGCTCGTGCACCAATGGCCGCATCGAGGATCTGCGCGCCGCCGCGGAAATCGCGCGCGGCCGCAAGGTCGCGGCCGGCGTCTCGGCCATGGTCGTGCCGGGCTCAGGCCTGGTGAAGGCCGAGGCGGAAAAGGAAGGTCTCGACAAGATCTTCATCGAGGCGGGCTTCGAGTGGCGCCTGCAGGGCTGCTCCATGTGCCTGGCCATGAACGCCGATCGCCTCGAGCCCGGCCAGCGCTGCGCCTCGACCTCGAACCGCAACTTCGAAGGCCGCCAGGGCCGCGGCGGGCGCACCCATCTGGTGAGCCCGGCGATGGCCGTGGCCGCCGCCATCCGTGGCACGCTCGCGGACGTGCGGGACTTCCAGTAAGCGCCAACACGGCGACAGACATCGCGGGCGGCGCAGCAATGCGCCGCCCATTTTCTTTTCCCGGCGCGAAGATGCGCGGACCCTGTGCTAGGCTTGGCCAGCCTACTGACATCGGCTTACCGACAGGGGAGAGCCCGCGATGAGCGTTCCGAATTCAGGTTCCGCCGCCCCGCCACCGCCCGTCTGGGATGCCCATCCGGCAGCCCCTGCCCTGGTAACCTACGGCGGCTTCTGGATCCGCCTCGTGGCCTACATCATCGACAGCGTATTGCTGTCCTTCGTCGGCGCCGTGATCGGTGGCGTCTTCGGCGGGGCCATGGCCATAGGGGGCGGAAATGGCGATTCGATCAGCATGGGCGGGGGCATTCTCGGGCTGGTGATCGCCTGGCTCTATTTCGCCCTGATGGAGAGCTCGGAGCGGGGCGCCACGGTCGGCAAGATGGCGCTGGGCCTGCGGGTCGTGACCGACAAGGGCGAACGCCTCAGCTTCATGAACGCCACTGGGCGCTATTTCGCCAAGATCCTTTCGGCCCTGATTCTGTGCATCGGCTTCATCATGATCGCCTTCACCGACCGCAAGCGCGGCCTGCACGACATGATCGCCAACACCCTGGTGATCAAGACCCGCTAAAAAGGCCCCTTCGGGCCCCGGCTTGACCCGGGGCCCGAAAGCCCGTTTATTCCGGCGTTTTCGCAAGGGGATCCCCATGGAAAAATTCACGACGCTGAGCGGCGTCGCCGCGCCGCTGCCGATGGTCAATGTCGACACCGACATGATCATTCCCAAGCAGTTCCTGAAGACCATCAAGCGCACCGGCCTGAAGGACGGGCTGTTCTACGAGATGCGCTGGACCGCCGACGGCCAGAAGAAGGATTTCATCCTCGACCAGCCGGCCTATCAGAACGCCAAGATCATCGTGGCCGGTCCCAATTTCGGCTGCGGCTCGAGCCGCGAGCACGCCCCCTGGGCGCTGCTCGACTTCGGCATCCGCTGCATCATCTCCGAGGATTTCGCCGACATTTTCTACAACAACTGCTTCAAGAACGGCATCCTGCCGATCAAGGTCTCCAAGGAGATCATCGCCAGGCTGATGGACGACGCGAGCCGCGGCTCGAACGCCATCATCGAGATCGACCTCGAGAAGCAGGAGATCAAGGGCCCCGACGGCGGCACGGTCCATTTCGAGATCGACGCCTTCCGCAAGAAGTGCCTGATCGAAGGTCTCGACGACATCGGCCTCACGCTGGAGAAGAAGTCGTCGATCGATGACTTCGAGAGCCGCCAGAAGGACTCCCAGCCCTGGCTCCACACCGCTTCCTGATCTGAGAAAGAAGACGAAGACAATGGCGTCCAACCGCAATCTGCTGGTGCTGCCGGGTGACGGCATCGGCCCCGAAGTGATGAACGAAGTCCGCAAGATCATCGCCTGGATGGGCAAGAAGCGCGCGGTTGGTTTCGACATCAAGGAAGACCTCGTGGGCGGCGCCGCCCTCGACAAGCACGGCGTGCCGCTCTCCGACGACGCCATGAAGACGGCGCTCGAGGCCGACGCCGTGCTGTTCGGCTCGGTCGGGGGCCCGAAGTGGGATACGGCCGACTTCAGCAAGAAGCCCGAGCGCGGCCTGCTGCGCCTGCGCAAGGAAATGGACCTGTTCGCCAACCTGCGCCCGGCCAAGGTGTTCGACGCGCTGGTCGATGCTTCGTCGCTCAAGCCCGAGATCGTCAAGGGTCTCGACATCATGATCATCCGCGAGCTGACGAGCGGCGTCTATTTCGGCGAACCCCGTGGCCGCCACACCAATGCCAAGGGTGAGGTCGAGGCCTTCGACACCCAGCGCTACACGGCACCCGAGATCCGCCGCGTCTGCGCCGTCGCCTTCGACCTGGCGCGCAAGCGCAAGAACAAGGTGCTGTCGGCGGAAAAGGCCAACGTCATGTACACCGGCGTGCTGTGGCGCGAGGAAGCGACCAAGCTGCACAAGGAAAGCTACAGCGACGTGGCGCTCAGCCACATGTATGCCGACGCGCTCGCCATGCAGCTCCTGCGCGCGCCCAAGGAATTCGACGTCATCGTCACCGACAACCTGTTCGGCGACATCCTGTCGGACGAAGCCTCGATGCTGACCGGTTCGCTCGGCCTCCTGCCCTCGGCCTCGCTCGGCGCGCCCGACGCGACCGGCCGCCGCAAGGCCCTCTATGAGCCGATCCACGGCAGCGCGCCCGACATCGCCGGCAAGGGGCTGGCCAATCCGATCGCCCAGACGCTCAGCTACGGCATGATGCTCCGCTACTCGTTCGACCTCGGCAACGAGGCCGACCTGGTCGAAAAGGCGGTCGAGAACGTGCTGGCGGCGGGCTACCGCACCGGCGACCTGCTGGTCGGCGGCAAGACCGACGGCCTCAAGAAGGTCGGCACCCAGGAAATGGGCGACGCCATCGTCAAGGAACTCGACCGGCTGGTCTGATCCCGCACTAGCCTCGCAGGATCGATCCCAGGACACCGCGCAGGACGGCGCCGCCGACACTGGCGCCGATGCTGGCGGCCTTGCCCTTGCCGAAGACAGCCTTGGCCGCCTCGCGCGCGGCTATGGTCGCCATGCTGCGACTGGCGGCTTTCGCCACCGTCACGCCAATGGAATCGCGCGGCGGGCCCGCGGGCACCGTGGGGGCCGCCGCGGCGGTGGGCGGCTGCGCTTTCTTGAGCCGCGGTTCGGCGCGCGGCGGTGCCTGCTCCTGCGTCCCGGTCTCCGCCGGCACGTTGGGACGATTGCCCCACGGGCCGGATGGGGATGGCGCCGTCTGTGGCACAGACCCGTACTGCCCGCGCCGGCGCGGCGCGCCATTGGCGGGTACCGACGGCGCCGGCCGCGCATCCGGCGCCAGGCGGCCCGTCAGCACCTCATAGGCCGAAGCCCGGTCGACGGGCTTGTCGTACTTGCCGGCCAGGGGACTGGCGGACATCACCGCTTTTCGCTCGGCATCCTTCGCCGGACCAATGCGCCCCTGGGGTGGCGCGATCAGGCAGCGCTCGACAGGAGTGGGCACACCCTTGGTGTCGAGGAACGACAGCAACGCCTCGCCGACGCCGAGCTCCGTGATGGCTTCGGCGACGTCGAACTTCTTGTTCGGACGGAACGTCTCGGCCGCGACCTTCACCGCCTTCTGGTCGCGCGGTGTGAAGGCCCGCAGCGCATGCTGCACGCGGTTGCCAAGCTGACCCAGCACCGACTCGGGGATATCGAGCGGGTTCTGGGTGATGAAATAGACGCCGACGCCTTTGGAGCGGATCAGCCGCACGACCTGCTCGATGCGCGCCAGCAACGCCTTGGGAGCATCGTTGAACAGCAGATGGGCCTCGTCGAAGAAGAACACGAACTTCGGCTTGTCGAGATCTCCCACCTCGGGCAGCGCCTCGAACAGCTCCGAAAGAAGCCACAGCAGGAATGTGCCGTAGAGCCGGGGGCTCTGCATCAGCCGGTCGGCCGCCAATATATTGATCGTGCCTAAGCCCGCGGCATCGCAGCGGATCATGTCGGCGAGATCGAGCGCGGGTTCGCCGAAGAAGCCCTGCCCGCCCTGCTGATCGAGTATGAGCAACTGGCGCTGGATGGTGCCGACCGACTGCTTGCTTACATTGCCGAACTCGGTGGTGAGCTGGCCGGCGTTCTCCGCCAGCCATTGCAGCAGGGCCTGGAGATCCTTGAAGTCGAGCAGCAGCAGGCCTTGCTCGTCGGCGACCTTGAAAGCGATGTTGAGGACGCCTTCCTGGGTTTCGTTGAGCTGAAGGAGCCGCGCCATGAGCACCGGGCCGACCTCGCTCACCGTCGTGCGGATCGGATGGCCCTTCTCGCCGAACAGATCCCAATAGCTCGTCGGAAAGGCACGCCCTGCATAGCCCGCGATTCCCATCTGTTTGGCGCGCTCGACGGCTCTGGGATTGTCACCGCCCGGCTGGCTGACGCCCGACAGATCACCCTTCACGTCGGCCATGAACACCGGCACGCCGAAGGCGGAGAAACCCTCGGCGATGGTCTGCAGGGTCACGGTCTTGCCGGTACCGGTGGCGCCGACGATCAGCCCATGCCGGTTGCCGTACTTCAGGAGGAGGTATTGGTCGACATCGCTCGCGCCCACGAAAATCGCCGCTTCGTCGCTCATGTCGTCTCCTGCGATCTCAAACCCAACCTTAGCCAAAACCGAGGGACGATAGTAGGTTAACCGCATGACCCTGCCCCGTCTTGCGCTCGCCGTGATCGGCGATGAAATCGGCCCCACCCTCGATGAAATGATCTCGTTCTGCGCCGAGAACGACGTCCGCCGCCTCGACATGCGGACGGTCGGCGGGCGCAATCTCATGGGCATGCCGCTGGAAGAGGTCGCGGCCATCGCCCGAACCCTCGAGGAGGCCGGCATCAGCATCCCGACCTTCGTCTCGCCGGTGCTGAAATGGCCCATGCCGGGCAAGGAAACGGTCGGCGGCAAGGTCGATTTCGCCTTCGATCCCGCGACCTGTCCAACCGACGATCCACTGGCCTACGCCTTCGACGTGGCGATCGTGTTGAAGGCCCGCAAGCTGCGCGTGTTCACGCATTTGCGCTATCCGGGCTATCAGCCCCTCGATCTGGTTCCCCGGTTCGAGCGTCTGGCCGACCTTGCCTTGGCCTACAGCGTCGACGTGGAAATCGAGAACGAGCCTGTCTGCAATGTCGGTTCGGTGGCTGAACTCGCCGCGTTCTTTGCCGCCTATCCCGAGCCGCGGTCGGGGGCTGTGAAGCCGCTGGTCGATATCGCCAACTGCTGGTCGATCGGTGAGCCACCCGGCGACGCCGATATCAACGACCTCGCACCATACGTCGATGCCATTCACCTGAAGGACCGCGACATGGCGGCCAAGCGAACGGTGCCGCTGGGCGACGGCGACATTCCGTGGGCCGACGAGCTGAAGCGATTGTTGCGCGGTGTGACGGCGCCTGAAGTGCTGGCCAGCATCGAAACTCATTGTCCAGGCGACGGCCGCAACGCCACGGCGCGCTCGGTTGCCGCCTTGCGACGCCTCGCCGGTGAAATCGGCGCCGAGATCGTGTAGCGGGTTGGCGATGAAAGCCTACGAGTTCGTCACTGTCGACGTTTTCACCGACCGGCGCTTCGGCGGCAATCCGCTGGCCGTCTTTCCGGATGCGCAGGGCTTGTCGGACGCCGACATGCAATCCCTCGCCGCCGAGTTCAACTTGAGCGAGACGACGTTCGTGCTGCCGCCAGCCGACCCGGCGAATACCGCGCGCGTGCGCATCTTCAATCGCACGGCCGAGATGCCCTTCGCAGGCCATCCCAACGTCGGCACGGGTTGGGTGTTGGCCGGCCGCGGCCGGGCCAAGGATGGCATGCTGCGGTTCGAGGAAATCGCCGGCCTGGTCAAGGTGAAGGTCGAGGAAGGCGGAGGCGTCACGATCGCGGCGCCTCAACCGCTATCGCTCGGTGCCGAGATGCCGGTGGACCTGCTTGCGAACTGCGTCGGCATCAACCCCGGCGAGGTTGTCTTGACCGCGCACCGGCCCGTCCTGGCATCGGTCGGCAATTCCTTCGTTGTGGCGGAAGTGACGACCGAGGCACTGACCCGAGCCGTTCCCGATATCGCGCAGTTCCGCCACGCCGTCACGCAATATGCGCCGACCGGATTGGGTCCCAAGCGCCTGCCGCTTTATCTCTATGCCCACGCTGCTCGCGGCGGCGATCGCACACGTCTGCGTGCCCGCATGTTTTCACCGCTCTCCGGCACGGTCGAGGATGCCGCCACGGGAAGTGCGGCAACGCCGCTCGCCGCCCTGCTGCTGTCCCTGACCAACGACCGGGAAGGTCACTACGACATCGTCCAGGGTGTCGAGATGGGACGGCCGAGCCTGTTGCTCGCCTCTGCGCACCGCGCGGCCGAAGGCATACGGGCCGCGGTGGGCGGCGGCTGCATTCCCGTGCTTCGAGGCGAAGTCTCGCTATAGGGTTTGAACGATAAATCCTGCGCGCGGGAAGTGGACGACGACGTCGCCCACGCGCGCATCGTTGCGGGCGATCGAAATGCGGTCCGCCGAAAGGCCGACAAGCTCACCGCTCACCGGCACCTTGCCCGTATCGTCGGGCATGACGCTGATCTTCTGACCCGCTTTCAGGCCGCTGGGGTCGTTGGCATCGACGCTGGTCGGCGCGGGCTTGGCTGCCTTGGCGATCTCGAGCGCTTCGACTGCGGTGATGTCCTGGCGCTTGCCGTTGCCGAGTGCCTTCATGCGCTCCGACCAGGCAGAGATCCGGGGCAGCCGGTCGAGCGGGCTCGCGGTGGCGCCCAGGTGTTGCTGGATAAACCACACGGGATTGTAGAGTGCGCAGTCGGCCAGGCTCGGCTCAGCGCCCAAGACGAATGCACGGCCGTCGCTCAGCATCGTCTCGGCAAGCGAGAACAGGGCATAGGTCTGGTCGCGCACGAACGGGAGTGCCGCGCGCATCCGCGCCGGATCGAACGAACGGCCGGAGAATTCGCTGCGGTCCTTCTTGAAGGCCTCGCCGAACTTGTCGGCGACCTGGCTCATGACCACGCCGACCGCGGGCGAGAAGATGTTGCGATCGATCCACATGGTGATCGCCCGCACCTCGCCCTCGCGCCCCTTGGGCAGGAACGTCGGTGACGGCAGGCGCCTTTCCAGCTCCAGCATGATGAGCTGGGTGTCGCAGTAGATGTCGGCGCCGATCTGCATCACCGGCGTCTTGCGATAGCCGCCGGTCAGCGGCATCAGGTCGGGCTTCGGCATGATGTTGGGAATGTCGACGGACTTCCATGCCGCCTGCTTCAGGCCAAGACCGATGCGTACCTTTTCCGCGAAGGGCGACAGGGCGTAGTGATGCAGGATGACGTCGGGCATGGTCGCGCCTTTATGATCGAAGGGCCTTGATATTGGCCGCGTACTTGCCGGGGCCGCCGCTGAACACCGCGGTGCCGGCCACGAGAACGTCGGCACCGGCCTTGATGCAGCGCCTGGCCGTCTCCGGATTCACGCCACCATCGACCTCAAGGTCGATATTCTTGCCCAGCGCGTCGATCGCCTCGCGCAGGGCGGCAATCTTGGCGAGCTGGCTTTCGATGAAGGCCTGGCCACCGAAGCCGGGATTGACGCTCATCACCAGCACGAGATCGAGGTCGCCCAGCACATGCTCGATGGCGGCGAGCGGCGTCGCCGGATTGAGGACGCAGCCGGCTTTTTTGCCGTGGCTCTTGATGAGCTGGATGGTGCGATGAACGTGCGCGCCGGCCTCGGGATGGAACGAGATCACGTCGGCCCCGGCATCGACATAGGCGGGTACCATCGGATCGACCGGCGAGATCATCAAGTGCACATCGAACGGCAGCCTGCTGTGCTTGCGCAGCGCCTTCACCACCATCGGGCCGATCGTGATGTTGGGCACGAAATGGCCGTCCATCACGTCGACATGGATCCAGTCAGCACCGGCCGCGCTCACCGCGGCGATTTCGGGGCCGAGCGATGCGAAATCGGCGCTCAGGATGGACGGCGCGACGCGGACGGCTTGCTGCGGCATGGATCGCCTCGTTCAGGTGCCGGGACGGGTCGGCGCTTCCCAGCCTTTGCGCCGGAACGGATTGACCGGAAACGTGCCCAGCGGCTTGAACTCCTCGGAGAAGAAGCCGAGTTCCTCGAAGGCCAGGTGCACGCTGCGCTGCTCGGGATGGCCCTCGACCTCGGCATAGAACTGCGCCTGCTCGAAACGCGCGCCCGAGAGGTAACTTTCCAGCTTCACGATATTGACGCCGTTGGTGGCAAAGCCGCCCAGCGCCTTGTAGAGCGCTGCCGGCCGGCTCTTCACGCGGAACAGGAAGGCGGTCATGCAGGAAACGGTGCGCCAGTCGAGGGGGGCCTCCTCGCGCGAGAACACCAGCATGCGCGTGGTATTGTGATCGGCGTCCTCGATGTTCTTGGCCAACACCTTGAGATTATAGATCTTGGCCGCCAGCGAGGAGGCGATGGCGCCGACGCTCTTGTCGCCGACGTCGGCGATCTCGCGGGCAGCACCTGCCGTGTCGGCATGGACGGTCGGCTGGAAGCGATGCCGTTTCAGGAAATTCCGGCACTGAGCGAGCGCCTGGACGTGGCTCTTCACCGACCGGATGGATTTCAGGGACGCGCCCGGCAGGGCGACCAGGCAGTGCTCGACCCGCTGGAAATGCTCGGCCACGATTTTCAGCCGTGTATGCGGCAGCAGGCTGTGCAGGTCGGCGACGCGGCCGGCGATCGAATTCTCGACCGGGATGATGGCAAGCTCCGCTCGTCCCACCTGCACCGCCTCCATGGCGGTCTCGAAGGTCGGGCACGGCAGGGTCGTCATGTAGGGAAAGGCCGCGCGGCAGGCCATGTCCGAGTTCGCACCCGGCTCCCCCTGGAAGGCGATGATGTTGCTGGCCTTCCTGGTGGTTGTTGGGCCTTTGCCGCCCCGAGCCTTCGCCATGTCCTCAACTCCCCCTCGTCCCGACCCGTGCCCGCCGACAGGCGAAAAACCTCGCAAAATCCGGGACTTGCGACGTTCCGCCGCGCGAGCCCTATGCGGCGATGGGATACTACTGGCGACCGTCCGGGCGTGCTACAGCAACGTCCGAAAATACTGCCGCTTTGGGATCCGACTATGGCCAATTTCAACACGGTTGCGGGCTGCGTTCTGGCCTCGGCCCTCTTCGCGATGGTGGTTGGCAAGGTTTCCAACGCCGTGGTTCATCCGCACAAGCTCGACAAGCCGGCGATCGCCGTCGTCGACGAAGCGCCCACCGCCGTGGCCGCCGCGCCGGCGGCTGAGCTGCCGCCGATCGGCCCGCTGCTCGCCAAGGCCAACGTCGAGGCGGGCAAGGCGATCTTCATGAAGCAGTGCTTCACCTGCCATACCGTCGACAAGGGCGGCGCCAACAAGGTCGGCCCGAACCAGTGGGACATCGTCGGCCGCAAGAAGGCGAGCCACGAAGGCTTCAGCTACTCCTCGGCCCTGCAGGCCAAGGGCGGCGAGTGGACCTACGAAGATATCGACCACATGATCTTTAAGCCCTCGGCCTACGTGAAGGGCACCAAGATGGCCTTCGCCGGACTGGCCAAGGAGCAGGATCGGGCCGACGTGATCGCCTATCTGCGCACCATGGCCGACGCTCCCAAGCCGCTGCCGTAGGTGGTTCCGCAGCGCTTCATCGGATTGGCCAACGAGCTGGCCGATGCAGTCCGGCCGATCGCGGCCCGCTATTTCCGCACCCAGGTGGCCATCGACGACAAGGTCGACCAGAGCCCCGTCACCATCGCCGACCGCGAGGCAGAGACGGCGATGCGCGACATTCTCGAGCGCCACGTGCCCGAGCACGGCGTGTTCGGCGAGGAGCACGGCGCGGTCAGAACCGACGCCGAATATGTCTGGGTGCTGGACCCGATCGACGGCACCAAGGCCTTCATCACCGGCCTGCCGATCTTCGGTACGCTGATCGCGCTCCTCCACCGCGGCAGGCCCGTCATGGGCATCATCGACCAGCCGATCCTGAAGGAGCGCTGGTTGGGCGTGGAGGGCGAGCGCTCGACCTTCAACGGCCAGCCGATCTCCGTGCGCGCCTGCGCCGCGCTCGCCGACGCCTATATGTATTCGACCGCGCCGATCATGTTTCCCGATGGCTACGCCAAGCCGCACGAGGTGCTCACCCGGAAAGTGAAGCTCTTCCGCTGGGGCGGCGACTGCTATGCCTACGGCCTGCTGGCGTCGGGCCATGTCGATCTCGTCGTCGAGGCGAGCCTGAAGCTCTACGACTTTGCCGCCCTCGTGCCGGTCGTGAAAGGCGCGGGCGGGTTGATCACCGACTGGAAGGGCCGCGAACTCGACATGCATTCCGACGGCGCGATTTTGGCGGCGGGGGATGCGAAAGTGCATGCCGAATCGATGGGAATTCTGGACACCTGAAACCGGGCGATCTGTCCAGAAATGGGCTGTCCAGAAATCGGCTGTCCACTAATCGCGCGATTTGTCGAACCAGACGACGTCGAAACCCCGGTACGTCACGCGCTTGCGATAGGTGAGGCCGATGCGCTTCATCACCGCCTGGGATGCCAGATTGTCGGGCGGGGTGATGGCGAAGATCAGGCCAAGCCCCAAGGTCCCGAAGCCGTAGCCGAGCGACGCTTCCGCCACCTCGGTCGCGTAGCCCCTGCCCCAAAAATCCGGATGCAGCGCCCACAGCACCTCGGTCTCGCCGAACTCCGGCACGTAGTTCAGCCCGCCATGGCCGATCAGCTCGCCGGCGAGAAAGACGCCCCACGGCGCGTACCGCCGCTCCTCCCACGATGCCGCGAATCGCCCGATCACGCCCTCAAAGGGAAGCGGCACCCATTTCGCCACCCCGGGATGATGGCGGATCGCGAGATAGGCTTCGGCATCGTCGGGCAGCATCGGCCGCAAGGTCAGGCGAGCAGTCTGGAGGATGGCCATCTTTACACAACTTTACCGGCGCGAGACGGACGCGCAACCGGCGCAGCACATGTTGGTCGTACGGGGACAGTCACCCGAAACACATGGAGACAGACATGACGACCCTCAGCATGAAGACCCTCAGCATGAAGACGGTATTCGCGACCCTCCTGGCCGGCAGCCTCGCGCTCGGCGCGGGCGGCACGGCCTTCGCCAAGACCGACGGCGCTCCGTTCGACCCGGCCAAGTTCCAGCAGCGCATCGAGAAGCGCGTGGACAAGGCGCTGACCGGCACCACCGCGACGCAGGACCAGAAGGCCAAGGTGACGGCGATCCTCCAGGCCGCCTTCACCGACATGAAGGGCACGCACGCCAAGCGCGTCGAGACCCGCAAGGCCCTGCAGGACGCGATGAGCGCGCCCACCATCGACCCGGCGAAGATCGAAGCGATCCGCGCCGAACAGGTCAAGATGATGGACGACAGCTCGAAGCGCTTCACCAAGGCCCTGATCGACGCCGGCAACGTGCTGAGCGCCGACCAGCGCCAGGCCTTCTTCAAGGTCTGGAACGAGCGCAACCACGGCCCCCGGAAAGGCTAACGGGCAAGGGCTAACGGCAGATGACATCGGGACAGCGCTGGCACGATACTGACGTAATGGCCGAGCGGATCCTGATGATCGACGACGACAACCGCCTCGCCGGGATGGTCCACGACTATCTCGGCGGGGCGGGCTTTCGTGTGACGATCGCCGGCACCGGCCGCGAGGGCGAGGCGCTGCTCAAGCGCGAGACCTTCGACGCGGTGATCCTCGACCTCATGCTGCCCGACGCCGACGGCCTCGACCTCTGCCGCAAGCTGCGCGCCTCGAGCGACGTGCCGATCCTGATGCTGACCGCCCGCGGCGAGCCGATGGACCGCGTCGTCGGCCTCGAAATCGGCGCCGACGACTATCTCGCCAAGCCATTCGAGCCGCGCGAGCTGCAGGCGCGCCTGCGCGCCATCCTACGCCGTAAAGGCGGTGGCCCGGCAAAATCCGAAACGCTGCGCTTCGGCCGCCTCGAAATCGACAAGGGCGCCCGCGTCGTGCGCGTCGACGGCGAGGAGCGCACCATCACCTCCTACCAGTTCGCCATCCTGCTGATGCTGGCCGAACGCGCCGGCCGCGTGCTGTCGCGCGACGCGCTGATGGACCTCTTGAAGGGCGAGAAGCTCGAAGCCTTCGACCGCTCGGTCGACGTCCACATCAGCCGCATCCGCGCCGCCATCGAGGACGACCCCAAGAAGCCGCGCCGGATTTTGACGCTGCGCGGCACGGGCTATGTGTTCGCCAAGGACCAGGATCGATGAGGATCTTGCGTTTACCCCCTCACCCCACCTCTCCCCCTCACGGGGGAGAGGAGCATGAATTCTCCAATGCTCTTCCTCATGTTCCTCTCCCCCTTCAGGGGGAGAGGTTAGGTGAGGGGGTGGAGCGCACCTAAGCCATGAACCGCCTCTACCTCCAGTTCTACGCCACCATCCTCGTCGTGCTGGCGGTGTTCGTCGGCGCGGTGGCGGTGGTGTGGTGGGTGGCCGACGACGACAACCGCACGCCGCAGTATCTCGACGTCGCGGCCGAGCTCACCGGCGCGCTGCTGCCCGACGCGGACACCCCGAAAGCCGACCAGCAGCGCGCGGTCGAGGCGCTGAACCGCAAGCTGCGCTTCGACATCGCGCTCTACCGCCCCAACGGCGACCTGATCGCCATGTCGGGCACGCCGCCGCCGCGCTTCGAGGTGCGTCGCGCCCGCACCGGCTGGCGGCGCGGCCAGGGTGGCCCCAGCTTCACGCTGCAACTGCCCGACGGCCGCTGGCTGGTGGCGCGCCAGGTGCGCGAGCGGCCCAACCCGATCTTCTGGATCGCGGCGGCGCTGGGCCTGATCGGCCTCGCCGTCGCCGTCGGCGCCTACCCCATCGTGCGCGGCCTCGGCCGGCGGCTTGAACGGCTACAA
>JAQSDW010000083.1 GCA_029946105.1 Reyranella sp. | reverse complement strand
GCCCCGCTGGACGTGGCCGGCGCGAACGCGGAGATCGCAGCCTGGTCGGGGCAGAACAGCGCGCCGGTCGTGGCCTGGCAGGGCGAGACGCCGCTCAACCGCTGGCTCGACATCCTGCTGCTGGCCGAGCGGCTGGCGCCGGAGCCCGCGCTGCTGCCTGCCGATCCGCTGCAACGTGCGCTCGCGATCGGGCTTTGCCACGAGATGCTGGGCGAGCGCGGCATCGCCTGGAACCGGCGGCTGCAGATGTTTGCGGGCGCGGTCGCCAGCGGCAATGCGGGAAGATTGGCGCCGTTGATCGGCAAGTACGGCTTCGACGCAGCAAACGCCGCGGCGGCAGGCGGACGGATCGCGGCCACGTTGCGGGCGCTGGCAGTGCAGCTGAAAGCGCAGCAGGCGCGCGGCGTGCCCTGGTTCGTGGGCGAGAGCTTGAGCGCCGTCGACGTCTATTGGGTGGCGGTCGCCAACATCATCGCCCCGCTGCCGGCGACACACTGCCCGATGCGCGAGGCCTCGCGGGCGGGCTTCACCGCGAGCGATCCCGCGATCCTGGCGGCGCTCGATCCGGTGCTGGTCGAGCATCGCGACCGGGTGTTCAAGGCGCACTTCCGCGATCCGATGGAGTTTTAGGTTTCCTCCCCTTCATGGGGCGAGGGGCCCTCGTCTTACGAGGGTGGAGGGGTCAGAAAGCGCGTGCCCGAGCTGCCCGACGTGCCGACCATCACCGAGGCCGGCGGCACCGCCTTCGACGGCGGCACGACGCTGGGTGTGTTCGTGCGCGCCGGTACGCCACAGCCGATCATCGAGACGCTGAACAAGGCGGTCGTGGCGGCGCTGGGCGAGCAGGACCTCGCCCAGAAGCTGAAGGACCTCGGCGCCACCGTGCGGCCCTCGACCCCGGACGCCTTCCGCCTTCCTGAAAACCGAGGACGCCGGCATCGGCGACCTGGCCAAGAAGGGCCAGATGAAGCCGGAATAGCCGGGCGCGCTCCTTTCCGACGAGTTCCCGGACTTGCCGGGAACCAACGCGCCGCCGCGACGTTGAGGGCACATCGGCAGGGAATCGGCAGGTGTCCCCTGTGGGAGGCCCTTCATCCGCCGGATCGGAAGGGGCCGATGTTCGAATCACTTGAAATGCAGGACGGCACGCCGCGCGACATTCGCCGCTTCGAGCAGCTGTGGATCGTGGCCCTCGGCGTGAGCGCGGTGATCGCGTTCTCGATGTTCGACTATTCGATAGCGATGATCGGAACCCCTCGGGCCATCCTGGTAAATGTCGTGCTGTTCGTCATCGGGGTGGTCCTGATGGGCCTTGTCAGCCGCCGCGGCAGCGGCATCGCGCGGTGGCTGCTGATCCCGTTCACGCTGTTGATCCTCTTCTATGACGTTGCCCACTTCCCCGACATGCTGGAGCGGGGATGGACGGGCTATCTGGCCGTCGGCCGGATTGCGCTGATGGTGGCGGCGATCTACTGCCTGTTCACGCTGAGATCGCGCGCCTGGTTCGCGGGAACGCCGCTGCCGCCCGGCGGGGAGGACGACGACTGGAGCTGAGGCGCGCCGAAGCTTGCGGCTGCGATCGCGGGCCTGTAGAGCCCTCGCTCCGTTGCAGGAGGCGACGCAGAGATGGCCGAACCCGACGACGACTATGTCTATGACGACGCCAGCGGCGAATGGATTCCCGCAGCCGAAGCGGCGGCGAAGAAAGCCGCCGCGGAAGTCGTCGTCCCGGGGATTGTCGAGGTCCGCGATTCGGTCGGCAATCTCCTGGCCGACGGCGACAGCGTCCTCCTGGTCAAGGATCTCAAGGTCAAGGGCGCCAACCAGACGCTGCCGCGTGGAACGGTCATCAAGTCCATCCGCCTGACCGGCGACGCCCAGGAGATCGACTGCCGCCACGAGAGCATAAAAGGCCTCGTCCTGCGCGCGGAGTTCGTCCGCAAGCGCTGAGGGCGGCTTGATCCAGATCAGACCGGGCGGGCGGCGGCGCGGCTAGGATCGTTCCGCGAGGGATTTTTCATGCGGCGTCTTTCCGGTCTCCTCCTGCTGCTCGCGGGCATCGCGGCCCCGGCGTTCGCCCCTGCCTTCGGGCAGGATGCGGGCGGCGTCTCGTCGTCGGCGCTGTCGCGCTGCGCCGGCCGGGTGGGGCTCGACGTCCGCCAGGCCGATGCGGCCTTTGGCGTCATCGCGCTCGACGGCATGCCCTGGGTCACGATCGAGCGTACCGAGGAGAGCGTCGGCACGCAGCCGATCTCGACCACGGTCACCGGCACCGGCGCGTACCGGCGGCGCAACGGCACCTCGGTGCCCTTCCGCTTCACCTGCGTGCTCGACGCCAAGGGCGAGGCGCTGATGTTCCACGCCAGCCCGCTGATGCGGCGCCTGGACGACGTGCTGCCGCCGGCGATCGTCGTCGAGGGGGCGGCGACGTACGCCGAGAAGATGACGCTGCCGCGCGGCGCCGAACTGCGCGT
Source organism: Reyranella sp. (assembly GCA_029946105.1). Classification (GTDB taxonomy): domain Bacteria; phylum Pseudomonadota; class Alphaproteobacteria; order Reyranellales; family Reyranellaceae; genus Reyranella. The sequence continues at coordinate 45,445 of JAQSDW010000083.1, read as the reverse complement.
ACAGGTTCTCGACGTCGCCAAATCCCCGCCGGAGATCCTGGCCGAGCAGGTCGTGCGCAGCGGCTGGCAGGTGCCGATGCCCTTCGCGCTGCGCCTGCCCAAGGAGACCTCGTTCGAGGGCCGCCGCCTCGCGATCGCCGCGCGGATGGTGCTGGCGCACCAGACGCTGTTCGAACTCCGGCAACCCCTGCCCGTCGCCGGCACCGATTTCCTGAAGCCGATCGAACTGGTGCTCGACAAGGCCGAGCCGGCGAAGCGGTAGAGTCTGCTGCAGCCGGAGTAAATTTCTCTCCCCCCCTCAAGTTCCTCTCTGCCGTGAAACGGGGGAGAGGAAGGGGCCCATTGCGAAGCAATGGGAAGGTGAGGTGGTGCCTCAACTGGACGAGATTCGCGGATTGCGAGGCCGAAGACCCACCTCACCCTCCCCGCTTTGCGGGTCCCCTCCCTCTCCCCCCACTTCGTGGGCGGAGAGGGCATTCTTGGGGAGGAAGGATAGGGGTTTGACTCCTATTTTTCCTGCGATATATTCCTATCATGGATTCCCAGGGCACCAGAAATCTGTGCTTTCGCGATAGGATAGCAAGAGGCCTTTGGCGGACGATAGGCGAACTTTTATTTGTCGCGTTCTATGCGACACGCTTTTTCAGGTCGCGTCGGCTGTTTTCCGAGTTCCTTCAAGGCGTTGCGGGCCGTCCGGCGACTCCGAAAAAGATCCGTTTCGGATTCGCGAAATGCCCGCCCTCACCATTGGCCGAAAAAGACGCCGGCCTTCTTGTGGGTGGCGGTGCGGGCGGCGACGTAGGCGTCGTCCACGGTGACGCGGGTCTTGCGCAAGCGCAGCCACTCGCCCAGGCGCTGCTCCATCTCCCGGCGAATGTCGGCGTGGCCGTCACTGGCGCCGAGATCGTGGCGTTCCTTCGGATCGTTTGCGAGGTCGAACAGCATCGGCCGGAAGTCCTGCCACCAGACGTATTTCCAGCGGTCGGTGCGGACCATGATGGCGCGGCATTCACCCGGCTTGCGCTTCAGGATCAGCCGCGCCTGGCGGAAGGAATAGTCGAGCTCGGAGAAGACGGCGTCGCGCCAGGTGTCGAGATGGATCTTGCGGGTGAGCGGCACCAGCGAGCGGCCCTCGACGAGGTGGTCGTGGGGCGGCAGGCCCAGCGCCTCGAGCATGGTCGGCACGACGTCGACCGCCTCGACGAAGCGTTCGTCGACCGTGCCCCGCGTCAGGTCGGCCTCGGGGTCGGGATCGACGACGATGAAGGGCACGCGCAGCGCCTCCTCGAAGAACATCTCCTTTTCGCCCAGCCAGTGGTCGCCGAGGAAATCGCCATGGTCGGCGGTGAAGAAGATCAGCGTGTCGTCGAGCCGGCCGCTCTTCTTCATGTGGTCGAACAGGCGGCCCAGCCAATCGTCGAGCTGCTTGATCAGGCCCATGTAGGCCGGGCGCACGATGCCGGGCGCCTCGGGGCGCGAGAAGGAGATCGATTCCTCGTGCTCGCGGTAGGCGGCCAGCACGGGATGCTCATTCGCGCGCTCCTGCTCGTCGCGGTTCAGCGGCAGCATGTCGGCGGGCCCGTACATGTTGTGATAGGGCGCGGGCGCCATGTAGGGCCAGTGCGGTTTCACGTAGGACAGGTGCAAACACCACGGTCGTTCATCCTGTTCATCCATGAAGCGCATGGCCTCGCGCGTCATGTAGGCGGTCTCGGAATGCTCCTCTTTCACGCGCGCCGGCAGATGGACGTTACGCATGTTCCAGCCCGAGAGCTGCTCACCGTTCGGGCCATCGGCGGCGATGACATAGCCGGTCCAGGGATCGTCGGCGTTGTAGCCATGGCGGCGGAGATAGTCGGGATAGCCGCTCTCCTTGCCCGGCGGATGATGGCCGTCGTAGCGGTCGATCTCCTCGAAGCGGCCGGCGCGCAGCAGAGCATCGAGCGCCGAGCCCCCCTCGATGCCGTAGCGCTCGAGGCCTTCGAGGTCGGGCATCACATGCGTCTTGCCGGCCAGCGCCACTTTTATGCCGGCCGGGGTGAGATAGTCGCCGATCGTCTTTTCGCGCAGGGAGAGCGGCACGCGATTCCAGGTGGCGCCGTGGGAGAACATGTAGCGGCCGGTGTAGTAGCTCATGCGGCTGGGGCCGCAGACGCCCGACTGCACATAGGCGCGCGGGAAGCGCACGCCGCGCCTGGCGAGCGCGTCGATGGCGGGCGTCTGGAGATGCGGATGTCCGGCGCACGACAGATGATCGGCGCGCAGCTGATCGCACATGATGAACAGAACGTTTTTGACCTTGCCCACGGTGAATTTCCCCTTGCGTGTCATCCTGAGCGAAGCGAAGGATCCTTCGTTCCACTCAGGATGACATTTTCATATGACCGCCACCATCCGCGACATCCTCGATTTCTGGTTCCTCCCGCTCGGCCACCCCGATCACGCCAAGGCGCGCGACATCTGGTGGCGCAGCACGCCCGAGTTCGATGCCGAGACGGTGTCGCGCTTCGGCACCAGGATCGAGCAGGCGGTGACGGGCGGGCTCGAGGCCTGGAAGGACTCGCCCGAGGGCGCGCTGGCACTGATCCTTTTGTGCGACCAGTTCCCGCGCAACTGCTTCCGCAAGACCGCCCGCGCCTTCAGCGGCGATGCCAAGGCGCTGGAGACGGCGCGGCTGGCGCTCGCCCGCTTCTATCCGGTGGCCTTCAGCTCCAACCATCGGCTGTTCTTCTTCATGCCGTTCGGCCACAGCGAGGTGCTGGCCGACCAGCTCATGGCCTGCGCGCTGTTCGACACGATCGGCGGCGAGGAGAATTTGAAATCGGCCGCCGAGCATCGCGACGTCGTCGCCCGCTTCGGCCGCTTCCCGCATCGCAACGAGGCGCTCGGCCGCACGAGCACAGCGGAAGAGCTGGAATTTCTGGGCGATGCTAAGCGGTACGGGCAATGAGCTGGGGTCAGACCCCCAGCAACTCGCGATAGAGCGCCGCCGTCTCGGTATCGAAGCAGCAGAAGACGATGCGCGCCGGCATCGCGATCATGCGGGCCTCGCGCACGGCGATCTCGGTGGCGGGTTCCTTCGGGTAACCGTAGATGCCGGTCGAGATGGCGGGAAAGGCGATGCTGCCGAGGCCATGCACGACGGCCAGCGCCAGGGAATTGCGGTAGCAGTTTGCGAGCAGTGCGGGTTCGCCGCTGTCGCCGCCCTGCCACACGGGGCCGACGGTATGGATGACGTGGCGCGCCTTCAGGCGGTAGCCGCTGGTGATTTTGGCCTGGCCGGTCGGGCAGCCGCCGAGCGTGCGGCATTCGGCGAGCAGCTCGGGCCCGGCGGCGCGATGGATAGCGCCGTCGACACCACCGCCGCCCAGCAGGCTTTCGTTGGCGGCGTTCACGATGGCATCGACGTCGAGGCGCGTGATGTCGCCTTCGACGATCTCGATGCCGCTCACATCAGGTTACCAGTAACGAACTTACCAGTACCGAACGGGGCCGGTGTCGAGATGGACGAAACCGGAGCGCGGATAGAAGCCGACGCCGCCCAGGTTGAGCGCCCGCGCGGCCTGGCGGATCTGGTAGACCGCGACGCCGGGGAAGCGGATGTCCATGGCGTTGCCGTTCATGTGCTGGCTGTCGCGCGCCACGCCGCGGCTGACGCTGGCCAGCCAGGCGTTGCTGGTCGGCGAGCGAAAGGCCGACAGCACTTCGATCGAGCCGCCGTAGCCTACGATGCGCGTGGTGTGCCACAGCACGTCGAACAGCAGCGGGTCCATCTCGGTTTCAGCATTGTCGCGGCTGTCGCGCAGGAAATGGTTGAGCTTGTTGAGCGCGTCGCGATGGTAGGCGCCGTTCGACCAGTAGGTGACGGTGAGCGTCTCCTGGGTGTTGAAGCTGACCAGGCTGAGGCTGCGCGGGCTCACCATGTCGAGTTCCGGCGGCGGGCCGGGCGGCTGGGCGGGCGCAAAGCCGCCGTAGCGGGCGGCGCGCAGGGTCTCGGGCGTGGTGCGCTGGGTGGCGGGGCGCTGGGCGGCCGGCTTGGCCGCGGGCGCAGCCGGCTTGGCGGCGGGAGCGGCGGCGGTCTTGTGGACGGCGGTAGTGGTCTTGGCGGGCGCCGCTGTCTTGGCGCCGGGAGGTGTCTTCTTCGCCGGATCGGCGGGCGTTCCACGCAGGACCTCGGGTGTCACCGATCCGGCGGGGTTGGTCTGGGCGACGGCTGTACCGGCAATCGCCAGCAAGGCTGCCACGCTCATCACGTATAACCGCATTCCGGCCCCTGAATTGTTGTATTTATGTCACAGATGGTCCTATCAGAGACCGACTCTCGACTCAAACTTAAATTCAGTCGCCTTTTCAGCCCCGGTTTGAGCCATCGCGAGCCCAACCACCTCTCCCACCAGGCAAAGAGTAGGGCCCTCGAGCCGGGTCCGCATCCCCTGGCGCTCGATGGTGGCCAACGTGCCGACGACCCGGCGCTCGCGGTCGGTCGTGCCGTTCTCGATCAGCGCGACAGGCGTCGACGCCGGCAGGCCATGGGCCACGAGCTGGGTCGCGATCGTGGGCAGCGCCTCGACGCCCATATAGATGACGACGGTCTGGCGCGGCCGGGCCAGCATCGGCCAGTCGAGATCCAGTCGTCCATCTTTGCGATGACCCGTCACGAAGACGCAGGTCTGGGCGTGGTCGCGATGGGTGAGCGGGATGCCGGCGCTGGCGGCACAACCCAGCGCCGCGGTCACGCCCGGCACGACCTCGACGGCGATGCCGGCGGAGGCCAGCGCCTCGATCTCCTCGCCGCCGCGGCCGAACATGAACGGATCGCCGCCCTTCAGCCGCACCACGCTCTTGCCGGCGCGGGCCAGCGCCACCAGGCGGGCATTGATCTCGTCCTGGGACATCGAATGGTTGCCGGGGCGCTTGCCGACATAGAGACGCTCGGCGTCGCGTCGTGCCATCGCCAGCACCTCGGCCGAGACCAGGCGGTCGTAGACCACGACATCGGCGCGCTGCAGCAGCCGGTGGGCTTTCATCGTCAGCAGGTCGGGATCGCCGGGGCCGGCGCCGACCAGATGCACCATGCCGACGGTCTGCGCCTCGGAGCGCGTGCCATCCAGCAGCTTGATCAATTCGCGCCGGGCACCGATCTCGTCGCCAGCCAACGCCAGCTCGCCGATGCGGCCCTCGAACACGCGATCCCAGAAACGGCGGCGCACTGGTGACTCGTCGAGCGTGCGGCGGACCTGGGCACGGAAAACCTCGGCGAAGCGTGCCAGCCGGCCGATGGCAGCGGGCATTGCCCGCTCGATGTCGGCCCGGAGGCGTCGCGCCAGCGCCGGCGCGGCGCCGCCGGTCGAGATGGCGATGGTTATCGGCGCCCGATCGACGATGGCGGGCATGATGAAGCTCGAGAGCTTGGGCCGGTCGACGACGTTCACCGGCAGGCAGCGCTGCTGGGACGCCAGCGAGACGCGCGCCTGCAAAGCCTCGTCCTCGCTCGCGACGATGACCAGCGACACGCCGGCGAGGTCTTCGCCGTCGAAGGCGCAACCCATCCACGAGATTCGGCCCTCGGCGATCAGTTGGGCGATCTCGCCCACCACGGTATCGGCGATCAGCGTCACCTGGGCGCCGGCTGACAGCAGCAGCTCGACCTTGCGCGCCGCCGCCTCGGTGCCGCCGACCATCAGCGCGCGGCGGCCCCGCAAGGACATGAAGAGCGGGAAAGCCTGCATTACGCCGCCTCGCTCTGCCGCAGCGCACGCAGCAGCGCCCGCAACTCAGGCCGGCAGGAGCCACAGTTGGTGCCGGCGCGGGTGACGGCGCCGAGGGCTGCCAGCGACGTGGCGCCCCTGGCGATCGCGGCCGTCACCGCGGCCGTCGACACGCCAAGGCAGGCGCAGATCTCGCCGCCCCTGTCGGCGACATCTCCGCCATGCAGCAGCACGTTGCGGTCTTCGACCGAGAGACGATCCATCGCCATGAACGGCGCGAAGCGATCGCGCGCCCGCTCGTCATGACCGGTGCCCAATACAAGCACGGCCTCGAGCCGGCCATCGCTGATGACCGCACCCACGCCCTGTTCGCCCTCCAGCCACGGACCTGGGTTCGTGGTGCGCACGGCGGCGGACAGTGCTCGTTGTGCAAGTGCGAACGGCTGCTCGCCCGCAACGATGTAGGCGTGATAGCCGGCGCCCTTCGCGCGCGCCCAATAGGTGATCTCTGGCAGCATCACCGGTCTGCGAGCGAGAATCGTGCCATGCCAGCGCATATCTAGGCGTCGAATTTCAATCGGCGTGTGTTTCAACTCCGGTTGCCCCGAGATCGGATCGACGGCGGGATTGACGGCGGCGTTGATGGCGCCGGCGCGCGAGACCTGCGCCGTCCAGTGCATCGGCGCGAAAGCGTCACCGTCCCGTAAGGAGTCCGTAAGATGGACGCGGAGCACCGCGCGGCCCCAGGCGCTGGTCACTTCGGCGATGTCGCCGTTGCCGAGGCCACGCGCCGTCGCATCATCAGGATGCATCTCGATCAACGGCTCGGGACGATGACCGGCGAGACGCACCGACTTTCCCGTCCGCGTCATGGTGTGCCACTGGTCGCGCACGCGGCCAGTGTTGAGACGCAGTGGATGCTCGGTGCTGGGCGCATGCACCGGTGCGCGCGGCGACGTCGCGATGAAGCGCGCGCGGCGATCACCATGATAGAAGCCACCGTCGGCGAAGAAGCGCTGGCCGGTCGCCTTGCCGGCGCGCGCTCCGTCGGCAGGGGCCGGCCAGATGAACGAAGCGAGCTTGTCGTAGGCTGCATCATCGATACCGGCGTAGGCGCCGATGTCGAAGTCGCGGTGGCCGTCATTCTCGAAGGCCGAGAGTGCGGCATGCTCGCGGAAAATGTCGGCGACGCCGTTCCAGGCGAAAGCCTCACTGAAGCCCAGGCGGCGCGCGAGCTCGGCCACGATCCACCAGTCCTGCCGTGCCTCGCCGGGCGCGGGAAGGAACGGCCGCTGGCGCGAGATGCTGCGTTCGGAGTTGGTGACGGTGCCGTCCTTCTCCGCCCAAGCCAGCGCCGGCAGGCGGATGCGGCAGGCATCGACGGTGTCGCTGGCGCGCACCGCCTCGGAGACGATGGAGAACTCGCAGGCCTTGAGCGCCGCGCGCACGGCATCGGCATCGGGCAGGCTGGCGACCGGATTGGTTGCCATGATCCACACCGCCTTGATGCGACCGGACTTCACGGCGTCGAACAGTTCGACTGCCTTCAGCCCGGGGCGCTTGGCCATCCCGGGGCTCTGCCAGAAGCGGCCGACGCGATCGACGTCTTCGAGGGCGAAGTCCATGTGTGCGGCCAGCGTGTTGCTGAGCGCGCCGACCTCGCGGCCGCCCATGGCGTTGGGCTGTCCGGTGATCGAGAACGGCCCCATGCCCGGCCGGCCTATGCGCCCGGTGAGAAGATGGCAGTTGATGATGGCGTTCACCTTGTCGACGCCGGCGCTCGACTGGTTCACGCCTTGCGAATAGAGCGTCACCGTCTTCTCGGCGCGCGCAAACCATTCGACGAAGGTTGCGACATCGGCGGCCGACAGATCGCAGGCGGTGAGATCGCTGGCGCGCGCCGCCATCAGCGCCTCCTCGAAGCCTGCTGTGTGCTGCTCGACATACTTCTTTGCCGTGAGCCCACGGCGGTGCAGTTCGACCAGCAGGCCGTTGAACAGGGCGACGTCGCTGCCGGGCTTAAGGGCCAGGTGCAGGTCGGCGATCTCGCAGGTGTCGGTGCGGCGCGGATCGATCACCACGACATTCATCCCAGGCCGCGCGCGCTTGGCCGCCTCCAGGCGCTGGAACAGGACGGGATGACACCAGGCAAGATTGCTGCCGACCAGCACGACGAGATCGGCTTGTTCGAAATCCTCGTAGAGCCCCGGCACGGTGTCGCTGCCGAAGGCGCGCTTGTGGCCAGCCACCGACGAGGCCATGCAAAGCCTGGAGTTGGTGTCGATGTTGGCGGTGCCGAGAAAGCCTTTGATCAGCTTGTTGGCGGCGTAATAGTCCTCGGTGAGGAGCTGGCCCGAGACGTAGAAGGCCACCGCGTCGGGCCCGTGCTGGGCGATGACATCGCGAAATCCGCCGGCCACCGTGTCGAGCGCCGTCTCCCACGAGACCCGCCGGCCGTCGATCTCGGGATGGAGCAGCCGGTCGTCCAGCGACAGGGTCTCGCCCAAGGCCGCGCCCTTGGAGCAAAGCCTGCCCTGATTGGCCGGATGAGCTTCGTCGCCCACGATATCGGCGCCGCCGCGTCCGTCGGGCGTCGCCACGATGCCGCAACCGACACCGCAGTAAGGACAAGTCGTCCGGACGGGCGTGCCACTCATCGGGTCACTCAGTAGACGTCGCGCTGGTAGCGGCCAGCCCGGGCGAGGCCGTCGAGCCAGGCCTTGGCCTCACCGGCGCTCTTGCCGCCATGCTCGGTCGCGATCCGCAACAACGTGTCCTCGACGTCCTTGGCCATGCGCTTGGCGTCGCCGCAGACATAGAAGTGGGCGCCCTCTTCCAGCCACGCCCAAAGCTCTGCCGCGTTCTCCTCCATGCGCGTCTGCACATAGATCTTCTCCGCCTGGTCGCGCGAGAAGGCGAGGTCGAGCCGGCTGAGGATGCCGCGGCGCTGCCAGTCGACGATCTGGTCTTCGTAGAGAAAATCGGTGACGCGCTTCTGGTCGCCGAAGAACAGCCAGTTGCACCCACTCTTTTTTCCCGATGCCGCGCTGCGCGCCTCGCGCTCCTCGAGGAAGGCACGAAACGGCGCGATGCCGGTGCCGGGTCCGACCATGATGACAGGCACGCTGTCGTCGGCGGGCGGGCCGAAGCCGTGGCTTTTCTGGACGAACACCGGGATGACGTCGCCCGGTTTGGCGAAGTCGGCGAGGTAGCACGAGCCGATGCCGGTGCGGGTGCGGTCATTGCTGTCCCAGCGCACCGCCGACACGGTGAGATGGACCTCGCGCGGATGGGCCTTCGACGACGACGCGATCGAATAGAGCCGGGGCTGCAGGCGATCGAGCGACTTCAGCAGGCCTGGCAGCGATGGCATCACCGAGGGGAAGGCATGCAGGAGATCGAGCAAGTCGGCGTCGGCCAGCTCGGGCGGACCCTCGCCCGCGGCCAGCGCCTGCAACTTCAGCGCCTCCTCACCGTCGAAAGCGCGGGTCGCGAGGAACAGCATGCACTCGTCGCTGGGGCGGGTAATATCGACCTTGCTGAGAAGCACCTGGCGCAGCGGCAGCGCCTCGCCATCGTACCCCACGATCTCCTCGCCGGTGGCGCCGAGACGGTCGAGCACGGACTGCACAAGCTGAGGGCTCTTGCGCGCGAAGACGCCCAGACTGTCGCCCGCCTCGTAGGTGACGTCGGTGGCCGAGAGATCGAACACGACGTGGCGCACGTCTTTCTCGGAGCCGGGCCGGTTGAGCGGATGGGCGTCGACCAGCGTGGCAAGCGCCGGCCGGTCGCGCGAGAAGCCGTGGATGCCGGCGGGCTTGGCGACCGGCGCCGAAGCCGGCGCACCACGCTCACCTTCAAGCGCCGCAATCAGCTCCTTCAGTTTGCGCTGGGTTTCCTTGCCGCCCGGCACGCAGCGGCCCATGTCAGCCTCGGCGCCCGACCACACGGCCTCGGCATAGGTCTGGCAGAGATAACCGCACTGGCCGCAATCGAGCTGCGCCATCGCCGCCATCAGCCTGCGTTCAGGCTTCGCCTCCTTGGCGAGCTCCATGCGTTCCGGCATGGCGAGCGACGCGTCATGCCAGGGAAAATCCTCTGGCTCGTCAGGTTCGGCGCTTGCTCCGGAAACGGCCTCGCCGGTGACGCCGAGGTAAGCCGAAAAAAAGCCGTTCAGCCAGGCACGCTGTTCGGTCGAGAACGGTGCGTTCTCAGGGATCAGCGACGGCAGGGGTACCATGGCGTTCATGCCGCGAGCGCCCGGACCGGTGCCGAGTCGGCGAGTTCGTGCAGTTGGACGATCTCGTGCCGGCGGCAGAATTCGAAGAACGACTCGGTCGGCGCTTGCCGATGCGTGAGGTAGGCCGTGAACAGACGCTCGAGCAGCGGCGGCAGATCGTCGAACGCCACCGACTGGGCATAGTCGCGCGCCATCGCCTGCTCGGCGGTCGAAGCGGCACCACCACCGATATAGACGTGATAGCCTTCGACGCTTTCCTCACCGCGATCGATCTTGGCCGCCAGCAATCCGATGTCGCCGACATAGTGCTGGGCGCAGGAATGATGGCAGCCCGTCAGGTGAATGTTCACCGGCGTGTCGACCGCCACGCGGGCCTCGAGATAGTCGGCCAGCTTGAGCGCATGGCCCTTGGTGTTGGAGGCGGCGAACTTGCAGCCGGCATTGCCGGTACAGGCAACGAGGCCGCGGCGGATGGCGTTGGCCTCGATCCCGAGGCCGAGGGCAGCGATGGCGGCAATGCAGATACCGACGTCGCGGTCGGCGACGTCGGAGATGAGCAGGTTTTGCCAAACGGTGAGCCGAAGCGTGCCGCTGCCAAAACGCTCGGAGATCGCCCCGAGGCCGCGCATCTGCTCGGAGGTGAGCCGGCCGACCGGCAACACGAGGCCAAGATAATTGAGGCCCGGCTGCTTCTGGCCATGCACGCCGATATGGCCGCCTTTATTCGCCAGCCTGCGCGGCATGACGACGGCTCCGGCCGCACGACGAAGCGCCGAGCCATGTTCCTTCTCGACTTCCTTGAGAAACGCCTCGCGCCCAATCCGGTCGATCACATATTTGAGGCGGGCCTTCAGCCGGTTGGTGCGATCGCCATGGACGGCAAAGGCCCGCACGACGGCGCCCGCCACCGCCACGCATTCCGCGGGCTTCAGCAGGACCTCGGTGTCGAATGCGAAGTCGAGATGGCCGGTGATGCCACCCAACTGCAGGCGGAAGTAGACGCCGGGCTCGAAGGACTTATCTCCTTCGGGTCCACCCCTCACCTCGACCGCAACGAAGCCGATGTCGTTGGTGTCTTCCAGAACCGGCACACGCCCGCCGCCATCGAAGGCAATGTTGAACTTGCGCGGCAGGCCATACATCTCGCGATGATTGAGGATGTAGTGATGCATGGCGCGACACAGCGGCCGCGTGTCGTAGAGTTCCTGCGGGTCGATGCCGGCGGTCGGACTGCCGGTGATGTTGCGGATATTGTCGGCGCCGGAGCCGCGCGCCGTCAGGCCGAGATCCTGGACCGCCAGCAGAAGATCGACGCCATGCGCCGCCGAAATCTCACGGATCTGCAGGTTGGCGCGGGTCGTGACGTCGGCGTAGCCGCCGCCGAAGGAGTCGGCCGCATCGGCGAGACCATGCATCTGCCAGGCGTTCAGGATGCCATTGGGGATGCGCAGCCGGCACATGTAGGAGTTCTGCGCCGGCGCGACATAGAAGAGCCCGTGATACTTGGTGAGCAGGACGTCAACGCCCTTGGGGAACTGACCGGCCTCGGCACGGCCCACGACCTCGTCCCAGCGGTCGAGCGGGTGGCGCGCCCGCTTGGCGGTTTCCTCGGTGACCAGCTTGCCGCCCGCCGCGACCGCGCGGTCCTGGGCTGCGTACTGCAGGGCATCTGGACCTATCGCCTCGGCGGCCGGTGCCCCCGCCGTGCGACCTGCAAGCTTGTCAGCAGCCTTGCGCGCTTCGATACCGCTGACGAAGCCCTGCAGCCATTGCTTCTGCTGGTCGTCGAAGTCGCTCATGACACTCTATCAGGCCGCTACGCGCGCCGGAACCCGGTGACGCGCGTAGAGGAACTCCAGCACCGCCGCCCGGCAGCGCGCATATTCCGGATCGGTCGCGAGATCGAGCCGACGGCGCGGCCGCGGCAGTTCGATCGCCAGGATCTCACCAATTGTCGCCGCAGGACCGTTGGTCATCATGACCACGCGATCGGACAGCAGCACCGCCTCGTCGACGTCATGGGTGATCATCAGCACCGTGTTGCCGAGACGGGCATGGATCTCCATCACACTGTCCTGCAGATGGGCACGCGTCAGGGCGTCGAGGGCACCGAACGGCTCGTCCATCAGCAGTACCTTGGGCTGCATGGCGAGCGCGCGGGCGATGCCGACGCGCTGCTTCATGCCGCCCGAGACCTCGTGCGGGCGCTTGTCCTTGGCCTGGGCCATCTGCACCAGCTCGAGATTGTGCATGACCCAGTCGTGGCGCTCGGCCTTGTTCTTACGTGAGCCGAACACCTTGTCGACGGCGATGGCGATATTGCCGTAGACGGTGAGCCACGGCAGCAGCGAGTGGTTCTGGAAAACGATGGCGCGGTCGGGACCAGGCTCGTCCACCACCTTGCCTTCGAGGAAGACCTCCCCGGTCGTCGACTGCAGCAAGCCACCCAGGATGTTGAGCAGGGTCGACTTGCCACAGCCAGAATGGCCGATCATCGAGACGAACGCGCCCTGCTCGATGTGGAGATTCACATCGCGCAGCACCTCCGTCTCCATCTGGCCGCGACGGAAGCTCATGCCGATCTGTTCGAACTTGAGATAGGGCTGGTTCATGACCGGTGCTCCTATTGCGCCGCGACGCCGTGGCTGACGAAGTGCCCGACCGTGGCAATCAGCTTGTCGAGCAGGAAGCCGACGATGCCGATGTAGACCAGAGCCACAATGATGTCGGAGATGCGCGAGCTGTTCCACGCGTCCCAGATGAAGAAGCCGATGCCAACGCCGCCGATCAGCATCTCGGCCGCGACGATGGCGAGCCAGGAGAGTCCGATACCGATGCGCAGGCCGGTGAAGATGTAAGGCACCGTGGCGGGCAGCGTGATCTTGTAGAACACCTCCCACCACGAGAGCCGGATCACCGCCGCCACATTGCGATAGTCCTGCGGGATGTTCCGCACGCCCACCGACGTGTTGATGATGATCGGCCAGATCGAGGTGATGAAGATCACGAAGATCGCCGAGGGCTGTGCATCGCGGAAGCCCGCGAGAGACAAAGGCAGCCAAGCGAGAGGCGGGATCGTGCGCAGCACCTGGAAGATCGGATCGAGACCGCGCATTGCCCAGGTACTCTGACCGACCAGCACGCCCAAAGCGATGCCGACGATCGCGGCGAGACTAAAGCCGATGCCGACACGGCCGAGGCTCTTGGAAATCTGCCAGAACGCGCCCTTGTCGACGCCACCATTGTCGTAGAACGGGTCGACGATGAAATCCCAGGCATCCGACACAACCTTGGTCGGCGGCGGCAGGCGCGCGCCGGGCTCCGAGCAGAGAAGCTGCCAGGTGAACAGGGTGAGAGAGATCACGATGAGCGGCGGAAGCAAGACACTCATCGTATGGCGGGCGGCGGCGGCGATCCGATCCATGGCAGGTCGCATCGGCGGCCGGAATGCCACGATCTCGGCCGTCGCGCCCGGAACGGGATCGGCGGCCGACATCGTGTCGGCTTTGGTCGCAATCGACATCAGGCCACCTTCTTGATTTTGAGGCTGGCGAGGTAGGCCTTGGGATCAGCCGGATCGAAAACCTTGCCATCGAAGAACGTCTCCTTGCCCTTCGATGTCGTCTTGGGAACGTCGGCTTCGGCAGCACCGATGTTCTTCGCCGCCGTACGCCACAGGTCCTCTCGATTGACCTTGCCGATGATCGCCTTGGTATCGAGGTCGGCCGGGAGTTTGCCCCAGCGCTGGTTCTCCGTGAGGAACCACAGCTCGTGGCTCTGGTACGGATATGACACGCCACCGTTCCAGAATTTCATGAGCAGGTCGCTGCCTTTGACGTTGCGACCGTCGCCGTAGTCGATATCGCCCTTGATTCGACTGATGATGTCGGCCGGCGGGACGTTGAACCATTGGCGCTTGCCGATGATGTTCGCCATCTCGCCCTTGTTTTCCATTTTCTCGCACCACTGCTGGGCCTCCATGACGGCCATCAGCACGGCCATGGCGGCCTTCGGATTCTTGTCGACCCAGTCGGCTCGCATGCCGAGCGACTTCTCCGGATGGTCCTTCCAGACTTCGCCGGTCGTGCAGGCCGTGTAGCCGATGTCCTGGTGAACGAGCTGGTCGTTCCACGGCTCACCGACACAGAAGGCGTCCATGTTGCCGACCTTCATGTTGGCCACCATCTGGGCCGGCGGCACGACGATGGTCGAAACGTCCTTGTCGGGATCGATGCCACCGGCGGCCAACCAGTAGCGGATCCACAAATCGTGGGTGCCGCCCGGGAAGGTCATGGCGCACTTCACTTCCTTGCCCGCCGCCTTCTTCTTGGCGAAGGCTTCCTTGAGAGGCGAGGCGTCGGCCTTGGCGCCGGATCCCTTGAATTCGTTGGAAACCGAGATGCCCTGACACTGGTAGTTGAGTCGCGCCAGGATATACATCGGCGTCGGCTTGTTCTCCGCCGTCACCGTGCCAAGCGAGATGAGATAGGGAAACGGCGTCAGGATATGCGCGCCGTCGATGCCACCGGCGGCGGACCCCAGCACCATGTTGTCACGCGTCGTACCCCACGAGGCCTGCTTGGCGATGTTGGCGTCGGTGATGCCATACTTGTCGAAGATCTTCTTTTCCTTGGCGATGATCAGCGGCGCCGCATCCGTGAGCGCGATGAAGCCCAGCGTCACCTTGTTGGTCTCGACACCGGTCGCCTGGGCGAAGGCGCCGCCGGGGAAAGCCGCGCGCGCCGCGCCCAGCAACGCCGCCGTCGCGGTCGCATTCTTCAGGATGTCGCGCCGCCCCAATCCGCCGTTGGCTTTCCTAGTTGCCATGCTTGCTCTCCTGCTGCTTGAAGCCTGTTGATGTTTCATTGCTGGGGTCGAACACCGACCCATCGAGAAATCTGTCCGGGCCCATCGCGACCGGGGCGCCGTTGGTCGGCAGGATCCACGGATCGGCGTGAGCGCCTTCGGCCTTGCGGTCGGTGAGCGGGCACGGCAGGCCGAGTTCGCTGGCGGCGGCGCGATAGATGTCGGTGCGGAATACGCGATCGGCCACGGCAGCGAGGCCGGGCTGTGGCGCGATCTGGCCCCAGCGCACCATCTGGGCCAGGAACCAGTCGGCATGGCTGCGCCACGGGAAGTTGGCGACCTGGCGATGGAAGATGTGGAAATCCGGCAACGCCAGCGACTTGGCGATCACCTCGGCCGGAACGTTGACGTAGCGCGGACTCGACAGGACGCGGGCCGCCTCCGCCCGGTTGCCGGGTTCGTCGAGCCAGGCGCCGGCTTCGGTGATTGCCTTCACCAGTGCGATCAGCGTCTTGGGATTGCGCTGTGCCCAGACCTCGGTCGTGCCCAGCACTTTCTCCGGCATGGAGTTCCAGATGTGCAGGCTGGTCACCGCGATGCGGCCGATGCCATGCGACACGGCCTGCTGGTTCCACGGCTCACCGACGCAATAGCCGTCGATGGCACCGCCGGAGAGATGGGCCACCATGTGCGGCGGCGGCACGACGGTGAAGCGCACGTCGCGATCGGGATCGACGCCGCCCGATGCCAGCCACAGGCGCAGCAGGTGATTGTGCGATGAAAAGGGGAAGACCGAGGCGAGCGTGATCGGCTGCTTGCCGAGCCGGGCGCGGTGGCGGACGACCGCCGCCAGGGCGCGGGCATCGAGCGGCGCGTCGTCGGCGCGATGAATGCCAACGTATTCGGGCGCCACCTCCTCGATCTCCCGCCACAGCGCATTGGACAGGGTGATCGAGTTGCCGTTGAGCTGCAGCGTCATGGCCGCGATCATCGGCACGTTGACGCTGTCGATACCGAGCGTGGTCGCAAGCGGCATCGGCGAGAGCATGTGTGCGGCGTCGAGCAGGCCCAACGCCACCTTGTCACGGATGTTCGCCCAAGAAGCCTCGCGTCGGATCTCGACGTCGAGACCATGGCGCTCGAACAAGCCCAGGATGTCGGCGAACAGGATGGGCGCACAGTCGATCAGGGGGATGAACCCCACCGTCACTTTCGGTCGCTCGAGATGTCCCACCGCACTCAACCCCAAAAAAAAGACGTCCTGCCCAGCCAGCAAGAGCCGGCCGTACAGGACGTCGTTGTCCGAGAAGGCAGACCGCCATTGGCCTGCCGTCTAAATTCAGGAACCCCCACCATTGGGAGCTCTCGTGCAAAGCAGCAGGAAATGTGCCAAGCGGGATGGGATTATAAAAATCCCGACAACCTGTTGATTTATTTATGTAAATCTTATTTTTTTCGCAAAATACAGCGCCTGTAGTGTGCTATGATTTGCTCGCATATGCAGCATGACTCTTAATGAGGCAGGCCTATTTATTGATCAGATCTTAAAGGCCTTGGCGTAGGTCAGGATGTCCTGGGCCACTTCGCCGATGCGCTTGTTCTGGTCCATGGCGAGCTTGCGCAGGAGCCGGTACGCCGCCTCCTCGCCGATCCCCTTCTGCTCCATCAGCAGGCCCTTGGCGCGATCGACCGTCTTGCGTTCGACCAGCGACAGGCGCGCGCGATCGAGTTCCTCGCGCATGGAGTTGTAGCGGTTGAAGTGCGCGACCGCGACGTCGACGACCGACTGCACGCGGTCCTGCGCCAGGCCGTTCACGACATAGGCCGAGACACCAGCGGCCATGCCGGCTGCGATCGTCGCCGGGTCCGAGCGATCGGCAAACATGGCGATCGGACGCGGTTGCTGCTCGGTGGTCCGCCGCAGGTCTTCGATGGCGTCGCGGCTGGGACTGTCGATGCTGACGACGATGACGTCGGGTTTCAGCGCCGCGACGCGGGCCAGCAAATCGTAGGTACCTTCCAGGCGCTCGAGCAGCACGTAGCCTGCGTCCCGCAGCCCCGATTCGACGATTTCGGCGCGGGCGGGATTGTCATCGATCAGGAGGACAGACAGAGCTTTGGTCACGGGGCCAGAAAATTCGGGTTGCAGCCGTTGGGCGCAACTTCTGTGCCATCATCGTCAGGGTGTTGAATCGACGAGCTTTCCGTCTTCCCACAATTCCGCACGCACCGTGCCATCGGCGCCTTTGATCTGGCCGTAGCCCTGCCGCCGGCCCTTGCGAAATCCGCCCTCGTAGCGTTCGCGGTCGCCGATCGTCTCGACGCCCGGCCCCTCCAGCTGGTCGGACTGGAATTCGCCCGATTGCACGACGTTCGGATCCGTCAGCATCCGACGCACGCCAGGACCTTCGAGATGGCCGGCGACGAAATTTCCCTCGGAGCGTTCGATACCCGGCCTTTCGCGAACGCCAAGACCGGTCGATTGCCCGTCGCGCCATTGGCCGGAATAACGCGTGTCGTCGCCCAGCCGCACGATGCCAAGGCCGTTCAATTGATTGGCGTCCCAGTCGCCGGCCTGACGCTCGCCATTACCGAGCTCGGCAACACCAAGACCCTGCCGTTTGCCGTCGACCACCTGGCCGATGTAGCTCGCCCCGCCATCGTACGACAGGCGCTCGGCGTTCTCGAGATCAGGGCGCGCTGCGCGCGCGGCCACGATGCGCGCTTCGCCAGCCATGGACCGCGCGCCCTTGGAGGCCTCATCGGCGCGGTCGAACATGGTGCGGGCCTCGGCCGCCGCGCGCTGCGCTTGATCGATCAATGTTTTGCGCGCCGACGTGTCGGGAGTGACCTGAGGGGCCGGTGTAGAGGCCGGGGTCGGCGCCGCCTTGTCGGGCACCACCTTGTCGGGGCCTGTCTTGTCGAGAGGTGTCGCCGGCGGGGGCGTTTCCTTGGCCGGCGCGACGGCAAGGGACGGCGGCGTCGCCGTCTGCGTCTCGACCTTGAACAAGCCGGTCACACGCTCGCGAATCTGCGCCTGGTACTTCCAGACCCCGAAGATCGCCAAAGCCAGCAGAATAATGGGCAGCCGCCGGCGGAAGCGCGACCGTCGCCCGGACTGCGGGTTAGCGGCCTCATCCTGGTCACCGGCAGGGCGGCTCGCACCGCCAAGACGAGGGGCCGTGGAGGACGCAGGCGTCAGGCGTTCGGTCGGCGCATTCTCGAAGGTCGGAATTGCGCCGCCAAACATCGGACGCCACGCTTCGATCGTTTGCGGCCGCTGTTCCGGCGTGAAGGCAAGACCCCGATCGACGGCCGCGAGAAGCCCCGGATCATAGCGATCGGCCTGCGTCACGCTCAGGGGCCGGTAGGGATCGTTGCCGACCCGGCTTGCGGCGTCAGGCGGCGGGAAGCCGGCGATGGCGTGATGCAGAACGGCGGCCGTCGAATAGATGTCGCTCCACGGGCCCTGCTTGCCGTCGAGGGCGTACTGCTCGATGGGCGCATATTGTGGCGTCAGGATTCCGGTCAGCGTGCGGGTGCGCCCGCCCATCGCCTGCCGCGCGGCGCCGAAGTCGATCAGGACCGGCACGCCGTCGTGCCGCACGATTATGTTGGACGGCTTGATGTCGCGATGCAGGAATCCCTGCGCGTGCACGGCGTCCAGCCCGTCGAGCAATCCGTCAGCCAGACGGCGCACCTCCTCGGGCGGCAGGCGTCGGCCTTGCTGGCGCAGGAGCTGGGCCACGCTGCGGCCATCCTCGAATTCCATGACCGTGTAGGCGGTGCCGTTGGCTTCGAAGTAGCGCAGCACCGGAACGATATGGGCGTGGCGGAAGCGGGCGAGCGCGCGCGCCTCGTCGAGAAAGCGCTCCCGGCCCCAGACGAAATCGTCGGCGAAGCGCGTCCCGCGCGGCCCGACCTCGCCGTTGGGCCGGCGCATGGCGAACTCGACCGGAAAGTACTCCTTGATGGCGACGAACTTGGCGAGCTGGGTGTCGAAGGCGCGGTAGGTGATGCCAAAGCCGCCATGGCCGATGATCGCATCGAGGCGATAATCACCGAGCCGCGTGCCGAGCGGTAGAGCCTGATCGTTTTCGGATGATGTGGTCACGCGCAACCTGCGGCCCTAGATGCGCGTTCCGGGGCGGGCGCACAAGCGCCCGAGAAAGATATTTGAATCACAATGGGTTAGGCGTCGGGTTAGGCGTCGGATCGTCATTTTGCCGGGTCAGCCAACGGATAGTGTCATGGCACCGATATTGCGCACCGATATTGCCACGTCTTGTTGAAGCCAACATCGGCCGCGATATTGCCGTCGAGGCGGAGTAGAGTTGTCCTTCACTTGTTGGGAATTGAGCCCGTGATGAAACCCGCGACCCAGTACGACAATGCCCGCACCCTGGTGCTGACCGGGGCCAGCCGCGGCATTGGGCATGCGACCGTGAAGAAGTTCAGCGCCGGCGGCTGGCGGGTGATCACCGTGTCGCGCCAGCCCTTCAGCGCGCTCTGCCCCTGGCCGGGCGGCGACAAGAACCATGTGCAGATCGATCTGGCGAGGGCGGACGATGTCAGCCGCGGCATCGACGATATCCGCGAGCGCCTGGGCGGCGGACGGCTCGATGCGCTGGTCAACAATGCCGCGATCTCGCCGAAGGATGAAACCGGCGGTCGTCTCGGCGCCATCGATACGCCGTTCGATCTCTGGCAGCGCGTGTTCAACGTCAATTTCTTCGCCCCCGTCGCCCTGGCGCGCGGCCTGATGGGCGAGCTGTCGGAGGCGCGCGGCTGCGTCGTCAATGTCACCTCGATCGCCGGCAGCCGCGTTCATCCCTTCGCGGGCTCGGCCTATGCGACGTCGAAGGCAGCCCTCGCGGCGCTCACGCGCGAAATGGCGCACGACTTCGGACCGCGCGGCATTCGCGTGAATGCGATTGCCCCCGGCGAGATCGACACGGCGATCCTGTCGCCCGGCACCGAGCAGATCGTCGAGGAGCAGATTCCGATGCGCCGCCTGGGAACACCCGATGAAGTGGCCGACGTGATCCACTTCCTCTGCGAGAAGGGCGCGAGCTATGTTTCCGGCGCCGAGATCCAGATCAACGGCGGCCAGCACGTCTAAGCGACACGCGTAGGAGAAGCGTCATGGATGCGACGATCAGCAGCTTCAAGGGCGAGACCGGCCGCGACGCGCGTCGCCGCATCCGCGCCGGCACCAATCTGGCGCCGACTTCGGGCATGGCGCCGGGCTACGTGCAGGGCAATCTCGCGATCCTGCCCAAGGCGCTGGCCGCCGATTTCGCGCGCTTCTGCCAGCTCAATCCCAAGCCGTGCCCGCTCCTCGCCTCGTCCGAGCCCGGCGATCCGCGCCTGCCGGCGCTGGGCGAGGATCTCGACATCCGCACCGACATCCCGCTCTATCGCGTCTGGAAGAACGGCGAACTGGTCGACGAAGTGCGCGACCTCAAGGGCGTGTGGCGCGACGACCTCGTGTCGTTCGTGCTGGGCTGCTCCTTCTCGTTCGAGGAGGCGCTGATCGAGAACGGCCTCGAGATCCGCCACCAAACCTGTAACGTCAATGTGCCGATGTACCGGACCAGCATCGAGTGCAAGCCGAGTGGGTCGTTCCATGGGCCGATGGTGGTCTCGATGCGCCCGTTCAAGCCGGCCGACGCCATCCGCGCGGTGCAGGTGACGACGCGCTTTCCCTCGGTGCACGGCGCGCCGGTCCATCTCGGCAAACCCGAGTTGATCGGCATCAAGGACATCGCCAAGCCCGACTACGGCGATGCCGTGCCGGTGCGCGACGACGAGTTCCCGGTGTTCTGGGCCTGCGGCGTCACCCCGCAATCGGTCGTGGCGACGGTGAAGCCCGAATTCTGCATCACCCACGCCCCCGGCTACATGCTGGTGACCGACCTGCTGAACTCGCAGCTCGCCGTCCTCTGACGATGGCGCGGCTGGAATTCGACGGCCATGCCAAGGGCGCGGTCGAGAAGGTCGCCGTCGACATCAAGGATCTGGTGATCGCCGGCTGGACCGGCCGCGACGTGGCGGCGCTCAATCATCACATCGAGGAACTGAAGGCGATTGGCGTCCAGCCGCCGTCGCGGGTGCCGATCTATTATCGCGCCGCCGCGCAGATGCTGACCCAGGCCAGCAGCATCCAGGTGCTGGGCGACGACAGTTCGGGCGAAGTCGAGCCGGTGCTGATCGGCGCCGCCGACCGGCTCTGGGTCACGGTCGGTGCCGACCACACCGATCGCAAGGTCGAGAGCTACGGCATCGCCATTTCCAAGCAGATGTGCGCCAAGCCGATCGGCCGCACCGCCTGGCGCTTCGAGGAAGTCGAGCCGCATTGGGACCGGCTGATGTTGCGCAGCTTCATCCACGAGAACGGACAACGAGTACTCTATCAGGAGGGACCGCTCGCCAAGATCCGTGATCCGCGCGAGCTGATCTTCGGCTGGAAAGACAACAAGCGCCTGCCGATGGGCACCATCATGTTCTGCGGCACCATGCCTGCCATCGGCGCGATCCGGCCGTCACATCGCTTCGAGATGGAGCTTGACGACCCGGTGCTCGGTCGCAAGATCAGCCACGCCTACGACGTCGAGGCCCTTCCCGTCATCGCCTGAGCCGTCATCACCCGAGCTGGCGACGAAGCCCACGATCGCCGCCACCACAGCCTTGTCAGCCAGCAGGCGATTGTGGCCAAGGCCGCGCGTCACCATCAGTTCCGCCGTCGGCAAGGCGTGCGCCGCGCGCGCCGCTTCCGCGACTGGGACCTGGCGATCGTTCTGATCGTGGATCAGTAGCACGGGCAGATCGACCTTGTCGGCGACCTGACGGACGTCGAAATCCGTCGCCGGCCGGCCGACATGATCTTCGACCGAGGCGATGAAGGCCGCGGTGCCGCGCTTGGATAGTCCGACGGCGCCGGCGAAGCGGCGCAGTTCGCGATGAAGGCCCGACGGCGCCGACACGAGCACCACGCGACTGGCGCCGCCGTGATGGGCGATCGAGAACAAGCCCATGGCGCCGCCCATCGAATGGCCGACGACGGCATGCATCGGCCCCAGCCGCCGCAGCGTACGTTCGATCGCGGCGATGAAACTCACCGCGGTGAGTTCACGGCCCGCCGAATCGCCGTGCGCCGGCACGTCGAGTGCCACGACGGCGAAGCCGCGCGCCAGCAACGCATCGACGATCGCCCCGAACTGCGCGCGATTGCCCTCGAAGCCGTGGACCAGCAGGACCGTCGGTACCCCTCTTGCCGTGCGGCCCCATCGCCAGGCGACGAGGCCGTCGCCGAGATCGATGCGCTCGTCGGCGGCCGGCAGCGCGAGCACCGGCGGCGGTCGCACATGGCGGCGCGGATTGAGCATCAGCCGGCGGAAGAACGGCGCCACCAGCGCGGGGACCACATAGCTCGCGGCAGCAAGGGCTGCGATCGGCAGGGGAAGGGCGGTCATGGCCGGCTCCTGAATAAGTGCATTTGCACCTACTTGATCGCGGCCGGCCCTTCGCCTCAAACGATCTTGTGTACCGCTTTACGTAACTTTTCTTCATGCGCGCATGGCTTCCCTGCAGGGCAGCCCTTGCATCGACCGCACCGGTAAACGTACGTTCAGCGCCCTCGGGAGGATCCATTGACGACGATCAAAGGCGCTTACGACGGCATCACCGTCCTCGATTTCACACAGGGCATCGCGGGGCCGCATGCCTCGATGCTGCTGGCCCTGCACGGCGCCGACGTCATCAAGATCGAGCCGCCGGAGGGTGACTGGGGCCGGGCGCTCGGTGAACTGAAGGGCGATCACTGCGCTCATTCCGTCGCCTTCAACCGCGGCAAGCGCAGCATCGCCCTCGATCTCAAGTCCGCCGACGGCATCGCCGTGGTGAAGAAGCTCGCGGCCAAGGCCCATGTGGTGTTGGAGAGTTTCCGCCCCGGCGTGATCCAGCGGCTGGGCTTCGGCTACGAGGACATCAAGAAGGTCAATCCGAACGTCATCTATTGCTCGGTCTCGGGCTTCGGCCAGACCGGGCCCTACAGCAAGCGACCCACGGTCGACGGCCTCATCCAGGCCTTCAGCGGCATGATGGTGATGAACAGGATGCCGGACGGCACGCCGTGGCGGCAGGGCATGATCGCTGTCGACGTGACGACCGGCCTCTACACCTTCCAGGCGCTGGCGCCGGCCCTGATGCGCCAGCTGCGCTACAACGAGGGCTGCTTCATCGATTCGAGCCTGATGCGCTCGGCCGCCGCCTTCCAGGGCGCCAAGCTGATGGAATGGATATTCTCCAAGGGCGCGCCGCCGGTCCTCTACATGCCGGCCGGCAGCTACAAGACGAAGAACGGCTACATCATGGTAAGCGCCATGCGGCCGCATCATTTCCGGCTGCTGTTCGAGCTGATCGGCCGCCAGGACATCGCCGACGATCCCGACCTGCAGGGGCACAACGACCGCATCAGGAACGCGCCCAGGATCATCAAGGCACTGAACGAGACGATGCCGACCAAGACCACCGAGGAATGGATCGCGATCCTGCAGCCCAAGGACGTGTTCTGCGAGCGGGTGAACAATTACACCGACTATCTCGAGCATCCGCACGTGAAGGAGTCGGGCGCGATCGACTGGATCGAGCAGGACGGCTTCGGCCGCATGCCGGTGGCCAACATCCCCGGACTGCCGCCCGCCGCGACGCACGAACCGCAGCAGCACGCGCCGCATATCGGCGAGGACGGGCCGGATATTCTGCGCGAACTGGGCTACGCCTCGGGCGAGGTCGAGGCCATGTTTTCACGCGGCGGCGTGCGGGCACCCGTGCCGGCGGCAAAAGCGGCGGAGTAGACCGCCTAGGCGACCTGGAAGCCGTGCGCGAAGGGATCGCGCGAGTCGACGAAG
Organism: Reyranella sp.; assembly: GCA_029946105.1. Classification (GTDB taxonomy): domain Bacteria; phylum Pseudomonadota; class Alphaproteobacteria; order Reyranellales; family Reyranellaceae; genus Reyranella. The sequence continues at coordinate 21,779 of JAQSDW010000083.1, read as the reverse complement.
ATCGTGTTGATGCCGTGCTGGCGGCCCCAGCCCGAGATCGAGGGCACGATGGCGTCGTGATTGCCGACGTGGGCCACAGCCTCGACCCGGCCGTCGAACAGCGAACCGATGATGCTTTCGTGCACGAATTCGTCGCCAACTTTTAGCCGGCCACGCGCTGCAAGCTGGGCCATGCGCGCCGACGTCCCGGTGCCGCAGGGGGAACGGTCGATCGCCTTGTCGCCATAGAACACGGCATTGCGCGCATGGGCACGCGGATCGCGAGGCTTGCCCGTCCACATCACGTGGCCGATGCCCTTGATGGTCGGGTTCTCGGGATGCACGGGCTGGATCTTGTCGTTCAGGAGCTTCCGCACGATCGGCGAATAACGCAGCACGTCGCCCGCCGTCATCGCTTCGAGGCCGGCGAAGTTCTTCTGCGGCTCGAGGATGGCATAAAAATTCCCGCCGTAGGAAATATCGAAGGTGAGTTCGCCGAGGCCCGGCACGTCGACCGTGACATCGCTCATCGCCAGATATGAAGCGACGTTGGTGATCCGCACGCTGTCGACGAACCGGTCCTTCTGCTCATAGTGCGCCACCACGCGGCCGGCCGGCGCGTCGAGGTTGAGGACGCCCGGCGTCGCGGGCGAGACCAGCCCGTTCTCGATCGCCATGGTCACGGTGCCGATGGTGCCGTGGCCGCACATCGGCAGGCAGCCGCTCACCTCGATGAAGAGAATGCCGACGTCGCAATCGGCCCGGGTCGGCGGATAGAGCATCGAGCCCGACATGACGTCGTGGCCGCGCGGCTCGAACATCAACGCCTTGCGGATCCAGTCATGGCGCGCGAGGAAGTCGAGCCGGCGCTCGCTCATCGTCGCGCCCTCGAGCAGCGGCGCACCGCCCGTCACCAGCCGCACCGGATTGCCGCAAGTATGGCCATCGAGGCACGAGAAGCTATGAACCGACATGTTTCAGGCCGCCAACGGCTGTGTGAGGTCGGCACGGCCGGCGATGAAGCGCTCGACGTCGCGTGAACTCCTGAGGCGGATCACCGTTCGGCCGGCGGCAAAATTATCGCATTCCTTGCTGAAGCGCCGGCGGTTGCGGCCGTGGGTCCTGAGCGCCCACAACAGGATGGAATCGCGGCTCAACAAGGTCCGCCGCAGCGATTCGCGATTGCCCGTCCCCCACAGGTTCTCCCGCGTCACGATCCGGCGCAACGTGCGCCAAAACAGGCGCCACATCACCAGCGGCAACGGCAGGTCGAGCCAGACGAGCGTGTCGGCGCGCTGCCAGACGATATCGCGCACCTGGCCGTAGATGCCGACTGCGATCCAGTCGCCGTCGCGCGTCTCGCATTCGACACGATGGCGAAAGAGGTCGAGTGTCGCCGGCTGCCAGTCCGGCCCCCAGAACAACGCATCGAGCTCGACCAGACGCAGGCTTTTCTCCGCGGCGAGCCGTTTGGCCAGCCAGCTCTTGCCCGATCCAGTGGTTCCGAAGACGACGATGCGGCGCATGATGTGCCAACTGTAGCGCCAAAGCGGCGGCCGGCGTAGGGTACGCGCCGGATTCAAAGGGGCGTAGATGTCGCAGTATTTGTTCAGGAATCTCAACCTGTTGGACCCGCGCTGGACCGAGGCGCGCAGTGGCTACGAGGTTTTGGTCGAGGGCCAGCACATAAAAGAAGTGTCATCGAAGCCGATCAAGTCCAGCGGCGCCCAGGTCGTAGACTGCGGCAAGCGCACCTTGATGCCGGGCCTGATCGACTGCCATGTCCACGTCTTCCTGAGCGAAGTGAACATCCGCAACCTCGAATCGGTGCCGCTGACGCTGCTCACGGCGCGCGCCGCCGATCTCATGAAAGGCATGATCAACCGCGGCTTCACGACCGTGCGCGACACCGGCGGCGCCGATTGGGGGATCAAGACCGCCGTCGAGTCGGGCCTGATCCCCGGCCCGCGCCTGTTCATTTCCGGCCGCGCCATCGGCCCGACCGGCGGCCACTCGGATTCCCGTCGCCGCACCGACCAGGGCATGCCCTCCTGCGGCTGCTGCAACGCCATGGTCTACAGCATGGCCATCGCCGACGGCGCCGACGAAGTGCGCAAGGCGGTGCGCGAGCAGATGCGCCAGGGCGCCGACCAGGTGAAGATCATGTGCTCGGGCGGTGTCGCCTCGCCCTACGATCCGCTGGATTCCCTGCAGTTCTCCGAGGCCGAGATCGCCGCTGCGACCGACGAGGCCAAGAACTTCGGCCGCTACGTGCTGGCCCACGCCTACACGCCCGAGGCCATCACCCGCGCCGTCACCAACGGCGTGCGCACCATCGAGCACGGCAACCTGATCGACGCCAAATCGGCCAAGCTGCTGGCGTCGAAGGGCGGCTACATGATCGCCAACCTGGTCACCTACTTCGTGATGAAGGAAAAGGCCGCGAGCTTCGGCATGACCGCCGACATGCTGGAAAAAAACGACATCGTGCTCGACGGCGCCCTGCGCTCGCTCGAAATTTGCAAGAAGGCCGGCGTGAAAGTGGGCTACGGCAGCGATCTCCTGGGTCCGCTCCAGGTCGAACAGAGCCGGGAATTCATGTTCCGCGCCGAGGTTCTGAAGCCGCTGGAGATCATCCGGCAGGCAACCATCGTGGGCGCGGAGATCCTGCGCCAGGAGGGCAAGCTCGGCATCGTCGAGCCCGGCGCCTTCGCCGACCTGATCGTGGTCGACGGCAATCCGCTCAAGAAGCTCGAGCTCTTCCTCGACCAGGGTGCCCATCTGCCGGTGATCATGAAGGCCGGCAAATTCCACAAGAATGCGTTGAGGTAGGCGTCGATGTTGCTGTTCAAGAATCTCAATCTGCTCGATCCGCGCTGGAAAGAGGCACGGGGCGGCTACGAAGTGCTGGTCGAGGGCGACCGCATCAAGGAAGTCTCGGCCAAGCCGATCAAGGCGGCCAAGGCCCAGGTCGTGAACTGCGGCAAGCGCACCCTGATGCCGGGTCTGATCGACTGCCACGTCCATACCCATCACAGCGAGGTCTACATCAACCGCATGGAGGCGGTGCCGCTCACGCTGATGATGGCGCGCTCGGCCGGCCGCCTGAAGCGCATGCTCGATCGCGGCTTCACGACGGTGCGCGATGCCGGCGGTGCCGACTGGGGCACGAAGACCGCCGTCGAATCGGGCTTGATCCCCGGCCCGCGCATGTTCATCTCCTGCCGCTCGATCGGCCCCACCGGCGGCCACAACGACCGCAACCGCCGCACCGACATCGGCCCGCCTTGCCTGTGCTGCAACGGCATGGTGTTCATCCGCTGCATCGCCGACGGTCCCGACGAGGTGCGCAAGGCCGCCCGCGAGCAGATGCGCCAGGGCGCCGACCAGGTAAAGCTGATGGTCTCGGGCGGCGTCGCCTCGCCCTACGATCCGCTCGAATCGCTGCAGTTCACAGTTGAGGAGATTACCGCCGCCGTCGAGGAGGCACACGCCTTCGGCCGCTACGTGCTGACCCATGCCTATACGCCCGAGGCGATCACCCGCGCCGTCAATTGCGGCGTGCGCACCATCGAGCACGGCAATCTGGTGGACGCGCCGACGGCTCGGCTGATGGCCAAGAAGGGCGTCTACATGATCCCCAACCTGGTGACCTACGACGCCATGAAGCGCCGCGCCAAGGAACTCGGCATGCCGCCCGAGATGCTGGAGAAGAACGACGAAGTGCTGAAGTACGGCTTCGCCGAGCTCGAGCACTGCCGCAAGGCCGGCGTGAAGATGGCCTACGGCTCCGATCTTCTGGGCGCGCTCGAGGACGAGCAGACCGGCGAATTCCAGATCCGCGGCGAAGTGATGCCGGCGATCGACGTCATCCGCTCGGCGACCCTGATCGGCGCCGAGGTCGTGCGCCAGGAAGGCAAGCTCGGCGTGATCGAACCCGGCGCCTTCGCCGATCTCCTGGTCGTCGACGGCAATCCGCTGAAGGACCTCGGCCTGTTCAAGGACGGCGGCCCGAACCTCACGGCCATCATGAAGGCCGGCAAGTTCCACAAGAACGCGCTGTGACAACCCCCTCACCTAGCCTCTCCCCCAAGGGGGAGAGGAACATGAGCGCCTTCATACTCCTCTCCCCCTTGGGGGAGAGGCTAGGTGAGGGGGTTCGCATGGCGCGCCCCCAGCCATGATCGCCGTCATCCGCCGTCGCGCCGGACGCTGGGCGCTGAACGGCGCGGCAGGTGTAGCGCTGGCCTACATCTTGCTGCCGCTGATCTTCGTGGTGTGGCTCGCTTTCTTCCGCCAGGAAATCCCCTCTTTCCCGCCCGAGGGCTATTCGCTGCGCTGGTTCGCGGCGATCCTCGACCAGAGGAAGTTCGTCGACGGGTTTTCGCTCTCCTTTCGGATCGGCGTCCTGGCGACGGCGATCGGCCTGGCGCTGGGCGTGCCGGCCGCGCTCTGCCTGGTGCGCTACAACTTCACCCTGCGCGGGCCGCTCGCCAACCTGCTGCTGCTGCCGGTGGTCGTGCCCGGCGTCGTGCTCGGCACGGCCATGTACGTCTTCCAGGTGGAGGTCGAGAACGGCCTCGATGTCGACGTGCTGGGCACGTTCTACGCCCTGGTGGCCGGCCACGTCGTGATCGTCATCCCCTGGGTGGTGCGGCTGGTGACGGCGAGCCTGGCCGGCGTCGACCGCGCGATCGAGGAAGCCGCGCAAAACCTCGGCGCCAATGCCTGGGTCACCTTCTGGCGGATCACCCTGCCCTCGATCCGGCCCGGCATCGTGGCCGGCGCGCTGTTCGGCTTCGTGACATCGTTCGGCAATCTCGAGATGAGCCTGTTCCTGGTCGGCCCGGGCCGCACCACCCTGCCGATCGTCATCCTCCAGTACCTCGAGTGGAAGATCGATCCCACCATCGCGGCGGTGTCGGTGATCCAGATTCTGCTGATCGGCGGCGCCATGCTGGTCACCGACCGCTACGTCAAGCTCGCGCGGGTGGTCTGAGATGGCACGGCTCGACATCGAAAACCTCGTCAAGCGCTACGGCGACTTCCATGCCGTGCGCGACGTTTCGCTCAGCATCGCCGACGGCGAATTCCTCGTCCTGCTCGGTCCCTCGGGCTGCGGCAAGACCACGACGCTGCGCATGGTTGCGGGCTTCATCGAACCCACCGCCGGCCGCGTGCTGCTGGGCGGCCAGAACGTGACGCTGCTGCCGCCATGGAAGCGCAATGCCGGCATGGTGTTCCAGAGCTACGCTCTCTTCCCGCACCTCACCGTGGCACAGAACGTCGCTTTCGGTCTCGAGATGCGTAAAATCCCGCGCGCCGACATCGACAAGCGCGTCGAGGAAGTGCTCGCCCTCGTCCGCCTCGGCGGCTACGGCGGCCGCCTGCCGCGCCAGCTCTCCGGCGGCCAGCAGCAGCGCGTGGCGCTTGCCCGCGCACTCGCCATCCGGCCCGACGTGCTGCTGCTCGACGAGCCGCTTTCCAACCTCGACGCCAAGCTGCGCCAGGAAGTGCGGGTCGAGATCCGCGAGCTTCAGCGCCAGCTCGGCCTCACCACGGTCATGGTCACACACGACCAGGAAGAGGCCCTCACCATGGCCGACCGGCTGGTGGTGATGAACGAGGGGCTGGTGCATCAGGTCGGCAGCCAGCGCGACCTCTACGAACGCCCGGCCGACCGCTTCGTGGCCGGCTTCGTCGGCCGCAGTACCTTCCTCGAAGGCAAGATCGACACGCCCGGCCGCTTCACGACCCAGGGCGGCCTGGTGCTGAAATGCGTCGGCGGCACTACAGGCCCTGCCGTCCTGTCGCTGCGTCCCGAGCGGGTCGAAATCGCTCCGGTATCTCAGGAAGGGGGGCCGCTGGCGGGACTCGACAACCAGCTCCAGGGTACGGTGGAGTTCGTTTCGTATCTCGGCTCTCTGATCGACATCCATGTGCGCCTCTCGCCGGCCGACCGGCTGGTGGTGCAGATCGCCAATCGCGAAGGCGGCTTCGCACCGGATGTCGGCCAATCCGTCCATGCCGGCTGGCCCGCATCGGCCGGCCAGGTGTTCAAGGCTTAAGAAACAAGCAGGAGGTCTTTCATGTCGAACTCAACGATCAAGCGCCGCGCCCTTCTGGGCGGCACTGCCGCTCTGGCACTCGGCGCCCCGTCCATCGTGCGCGCGCAGGACAACAAGCGCATCGTCGTCGGCACCTGGGGTGGCGACTATTCGCGCCTGCTGGCCAAGAACATCGAGACGCCATTGCTGGCGCCCAAGGGCTGGGACGTGGTGAAGGACGAGGCCAATGCGCCGCCGCGCAAGACCAAGATGGTGGCGGAGAAGGCGCTGCGCCGCGGCACGTCCGACGTCCAGGGCCTGTCCGCCAACGACATGTTCGACATGAACGAGCAGGGCGCGGTCGAACAGCTCGACTATTCCAAGATGCCGAATGCCAAGAACCTGATCCCGGCGATGAAGTACCCTTACGGCATCGGCCACATCTATTCGGGCAAGGTGGTGTTGTTCAATCCCAAGCTCATGCCGGCGCCGGTCGGTTTTGCCGACACACTGGATCCCAAACATGGCGCCAAGCTCGGCATCATCGACATCCAGTATCAGTTCACCATGCTCGCGGCGGCGCTCGCCGCGGGCGGCAAGATGGACAACTTCGAGCCCGGCAAGGAGCGGCTGATCGCCTGCAAGAAGGCCGGGGCGCGCATCTACCCCAGCAACGAGGCCTTCGCCCAGGCGCTCAAGACCGAGGAAATCGCCTGCGGTATCATGTGGAAGGCGCGCGCGGTGCAGTGGCAGAACGCCGGCATCAACGTCGAGACGGTGGCACCCAAGGAAGGCGTGCCGATGTACGTCTCGGGCTTCGTCATGCCCAAGAACGCGCCCAACAAGGCGGGCGCCTACGCCTATCTCGACGCCATGATGGCAGCCTCCGCCCAGGAAGGCTTCGCCGTCGACATGGGCTACAACCCCACCGTCACCGACGCCAAGGTGCCGGCGGACCTGCAGAAGCGCATCGGCTTCACGCCGGAAGAACAGAAGCGTCTGGTCGACCTCGACTATGCCTACATGGCCAAGAACGACTCGGCGTTCCAGGACTGGTGGAACAAGTCGTTCAAGGCCTAGCTGAACCGGTATGAGCGACATCGCCGTCGCCACGGGCCCCGTCGTCGAGAAACGACGGGGCGAAGGCCTGACCGCGACGGCCCTGCTGGCGCCGGCGACGATCTTCGTCGCGATCTGCCTGCTGGCGCCGCTGGCCTTCCTCTTCCGCTACAGCCTGAACGACTTCGTCGCGACCAAGAAGATGATGGTCGAGGCGGTCACGATCGCCAATTACGTAAAATTCTTCACCGATCCCTACTACACCACCATCCTTGCCACGACGGTGCGCATCGCCGTCATGGTCACCGCCGCCTGCCTGCTGCTGGGTTTTCCGCTCGCCTATGTGATGGCGCGCACGCAGAGCCGCTTCAAGAACGTGCTGATCATCCTCACCGTCCTGCCGCTCTTCGTCGGCAACGCCGTGCGCTCGGCCGGCTGGATGGTGGTCTTCGGCAACAAGGGCTTCTTCAATGCGAGCCTGCAGGGGCTCGGCCTGATCGAGAAGCCGATCGAGATCATGTACACCGAGAAGGCGGTCATCATCGGCATCATCGCCGTCAACCTGCCCTTCATGGTGCTGACGCTGCAAAGCGTGATCGAGGGCATCGACCGCGCCGTCGAGGAAGCGGCCTTCAGCCTGGGCGCCTCGCCCGCCACCATGTTCCGCCGCGTACTCTGGCCCTTGGCGATGCCGGGTATCCTGGCCGGCACCATCCTCTGCTTCATTCTGGCGATGAACGCCTATGCCACGCCCTTCCTGCTGGGCGGTCCGCTGTTCAAGATGATGGCGCCGCTAGTCTACAACCAGTTCACGCAGCAGGCCAACTGGCCGTTCGGCGGCGCCATCGCCTTCATCCTGATGACGGTGACGCTCGGCCTCACGCTGGTCGCCAACCTCATTTTCCAGCGCCGAAGAGCGAGCTGACATGCACATAGGACTCATTGGCGGCATTGGCCCCGCCGCGACCGACTTCTACTACCGCGGCCTGATCGACCGTCACGTCGCCGCCGGCGTCCCGCTCGACGTCACGATCTGTCATGCCGACGTGCGCGAGATGAGCCGCAACCTCATGGGCAAGAATCCCGCCCGCCAGGCCGAGATTTTTGTGGCCCTGGTCGAGCGCATGAAGGCGGCGGGCGCGAAGGCCGCCGCCATCACCTCGATGGGCGGACATTTCTGCGTCAAGGAACTCATGGCGATCTCGCCGCTGCCCATCCTCAATGCCATTCCCGAGGTCGACGCCGCCCTTGCCCGCCGGAAACTCAAGAAGGTCGGCATCATCGGCACGCGCACCGTGATGGAGACGAGGCTGTACGGCGGCATCCCCTCGGTCGAGGTCGTGCCCACCGAAGGCGAGGATCTCGACCGCGTCCATACCAACTATGTCGAGATGGCCACCGTCGGCCACGTGAACGATGCGCAGCGCCGGGTCTTTTTCGAGGCCGGTCGCCGGCTGATCGCGCGCGGCGCCGAGGTCGTCATGCTGGGCGGCACCGACCTGTTCCTGGCGTTCGCAGGGCGCGATCCGGGTTTCCCGGTGATCGATTGCGCCGACATGCATGTCGACGCACTGTTCACCAAGTCGGCCGCCTGAGGCGCCCGGAAGCAAGCAGTCAGGAGCAAGCACATGGCCGAAGACAACCGCCTGCGCCGCTTCGCCGTCCTGATCGACGCCGACAACACCTCGCCGAAAATCGCGGCGGGCCTGTTCGAGGAGATCGCCAAGTTCGGCGAGGCCAGCGTGCGCAGGATCTACGGTGATTTCTCCAGCCCGCGGCTCAAGTCGTGGGCCGACATCCTGCAGAAGTACGCGATCGATCCCTATCAGCAGTTCGCCTACACCTCGGGCAAGAACGCCTCCGACATCGCCCTGGTGATCGACGCCATGGACCTGCTGCACAGCCGCCGGTTCGACGGTTTCTGCCTCGTCTCGTCCGACAGCGATTTCACGCGCCTCGCCTCACGCCTGCGCGAAGAGGGTGCCGACGTCTATGGCTTCGGCGCGCAGAAGACGCCCGAGAGCTTCCGGCAGGCCTGCCGAAGGTTCGTCTATACCGAAAACCTTCTGCCGGAGGCCGAGGTGTCGACCCCCGACCAGGGGTCTTCGCCCAAATCGCTGCAGCCGGCGAGTGCCGCCGTGCCGATCCTGGCCAAGGCGATTGCGCAGATGGAAAGCGAGGACGGCTGGGTCGGGCTGGGCGCGGTCGGGCAGCGCCTGGCCAACATCGCCTCCGATTTCGATCCACGTACCTACGGTTTTCGCAAACTAAGCGATCTTGTCCGCCAGACCGGCGCCTTCGACATGGATCAGCCGGACGGCCGGGCGGTGCGGATCAGGGCCAAACCCGTCCCGGCCCCGCGGAGTTCCGGCAGGGCCCCGGCCGGAGCCGCCACACGGCGGCCACAGTCGGCCTGATCCCGGCCTGATCGCCCCCCAGTGATTCGCCGAGGGATTCGTCGTGGGATTCGGCATGTGGGCCACTTCGCTCGTTGATTTTGTCCCACTGCCCGCCTAAGTCCGACAGGACGGTGCGCGCCGACGCCGACGCCGTTGCCCTGGCAGGAAAGCTCTCCCATTTGGCAAACGACCAAGAACCCGTGGACGCCAAGGCGCGCGTAGCCGAGGCCCGTGCCTGGACGCAACTTCTGGCGCGCTACCGGCAACCGAGCAATTCCCGCAGCATCGTCGAGATCGCCATCACCGTCATACCGCTGGCCGCCTTGTGGGCGCTCGCCTGGGCGACACTCGATATCGGCTATTGGCTGGCGCTGCCGCTGGCCATCGCCGCGGCCGGCTTCCTGGTCCGGCTTTTCGCCATCCAGCACGATTGCAGCCACGGCGCTTTCTTTCGCCATCGGCTGGCCAACGACTGGATCGGGCGAATCGTCAGCGTGGCGACGCTCACGCCGCACGACGTGTGGCGGCGCACGCACGCCACGCACCATGCCTCGACCGGCAATCTCGACCGCCGCGGCCTGGGCGACGTCGACACGCTCACGGTCGAGGAATATCGCGCACGCGGTTTCTGGGGGCGGCTGCGCTATCGCGTGTACCGCCACCCGTTGTTCATGTTCGGCATCGCACCGGCCTATCTCTTCATTCTGCAGCATCGCCTGCCGGTCGGGCTGATGCGCGACGGCTGGCGGCCCTGGATCAGCACCATGGCGACCAATCTGGCGATCGCATCGATCGCCGCCCTGCTGATCTGGCTCGTCGGCATCAAGGCGTTCCTTCTCATCCACCTGCCGATCCTGCTGTTGTCGGCGTCGGTCGGCGTGTGGCTGTTCTACGTCCAGCACCAGTTCGAAGACACGACCTGGGAGAACGACGGCGAGTGGAACCTGCATGATGCCGCCCTGCACGGCAGCTCGCATTACGACCTGCCGGCCTTCCTGCGCTGGTTCACCTGCAACATCGGCGTGCATCACGTGCACCATCTGTGCAGCCGGATTCCCTACTACCGGCTACCGCGCGTGCTGGAGGACCATCCGGAACTGCGCAACGTCGGACGCCTGACCCTGTTCCAGAGTTTCCGCTGCGTCCGGCTGGTGTTGTGGGACGAGACGGAACGCCGCCTCGTCACATTCCGCGAGGCCCGCGCCTCGCGCTGAAATGCGCCGCCGCTCCCTACGCGCAACTCTTCAGTAGATTGGTAGCTGCAGGGTCGCCGGGCAGGACGGCCAGACTTTCCTCGAAGTGGCGGCGGGCAGCCTTGGTGTCGAGACGAACGAGCGCCTCGACGCCGGACAGAAGATGATCCCGCGTCCGCGCCTTGGCCGCCCGCTCTGCCGGATCGTTGCGGCTGAAGACTTCGAACAGCGTGACCGGTTGGGTCTTGCCCTTGACGATGACGATGTCGATCGGCCGGACATCGTAGGCTTTCGGATCGGCGAGATGGTCGTAGGTGTTCTGCGAGATCAGAATGCCGACACGATAGACCTTGGTCAGGCTCTCGACCCGCGAGGCGAGGTTGACCGCGTCGGAAATGACCGTGCCGTCCATGCGGTGCTTCTCGCCGATGGTCCCGAGCATGAGGGATCCGGTGTTGAGCCCGACGCCGATGCCGACCGGATCGAGCCCTGCCGTGCGGCGCTCGGCATTGAAGCGCTCGAGATTCTCGAACATGGCGAGGCTTGCGCGTAACGCATCGTCGGCGTTCTCGAACAGGGCCATGATGGCGTCGCCAATGTACTTGTCGATGAAGCCGTTATGGTCGCGGATGACCGGGCCCATGAACTCCAGGTAGGAGTTGATGAAGGCGAAATTCTCGTCGGGCGTCATCTTTTCCGACAGGGTGGTGAAGTTCCTGATGTCGGAGAACAGCACGGTCATGTCCTGGCGCATGTTGTCGCCGAGGTTGACCGAGACGATGGACGCCTTGCCGATCATGGCCAGAAAGGCGCGCGGCACGAACCGCTCGATCGACAGGTTCGTCTCCTTGAGGTCGACGATGGTGTTGCGAACAGCGCTGCGCATCGCGTCGAAACTGCGGGCCAGGTGTCCGATCTCGTCGCGCCGGTCGGTGTTGGCGATATTGTGTTCGAGGTCTCCTTCGGCGATCGCGCCGGCTTCCCCACGCAGATTGAACAGCGGATCCAGGATCTGCTTCTGCAGGAGGCGAGAGGCGATCCAGAACACGATCGGTAGCATCAGCGCGAGGACGACCATCGAACTCAGGAACACCTTGATGACCGCTTCGCGCGCCAGGCCGGTGTCGTAGGTGATCTGCCGGATCACCAGCTTGTGCGAGATCGGATCGTCTTTCTGCGGCGCGCCGACCGAGGCGTAGCGACTGTAGATCGTGACATGCCGCCCATCGGCGTCATCGACCTCATCGCGTCCGGTCGTGGCGACGCGCTCGACGAGGTCGGGCGCGAGCTTCCTGCCGACATGCAGCAGGGACCATGAGCCGGCCGGCGTGACCAGGTAGATGTCGACGTCCTTCACGTACTCGTTCGAACGGATGGCATCGAGAAAGATGTCCTGGAAGAAATACTTGCCCATCCAGCCGAAGTCGCCGGCGCTGAGGCTCTTGCGAATCTCGGTCGAGGTTTCGACGATGAAGTTCTTGGCCTTGGGCCCGTAGTAGCTGTAGGTCCGCAACGTGCCGGTCAGCGAGGACATGTCGATGCCGTCGCTCATGACCCTGCCGTTTTCGTACACCGTGTCGAGAAACTTGGTGAAGGGACTCTCGGGAAAGACGAGGTTCATGTCGCCCGGCAGATTGGTCTGGAACACCTTGTGCGACCGGTCGATGAAGTAGATGTGCTCGACGTCGTACTTCTCGGTGAGAGCGTTGAGGTCACTGGCTGACAGGCTGGCGGGATCGCGACCGAGACTCTCGAGCTCGGCCGCGATCTCCGGCAGAACCTTCTCCATGTGGGCCTTGATCCGGCCGTGCTGGCTGCGCAGCAGGGTTTCGAAAATCGCGAAGCGGTCGGTGAGGCTGGCTTCGATACTGCGAATCTCCTGGGCCTGCTTGTCGGACACTAGGCGATACATCGCGAGCGACACCACCACGGTCGCCCCGAGGGTGACCGCCACCATCACCGCCAGAAGGAACAGACCGACCTTGCGCTTCATCGAGTGACCCCGCCCTTGGCCGGAGTCTTACTCCATGCGCCGTGCCTTGCCCACGCGCGCCAGCAGGCCTTGGCGGAAGCGCCTAGCTGTTCTGCCAGAGCCGGGTTGTGTATGCGCCCTCGACGCTGGCGTCGATCTGTGCCGCCACATCATCACCGGCGCCGATCTTGGGGGCGATGATCTTGCCGAACGACACGCGGCCGGGTGCCGACCAGGCCTTGGGATCCCAAAGCTTGGCGCGCACGACCGAACGCGCGCAGTGGAAGTAGCAATGCTCGATCCGGACGCGGGTGGCGAGCAACGCCGGCTTGCCGAGCGAACTCAGCGACGCCAGCAACTCCGGATCGTCATGGATCTCGGCTGTGCCTGAAACGCGCAGCGTTTCGCCGGTCGCTGGCACCAGCGCGATCAGGCCGATCTTGCCCGTGGCCAGGATGTTGCTCAGTCCAAATGCCAGGTTGTTGCCGACGCGCTCGGGGATCAGCAGCGTCCTCGCATCCTCGACCCGTATGAAACCCGGATCGTCGCCCTTCGGCGAGACCTCGATCGTGCCATCGGCCGCCGTTGTGCCGACCAGGGCGAAGGGACAGCGCGCGAGGAAAGCGATCGACTGATCGTCGAGGGCCTCCAGGATCTTGACGCGTGTCGTCGGGCGCGGCTCGGGAATGACCCGGCGCAGATCGTCCATGGAAGTCAGGCGGGCCACTTTGAAAGCTCCTTGCAAACGATTCGCAAACAGCATCGGCCCGTTTCAGGCCGAGTTCAACCGCGCTGGCGCCGCGGTTTCTCCAGCGCCTCCATGTTGGCGTAGAGCCGCCGAAGCGCTGCCTTCAGGGCCTCGGCTTCCGCCCCATTGAAGCCGGCCAGCGCCACCGTCTCGTAGCGCTCGGCGATCGGCAGCAGGCGCCGGGTGAGCCGCCGTCCGGCGGGCGTGGCGTGAAGCGTGACGGCACGGGCGTCGGCGGCATCGCGCCGCCGCGACACCAGATCCTTCTTTTCCATGCCATCGACGAGGCGCGTCAGTGTCGACACTTCGATCGACGTCGTTTCCGACAGATCCCCCATGCGGCGACCGTCGCGTTCGTGAAGGGCGGCCAGCACGCGCCAAGTCTGCAGGGTGGCGCCGAGCGGGCGCACCTCCTCGCAGAAGGCCGTGGCGATGCGCGCGCCAGCCCGGTTCAACAGGTAGGGCAGATAACCGTCGAGCGGGTTCATGGGATCAGGCCGCGGGGATCAGGCCGCGGGGATCAGGCCGCGAAGTGCGGCGCCACATCGCGCATGAAACGCTCCATCTGTTCCTTCACCAGAGCGTGCGGTATCTGGCCGTAGTTGAAATAGAGGATCACCTCGGCGATGCCGGCGGCTTCGACCTGCTTCAGCGTGTCGACGATGTGCTGGGGGCTGCCGCACAGGATCGACTTGTCGGTCAACTTCTCGGGCCGCATGTCGCGCAGGATGTTCACGATCTCGACGAAATACTTGTATGTCGGCGGCACGTTCTCGCCCGACGCGGACGGAAAGGCCGCGATCAGCGCATCCTGGAAATAGCGCACCAGGGCCTGCTTGCCATACTGCTCCTCCTCCAGCGTCGACGCGATATGGATGAAGTAGGAGCACATGGCGCGCCGCATCGGCCGCTTGAACGTTGCCTCGCAGGTCTCGCGATAGACGCGCACGGCATCGGTCAGCGAGCCGTAAACCATGGCCGCCGCAAACGGCGCATAGATGACGTTCCAGTCGTTGCTGGCCGCGAGTTCCATCGACGGCCGGGAAAAGCACGCGACATAGGGGCGGAGCGGATTCTGGGCCGGTCGCGGCCGTATCTCGACGTCGTCGAACTGGTAGAACTTGCCCTTGTGCGACCACTTCCCGGGTTCGGTCCAGGCACGCCATACGATCTCCAGCCCTTCGGCGAAGAGCTCGGCCGATTGGCCGAACGGCGCCTGGAACGGCTCGTATTCCTTGCGGTCGTAGCCGCGGCCAGCCGCGAAGTCGACGCGACCGCCCGACAGCAGATCGAGCGTCGCCCACTCTTCGGCGACATGCAGCGGATGATGCACCGGCAGCAGCGTGACGGCGGGCGCCAGCCGCAGCTTCGTGGTGGCCCCCGCGAGCTGCGCCAGGATCGCCAGAGGCGAGGCATTGACGCCTAAAAGATTGAAATGATGCTCGCCGATCCAGGCCGAGTTCAGCCCGACCTTCTCGGCCCACAGCGCCTCGGCGAAGATGTCCTTGATGAACTGCTCAGGCGCCCGCGGATTGCCGGGATAGCGATTGTCGCTCAGCGTGAAGTAGCCGAATTGCATGACGTTCCCTCCGGGCGCGAATGATCGCGCCGGTTCATTTATTTGTAAATGCAAATAATCGGACCGTGACTTGTGATCCACCGGCGGCGGGCGTACGTAAATCACAACAAGAAACGACAATCCGGGATGGAGACAGGCATGAAGCGTCTACTCGTCGTCGCCGCCCTCGTCGCCCTGCCGCTGCCGGCGTTCGCACAGACCGGCGCTCAAACCGCCGCCCCGCCCACCGCCCAGATGATCGACACGGGCCGGACCCTGTTCAACGACAAAAGCCTGTCGGGCGGCGCGCAGATTTCCTGCGCCACCTGCCATCCGATGAACGGCCATACCGACAACAAGACCTACGTCGGACTGGAAATCGTGCCGGACGGCGATCCGCGCGGCCGCAGCACTCCCACCATGTGGGGCGCGGGAACGCGCCAGGCCGAATGGTCGTGGGCCGGCAACATCGCGTCGATCGAGACCAACATCCGCGGCATCATCGTCAACCGCATGAAGGGCACTGAGCCCAGCAAGGAGACGCTGGCGGCGCTGGCGGCCTACATGAAATCCCTGCCCAACGGGCCGGCGCCCTTGCTCAACAACGACGGCATGCCGCGCGACAACGCGCCGGCCGACGTCAAGCGCGGCTACGACCTGTTCGCCGGCAAAGCGGGCTGCATGACCTGCCACGTGCCGGCGTCCTACGACAAGAAAGGGCCCGAGGATGTCGGCAGCGGCGGCGCCTTCAAGGTGCCATCGCTGCGCAACGTGTCGAAGACCGGACCTTATTTCCACGACGGCCGCTTCAAGAGCCTCGACGAGGCCGTTACCTTCATGTGGGATTTCTACAGGAAGAAGAACGACAGCAAGGACACGCTGAGCGACGCCGACAAGCGCGATATTGTTGCGTTCCTGAGAACGCTTTAGGTCCGGTTTCTAGCTGGGGCGCGGCCCCAGTTCGGCCAGCGGCATCAGCCAGTCGCGGAACGCCTTGATCTTGCGCCGCCGGATCGCCTCCGGCGGGTAGACGAGATAATAGGCGAACTCGCTCGACATCTTGAACTCGAAGGGCACGACCAGCCGTCCCGCCTTGAGGTCGGGCTCGACCAGCGGGTGGCGGCCGAGCGCCACGCCCAATCCATCCATCGCCGCCTGGTAGCCCGCCACCGGGAAATCGAACGACACGCCGCGCGAGGCATCGATGCCCTTGACCCCGGCCGCCGTCAGCCAGACCTGCCAATCGTCGGGGAAGTTGCCGAGATGGATCAGGGTGAAGCGCTTGAGGTCGGCCGGCTTCTTGAGCGGGTTGGGGCCCTTGAGGAGCGCCGGCGCGCAGACCGGCATGACGTCCTCCATGACCAGGCGTTCGGCCGTTAGCCCCGGCCAGTGGCCGCGGCCATAACGGATGCCGATATCGACATCCTCGCGCCCGAAATCGATCAACCCGGTGCCGGTGCTGATGCGCACATCGATCTCGGGATTGGCGCGCTGGAAGCCGCCCAGCCGTGGCACCAGCCACTTCATCGTGAAGGAGGCGGTGGTCGTGACCGTGAGATGGCCGCCGCGGTCCTTCTGCAGCAGCTTCTCGGTCGCCTCGTTCAACTGGTCGAACGCCCCGCGCACCGCGGGCAGGTAGGCCTGGCCCGCCTCGGACAGCAGCAGCGAGCGATTCCGGCGCACGAACAATTTTAATCCGAGGCGTTGCTCGAGCCCCCGCACCTGATGGCTGATCGCGGCCTGGGTGACGCTCAACTCTTCGGCAGCATCGGTAAAGCTCATGTGGCGGGCAGCGGCTTCGAAGGCACGCAAGCCGTTGAGCGGTGGCAGGCTTCGTTTCATGGACGATCCTTCACATGAGTTATTCTTATCAAATAAGGACAAATCGTCTTTTGTAAAGGCCCCGCCCAAAGCACACATGCAGGCCAGACAAGACGCAACCCTTACGGAGAAGTCCGATGGCCGACATCTCGCTCCACTACAGTTCCAAGGCGCCGCTGGCCGGCACCTTCACCGCCTTCAACCAGATTTTCGCAACCTGGCGTCGCCGTGCCCAGGAGAGGCGCGAGCTCGCCAGCCTCGACTATCGCACTGTCCGCGACCTCGGCCTGAGCTCGAGCGAGATCCAGTTCGAGGCCAACAAGCCTTTCTGGCGCGGCTGATCTTCGAATCCGGAGTGGGCCCGTTCCATACCCTGCGCGGGCCCTTCCCTCTCCGGACACTGGCCGGCGGTCGACCCTCAGCCTCCCTGTCGACCGCCGGCTTTTTCTTTGCAGCCTTCTGCCTTTGCCACCTTCCTCTTTGATGGGGCCGGCCGACCTGCTAGAGCCCGCGCGTGGCGCTTTCCGACCAACAGATCGAATCGCTGGGCCGCGACGCCCTGCAGCGCGCGGCAGCCGGCGACTTCGCCGGCGCCGAGAGCCTGTTCGCGCGCGCCGTCGAGGCGCGCCCCAATTCCGGGCAGCTCCTCCATCTTCTGGGCCAGGTCCGGCTGAAGCTCGGCCGCTTCGCCGAGGCGCTTGACCCGCTGCAACGCGCCGCCGCGTTCCTGCCGCGTGACGCCGCGGCGCAGGTCAATCTGGCCGGCTGTCTCGGCCGTCTCGGCCAGCATGACGGCGCCCTCGACGCACTCGAACGTGCGGCGCGGCTGCGGCCCGCCGACGCTGCCATCGCTCACAACAAGGGCCGCACCCTCGAAGCCCTGGGCCGGCCCGATGACGCCGAGCACGCCTATGGCGAAGCGCTAGCGATCGATCACCGCATGCTGCCCTGCCTGTCTGCACGCGCGAGTCTGCTGGCCGCGCGCGGTGACTGGGGGGGCGCGCTCGCGGATCTCGATACGGCGCTGACGGACCGTCCGGACGATCCCAGGCTGCGCCTGCGGCGCGGCGAGCTGCTGCTTCGACAGGGCGACTGGTGGCGCGGCCTGGCGGACCACGAGGCGCGCCTCGAGCTCGCCGACCGCGACCGCTGGTCGCCGAAGCTGCCGCGCTGGCAAGGCGAGGAACCGTTCTCCGGCCGGTTGCTGCTCTATCCCGAGCAGGCCGACATTGAGAGCGACGCGGCCGTGCGCGACGCGCTGATACTGCTGCGCGGCGCCGAGGCTCTGCGCGCGCGCGGCGTCGATGCGGTGATCCAGTGCGCCGGCAGCGTCGCGGCGCTCATCGATGCGCCCACCATTGATCGCAACGCGCCGCTGGAAGGCTTCGCCGCTGCAGCACCGCTGCGCAGCCTGCCGCACTTTCTCGGCTGGACCCTGGAGGCACTGCCGCCGCCCGGCGCTCTACGGCCCAAAGTGCAGCCGTCTTCCCGACTGGGCTGGTTTGCGCGGACGGCGCGCCCGGAAGGTAAAGATGTCGTGACCGATCCCGCCGACGTCGCGACGTGCGGCTTCGTCGTCGGCGACGACACCGCGGCGACGCAGATCGCGGCCGCGCTGGGCATTGCCACGCTCCTGCTGCTGTCCCCTTCCGCAGATTGGCTCTGGGGTCCGCGTCGCGGACCGTCGCCGTGGTATCCGAACCTCGACGTCATCGGCGAGGACGAGAGCGAAAAGCTGGCGGCGTGGCTTGGGAGGTGCTGATATCCGCGGCGCCGGAGGAAACGCCAAATGGGCAAGACGCTTTTCGACAAGATCTGGGATAGCCACGTCATCACCGACCTCGGCAACGGCTTCGTGCTGTTGCACATCGACCGGCTGCTGTTGCACGACATGTCGGGCGGCAAGGCGCTGAAGGAAGCCATCGAGAAGGGCTATCCGCCGTCGCAGCCTCGCCTGATCTACGGCACACCCGATCACACCATGTCGACCAAGCCCGGCCGCACCGAGAAATCCTTTCCGCCCGGCGAGCCGCTGATCCTGTCGATGCGCGAGACCACCAGCGCCTACGGCATCAAGCTGTTCGATCTCGGCCAGGACGGACAGGGCATCGTGCATGTGATGGGCCCCGAACAGGGGCTGACCCTGCCCGGCACCACGCTCGTCTGCGGCGACAGCCACACTTCTACGCACGGCGGCATGGGGACACTCGCCTTCGGCATCGGCTCGTCAGAGCTGGTGCATGTGATCGCGACGCAAACCATGGTGCAGCGCAAGCCCAAGCGCCTGCGCGCCAGCTTCGAGGGCAAACTGATGCCGGGCGTCACGGCCAAGGACATGATCCTTCACCTGATCGGCGAACTCGGCACCGCGGCGGGCACGGGCTATTCGGTCGAATATGCAGGTTCGGGGGTGCGGGCGCTGCCCGTCGAGGCGCGCCTCACGCTCTGCAACCTCACTATCGAGATGGGCGCCCGCACCGGCATGGTGGCGCCCGACGATACGACCTACGAATATCTCAACGGCCGCGACTACGCCCCCAAGGGCGCGATGTGGGACCGCGCCGTCGCCCACTGGCGGACGCTGCCGACCGATGCCGACGCCGAGTTCGATCGCGAGCACACGATCGACATGAAGAACGTGGCGCCGCAGATCACCTGGGGCACCAGCCCCGAGCACGTCATCGCCGTCGACCGCGCCATTCCCGACCCGAGCACGGGCCCGGAGGAGAAGCGCGGGGCGTGGGAGGCGGCGCTCAAATACCAGGGCCTCGAGCCCGGCAAGCCGATCGAGGGCACCCCGGTCGATTGGGTGTTCATCGGCTCCTGCACCAATAGCCGCATCTCCGACCTGCGGGCCGCCGCCGCCATCGTGAAGGGACGGCACAAGGCCGATCACGTGACGGCCTGGGTGGTGCCCGGCTCGGTGCGCATCAAGGCCGAAGCCGAAGCCGAGGGTCTCGATCGCGTGTTCCTTGAGGCCGGCTTCGAATGGCGCGAGCCGGGCTGCTCGATGTGCCTCGCCTCGAACGGCGAGCGCGTACCGCCCGGCAAGCGCAGCGTCTCGACCTCCAACCGCAACTTCGTCGGCCGCCAGGGTCCCGGCGCACGCACCCATCTCGCCAGCCCCGCCATGGCGGCGGCGGCGGCGATCAAGGGCGCCATCGCCGATGTCAGGAAAATTGGGTGAGGAAGATCTGACCATGGACAAATTCACCAAGGTGACCGGTGTCGCCGTCCCCATGATGCGCCAGAACGTCGACACCGACCTGATCATCCGCATCGAACGCTTGGTCGACAACGTCGGCCGCGAAGGGCTGGGGCCCTTCTGCTTCGAGCAGATCCGCTTCAAGCCGGACGGCAGCGAAGATCCGGACTGCATCTTCAACCAGGAGCCCTATCGCGAGGCGCCGATCATCCTGGCCGCCGACAACTTCGGCTGCGGCTCGAGCCGCGAGGGCGCGGTGTGGGCGCTCAAGGGCTTCGGCATCAAGACGGTGATCGCCCCCTATTTCGGCGACATCTTCAACAACAACTGCTTCCAGAACGGCATCCTGCCGGTGGCGCTGCCGATCGAGGAAATCCAGCTGCTCGCCGACGAGATGAAGGCCTCGCCGGGCAATGCCCGCGTCACGGTCGACCTCGAGAATTGCGTCGTGGTCTCGCCGACCGGCCGCACCATCCCCTTCCAGATCGATGCGCGGCGCCAGCATGCGATGCTGAACGGCCTCGACGACATCGCCCAGACTATGAGCCACAAGGGCGAGATCGAGGCCTGGCAATCGACCGACAAGACCGCCCGCCCCTGGGTGTGGCTGTGAACGGGTGAAACCGCTCCACGCAGCCGCGGCGCTTCTCATCGTGGCGATGTGGGGTCTCAACTTCACCGTCATCCGCTTCGGCCTCGACGAGTTCTCACCCTTCGCCTTCTCGACCTGGCGGTTCCTGATCTGCGCGCTGCCGGTGCTGTTCGTGCCCCGGCCCGCCATCTCCTGGGGCACGCTGGCCGGCATCGGCGGCTTCATGTTCGGGGGCCAGTTCATCTTCCTGTTCTTCGCCATGCAGGCCGGCCTGCCACCGGGCCTGACCTCGGTGCTGGTGCAATTGCAGGGCCCGCTCACGGTGGTGCTGGCCGCCCTTTTCCTGCGCGAGCACGCCACGCGGGGCCAATGGCTGGGACTGGCCATCGCCGCCGTCGGAGTCGTGGTGATCAGCCGTTCAGTGGAGGGCACCACCAGCGTTGTGGCCGTGGGCCTGGCGCTGCTTTCGGCGCTCACCTGGGCGGTCGGCAACCTCTTCTTTCGCTCGGCGCGCGGCGTATCGATGTTTGCCGTCACGGTGTGGGCGAGCGTGCTGCCGCCGATCCCGTTCGCGCTGGCCAGCCTCGTCCTCGAAGGCCCTGAGGCGCTTCTGGCGCCGATCCTGGCGCCCAGCTGGCGTGGCTGGTTCGTGCTCTTCTATACCGTCGTGCCGGTGATGTGGCTGGGCTACCTCATCTGGGGCACGCTGCTGCGCACCTATCCCGCGGCCAAGGTCGGACCCATCTCGCTGCTGGTCCCTTGTGCCGCCCTTCTCATCGCGTCCTTCCTGGTCGACGAACCGGTCGGCGGCCTGCGTCTGCTGGGCGTTGCCGTGGTGCTGGGCGGCGTGGCGACAGGCGTGTTCGCCTCGGTGCGACGGGCGCGCTGAGCGGACCCTTTTCACCCGACACCCGAAGCGGTGTTTCGTGTCCACCATCGCGTCCACTCATCACTGCCAAGCCGTTGATCCGTCTACATATTAATAGTGAACACGCGGCGTTGGTGGACACGGCGCGACCGGCGGATGGGCAATCGATCAACGCCGCGGTCAAAAAGCAAAACGCCCGGCGGATTTCTCCGTCGGACGTTTCCCATCATGGCAGAAATAGTAGCTTAAACCTGCGGAACCTGCAAGTTTCCGGGCGAGCGAACCGCTAGAGTCTTTCCGATTGAGATGGAAGCGCGCTTTCATATTCCTCTCCCCCG
>JAQSDW010000082.1 GCA_029946105.1 Reyranella sp. | reverse complement strand
GGAGGCTTCTTCCGACGCGCCCGCGACCTGGTTGGACAGGCTCTGGGTGGTCTCTGCCGTGCGCGTCAACGTGCCGGCGGCGGCTTCCAGCTGCACGGCGGATGACGAGACGTTGGAGACGATGGCGCCGACCGCGGTCTCGAAATCGTCGGCGAAGCGAATGAGTTCGGCGCGGCGCGCGGCGCTCGCGGCCTTGTTCTGCGCCTCCTGCGTCGCGGCATCGCGTTCGGCCCGCGCGATGGCCTGCACCTTGAATTCCTCGACGGCGCCGGCCATCTCGCCAAGCTCGTCCTTGCGGCCAAGGCCGGGCAGGACGACCTCGAAATTGCCGGCGGCAAGCTCGCGCATCGCCTTGCACATCGCCGTCATCGGCCGGGAAATTCCCTTGCCGAGGAAGAACGCCCAGACGCAGCCAAGCAGGAAGCCGCCGGCCGCGAGAATCAGGATCAGCTGCATGGTCTCGCCGATCGTCGCCTTGGATTCGTCGTCGAGCCGCTTCTGATCGGCCAGCATGCTCGACTTCATCGCGGCCGCGCCCTTGCCGATGGCGGCAGCCGAATCCGCCATGTCGGCGGTCAATTCCTCGATTTCCTTGGCATTGCTGATCAGCTGGGCCAGCGCCTGCGAGTATTCCTGCATCATGGCCGCGACTTCCGCGATCCCCTGCTGGACCTTCTCGTTGGTCGACGTGACGGCCTTCATCGAGCCCTCGACGAATTTCAGCCGCGCCAGCGCGCTGGAAGCGACCGCCTTGTCGGAATTGACCACGAACGTGTTGACGAGGGCCATCACGGCCTGGAACTGCTCCAGCACCCGCTTCGATCCGATGGTGATGATCTGCTGTTCGGCCTCGTCGGCATTGCTCGGGAGGTCGTCCAGCTTGTAGCGCACCGTCATGCCGGTGCGCGTCACCTGGTTCTGGGTGATCCGTGCGCTCTCTTCCTTGTACTTGACGATGTCGGCGAAGATCCTGGTGAAGGCGCGGAACTCGCGCTCCAGCTTGGCGAGCTGCTCGAGGCGGCCCGGATCGGTGGTGCCTTTCATGGAGGCGGCGATGGCCTGGCGCAGGCCGGCTTCGGCCGCCAGCGCCGCCTTGCCGTCGTCTTCCTTGGCGGTGACCACGAAATAGCGGGCGAGCGCACGATAGGAGATCAGCTCGCGGTCGATGTCGCGCGCCAGATCGGCTTCCTGCACGCTGCGCCGGTAGGTATCCACGCCGGCGGAAACGCGTTCGAACCCGAGGAAGGCAAAGCCCATGCTTCCGGCCGAAATCGCCAGCACCACGGCAAAGCCGAGCATGATCTTGGCGCGGAAGCGAAGTGTCGGGAGGCGGATCGCCCTCGATCCGGTACGTTTCAAAAGCCCCACCGCAAGCCCCCCGTTTCGTTCCGACATGCCGGGACCGGGAGCCCCCGCCCCCAATTGCCCTGCGCAAAACTACGGCAGAATGGATAAGGGTGTGTAAATCCGGGCGGAGGTCCCCTTGGGTTGTGGGCCCAAGGCGGGCGGTCCCGGCCGCCATACCGGGACTGAGCCGGTCTGGCCGGCGCGGTCATCGCGACCGGCGAAAGGCAGCCTCCGCGCGCGTCGCGGCAGAACGCGATGTCATCACAATGACGGAGCCGACTAAAATCCAGGTTGCAAGTTCCGCTCCCGCTGTTTCTAATTGGAATAACTATAAAACCATCGGGAGGTATTGCGCGTGTCTACCATCAAGCTGACCGTGAACGGCAAGGCCGTATCGGCCGAGGTCGAGGACCGGACGCTCCTCGTCCATCTCCTGCGGGAAAACCTGAATCTGACAGGAACCCATGTCGGCTGCGACACCAGCCAGTGCGGCGCCTGCGTCGTCCATATCGATGGCAAGGCGGTCAAATCCTGCACCGTGCTGGCCGGCCAGGCCGCGGGCTCCAACGTCACCACCATCGAAGGCATCGCCAAGGGCGACGAACTGCACCCGATGCAGGCGGCGTTTCGCGACAATCACGGCCTGCAGTGCGGCTACTGCACCCCCGGCATGATCATGTCGGCGATCGATATCGTGCACCGTCACGGCGGCAAGCTGGATGAGGAAACCGTCCGGCAGGAGCTCGAAGGCAACATCTGCCGCTGCACCGGCTACCACAACATCGTCAAATCGGTGCTCGACGCCGCCGGACGCATGAAGGTCGCCCAGGCCGCCGAATAGAAGCCTGCGACCACGATTTCGAAATCATAACCGCGCGTTTCGTTGGGAACGGCGGAATCAATCACTCCGGTTGGGAGACAGACCATGGGCGTTGAAGGCATTGGCGCAAGCGTCGTGCGCAAGGAAGACCGCCGTTTCATTACCGGCAAGGGCCGTTACGTCGACGATATCAAGCTGCAGGGCATGACCCACGCGCATTTCGTCCGCAGCCCGCATGCACATGCGAAGATCAAGAGCGTCGATACCTCAGCGGCGATGAAGATGCCGGGCGTGGTCGGCGTATTGACCGGGCAGCAGATCGTCGACGACAAGATCGGCAATCTGATCTGCGGCTGGGCCATCACGTCGAAGGACGGCACCGGCATGAAGATGGGCGCGTGGCCGGCGATGGCGCCGGAGACCGTGCGTTTCGTCGGCCAGGCCATCGCGGTGGTGATCGCCGAGACCAAGAACCAGGCCAAGGACGCGGCCGAAGCCGTCGTCGTCAGCTACGAGGAACTGCCGGCGGCTGCCGACATTCGCGCCGCGATCAAGCCGGGCGCACCTCAACTGCATCCGGAAGCCCCGGGCAACATCATCTATGACTGGGTGATCGGCGACGAAGGCCCGACGGACGCGGCCTTCAAGGCGGCGGCCAACGTCGTCTCGCTCGACATCACCAACAACCGCCTGGTGCCGAACGCGATGGAGCCGCGCGCGGCGATCGCCGAATACAACGAGCCGGAAGAGCATTTCACGCTCTACACGACCTCGCAGAACCCGCACGTCGCCCGCCTCGTGCTGTCGGCGTTCTACAACATCGCGCAGGAGCACAAGCTGCGCGTCATCGCCCCCGACGTCGGCGGCGGCTTCGGCTCGAAGATCTTCATCTATCCCGAGGAAATGGTGGCGCTGTGGGCCTCCAAGAAGGTCGGCCGCCCGGTGAAATGGACCGGCGACCGCACCGAGGCCTTCCTCACCGATGCGCACGGCCGCGACCACCTCACCAAGGCCGAAATGGCGTTCGACAAGGACAACAAGGTCACGGCGCTGCGCGTCAAGACCTACGCCAATCTCGGCGCCTACATGTCGCTGTTCTCCTCGTCGGTGCCGACCTATCTCTACGCGACGCTGCTGTCGGGCCAGTACAACATCCCGAACATCTTCGCCGAAGTGATCAGCGTCTATTCCAACACCGTGCCGGTCGACGCCTATCGCGGCGCCGGCCGCCCCGAAGCCAGCTTCGTGGTGGAACGGCTGATGGAAACGGCGGCGCGGCAATTGAAGGTCGATCCGGCCGAACTGCGCCGCAAGAACTTCATCACCCAGTTCCCGCACCAGACGCCCGTCATCATGGCCTACGACATCGGCGACTTCGGCGCTTCGCTGGATTCGGCGATGAAGGCAATCGATTATGCCGGCTTCCCGGCGCGCAAGGCCAAGGCGAAAGCCGAAGGCAAGCTGCGCGGCATCGGCGTGTCCTGCTACATCGAGGCCTGCGGCATCGCGCCGTCGAAGGCGGTCGGCAGCCTGGGTGCCGGCGTCGGCCTCTGGGAATCGGCCGAAGTGCGCGTCAACCCGGTCGGCACCATCGAGATCCTGACGGGATCGCACAGCCACGGCCAGGGCCACGAGACCACCTTCTGCCAGCTGGTTGCCGAACGCCTCGGCGTTCCCATCAGCCAGGTGCAGATCGTCCATGGCGATACGGACAAGGTGCAGTTCGGCATGGGCACCTATGGTTCGCGCTCGGCCGCCGTCGGTCTCACCGCCATTCTGAAGGCGATGGAGAAGGTCGAGGCCAAGGCCAAGAAGATCGCGGCCCACGCCCTGGAGGCTTCCGAAAACGACATCGTCATCGAGAACGGCGAGTTCAAGGTCACCGGCACCGACAAGTCGATCGCGCTGCCGATGGTCGCGCTCGCCGCCTACACCGCGCATAATCTGCCCGACGGCATGGAGCCCGGATTGAAGGAGGGCGCGTTCTACGACCCGACCAACTTCACCTTCCCGGCCGGC
>JAQSDW010000081.1:2080-4191 GCA_029946105.1 Reyranella sp. | reverse complement strand
CTGGCGGCCGCCGTGCGCGACGGCATCAAGAACGGCGTCGAGGCCTTCGCCAAGGATCCCAATGTCGACGCCATCGTGCTGATCGGCGGCGGCCGGACCTTCATTGCCGGCGCCGACATCCGCGAGTTCGGCAAGCCGCCCTCGGGCGCCAACCTGAACGACGTCATCGCCACCATGGAGAATTCGCCCAAGCTTATCGTGGCGGCGTTGCACGGCACGCCGTTGGGCGGCGGCCTCGAAACTGCGCTGGGCGCGCACTACCGCGTGTCGCTGCCGACCACCCGTCTCGGCCTGCCGGAAGTCCATCTCGGCCTGCTGCCGGGTGCCGGCGGCACCCAGCGCCTGCCGCGCCTGACCGGCGCCAAGTACGCGCTCGACGCCATCCTCTCGGGCCGCCATATCCCGGCGCCCGAAGCCAAGACCAAGGGCATCGTCGATGCCATCGTCGAGGGCGACCTGCTGAAGGGCGCCATTGCGCACGCCGAGATGTTGCTGGCGCAGAAGGCGCCGCTGCGCCGCATCCGCGACCTCACGGCGACGCTCGAGTCGCCCGACCTGTTCAAGGAGACCGAGAAGGCGATCGCGCGGCGCGCCCGCGGCTTCAAGGCGCCGTGGAACATCATCAAGTGCGTGCAGGCTGCCGTCGAACTGCCGTTCGACGAGGGCATGAAGCGCGAGCGCGAGCTGTTCGTCGAGCTGCTGACCTCGTCTGAATCGGCGGCGCAGCGCTATTACTTCTTCGCCGAGCGCGAGGCGGCCAAGGTGCTCGACGTGCCGTCCGACACGCCGCAGCGCACGATCAAAACAGGCGGCATCATCGGCGCCGGCACCATGGGCGGCGGTATCGCCATGAACTTCGCCAATGCGGGCGTGCCGGTCACCATGCTGGAGACCTCGAAGGAAGCGCTCGATCGCGGCCTGAAGACGATCCGCACCAACTACGAGAACACCGCCAAGCGCGGCGGCATGAAGGCCGAAGACGTGACCGCGCGCATGGCGCTGATCACGCCGACCCTCGACTACAACGACCTCAAGGACGTCGACCTCGTGATCGAGGCGGTGTTCGAGACCATGGAAGTGAAGGAAGCGGTCTTCAAGAAGCTCGACGAGGTGACCAAGCCCGGCGCCATCCTGGCCACCAACACCTCCGGCCTCGACGTCAACCAGATCGCCACCTACACCAAGCGGCCCGGCGACGTGATCGGCATGCACTTCTTCTCGCCGGCCAACGTCATGAAGCTGCTGGAGAACGTGCGCGGCAAGGCGACCGAAAAGGACGTCATTGCCACCGTCATGTCGTTCTCCAAGAAGATCGGGAAGATCCCCGTCCTGGTCGGCGTCTGCGAAGGCTTCGTCGGGAACAGGATGCTGAGAATGAGGGGCATCCAGTCGTCCTACATGATGGAGGAAGGCGCCCTTCCCCAGCAGATCGACAAGGTGGTCTACGATTACGGCTTCCCGATGGGCCCGTTCGCCATGAGCGACCTCGCCGGCAACGACGTCGGCTGGCGCATCCGTCAGGGCAAGAAGGACAAGGAAAAGCGCAACGTGCGCTACACCGGCTATGTCGCCGACGCGATCTGCGAGCTCGGCCGATTCGGCCAGAAGACCGGCGCCGGTTACTACAAGTACAACCTGCCCGACCGCACGCCGATCCCCGATCCCGAGGTCGAGAAGATCATCGAAGAGACGTCGAAGAAACTCGGCATCACGCGGCGTGCCATCTCCGACCAGGAGATCCTGGAGCGTGCGCTCTATCCGATGGTGAACGAGGGCGCCAAGATCCTGGAAGAAGGCATGGCGCAGCGCGCGCTCGACATCGACGTGATCTGGGTCAACGGCTACGGCTGGCCGGTCTATCGCGGCGGCCCGATGTGGTGGGCCGATAATGTGGTAGGCCTAAAAACCATCCACGACGCGCTTCTGAAGTACCGCGACGCCTCCGGCGACCCGTTCTGGGAGCCTGCGCCGCTGCTGAAGAAGCTGGTGCAGGAAGGCAAGAAGTTCTCTACCGTTTGATCAATTCGAGTTTGAGGGAAGGAAAATCCAATGGCTGATGCCGTCATCGTCTCCACCGCCCGCACCCCGATCGGAAGGGCTTTCCGCGGCGC
>JAQSDW010000081.1:0-1980 GCA_029946105.1 Reyranella sp. | reverse complement strand
GGCGGCCTCGAGTCGGTCTCGCTGGTCCAGGGCCCGCCGGGCGGCAACAAGAACCGCCTCGTCAACCCGTGGGTGCAGGAGCACGTGCCGGGCATCTATCACGCCATGATCACCACGGCCGACACGGTGGCCGCGCGCTACAAGATCAGCCGCGAGGCGCAGGACGAGTACTCGCTGCAGAGCCAGCTCCGCACCGCGGCGGGCCAGCAGGCCGGCAAGTTCGACGACGAGATCGTGCCGATGGAAACCACGATGCTGGTCACCGACAAGAACACCAACGAGACCAGCAAGAAGACGGTGACGCTCACCAAGGACGAGGGCAACCGTCCCGACACCAACATCGAGGGCCTCGCCAAGCTGCAGCCGGTGATGGGTCCCGACAAGTGGATCACGGCCGGCAACGCGAGCCAGCTCTCCGACGGCGCCTCGGCCGCGGTGATCATGAGCGACGCCGAGGCCGCCAAGCGCGGCCTGAAGCCGCTTGGCATCTACAAGGGCCTGGTGGTGGCCGGCTGCGAGCCCGACGAGATGGGCATCGGTCCGGTCTATGCCATTCCGAAACTGCTCAAGCGCTTCGGCCTCAAGATGGACGACATCGACCTCTGGGAGCTGAACGAGGCCTTCGCGGTCCAGGTGCTCTACTGTCGCGACAAGCTCGGCATCCCCAACGAGAAGCTCAACGTCAACGGCGGCTCGATCTCGATCGGCCATCCGTTCGGCATGACCGGCGCGCGCTGCACCGGCCACGCCCTGATCGAAGGCCGTCGCCGCAAGGCCAAGAACGTGGTCGTCACCATGTGCATCGGTGGCGGCATGGGCGCCGCCGGCCTGTTCGAGGTCGTGCAGTAACGCCGCTACGACGTAGAAATCGACAAGGGCCTCCCGCAAGGGGGGCCCTCTTCATTTGATGGATTGAAGTTTCGCGCGCGCTAGGGGGGATTCCGCCACGACATAGAAGCGCGCTTCGAACTTGCCGTTGCTGTTGTCGAACGTGTGCGATGCATCGGCAAAGCACGAGCAACTGTCGCCAGCCGTGAGCGTGACTGACTTGGAGCCAAGGACAAACTCGATGCGGCCGGCCTCGAGATGCACATGCTCCAATGTCCCGGCCGGATGGGCGGCAAACGGACCGGCCGACTTGCCGGCAGGCACCACATAGCGCACGAACGTGGCCCGACCGGCCATCGGCATCGAGACAAGGTCTTGTCGTCGGACCCGCGAGCGGCGCTCGATGGTCGGTCGAGCGTCTGACGCACGCAGCACACGAAGACGCGGACGTGCCGCCGCTGCACCTTCCAGCATCGTCACCAGCGAAGTATCCAGCGCCATCGCCACGGCCGCCAATGTCGCAAGTGTCGGCGATTTGGCTCCCCGTTCCAGGTCGGAAATCATCGACGCCGATACACCGCTCTTGGTCGCCAGCTCCCGAAGAGTAAGGCCCAACTGCTCGCGGCGGCGACGAACCGCCTGCGCCACCTGATCGCCGAGGCCATACACTTTAGTAGACATACATCCTCTATAGCGTACAAACGCCACCAGGACAACTCGGAGGTCCGGATGGCCACGACGCCATGGAACGACGAAAGCGTGAAAATCGTGCGGTGTGAGGCGATTGCCGGCTTGGCAGTCGGGGGCCGCGCGACGGCCTTCGACTTCTCCGGGTCGGGCGGCAGGAAGACGTGGATCGGCCTAGTCCGTCTGGCCGCCGGCGGCAATACCGGACCGCACCACCATGGACGGCACGAGGTGGCTGTCTGGGTCGTCAAGGGCCGCAGCCAGATCCGCTGGGGAGACAGGCTCGAATTTGCCGCCGAAATCGGCCCTGGCGACTTCGCCTACTTCACGCCGTACGTGCCTCACCAGGAGCTCAATCTCGATGCCGATCAACCGGTAGAGTTCATTGTCGTGCGCAGCGACAACGATGGCATCCGGGTCGACCTGACGATCGTCCCAGCCGAACGGCCAAGATTGTGTGCCTAG
>JAQSDW010000080.1 GCA_029946105.1 Reyranella sp. | reverse complement strand
TGATGCCGTAGATCGAAGTGTAGCTGTCGCCCGCAGCATCGCCGGTGTTCGACGCGGCATTCGTCAGATTGGCAATCACGCCCGACCCGGCCGTCGAGTAATTGGCAAAGGACAATCCCTGGGTGCCGTCGAGTGCGTCCGCCCCGGCGCCGCCGATCAGGTGATTGACGCCGCCCTGGCCATGCAGGTCGTCGTTGCCGGTCCCGCCGGTCAGCGTGTCGTTGCCGCCGCCCGCCCAGATCGACCCGCCACCGTTGCCGATGGTCAGCGTGTCACCGAATGCCGAGCCGATGATGCCGTAGATCGAAGTGTAGCTGTCGCCCGCAGCATCGCCGGTGTTCGACGCCGCATTCGTCAGGTTGGCAGTTACGCCTGACCCGGCCGTCGTGTAGTTGGCAAAGGACAATCCCCCGGTGCCGTTGAGGACGTCTCCCCCGGCACCGCCCTTCAGATGGTTGATGCCGGCTCCACCGTTCAGGGTGTCATTGCCGGCGCCGCCGTCGAGCGTGTCGTTGCCGCCGTTCCCGTTGAGTGTATCGTTGCCGCCGCCGCCGTTCAGCGTGTCGGCACCCTCGCCGCTGTTGAGCGTGTCGTTGCCCGATCCCGAGGTGAGCGTGTTGCCGCCGATATTGTCACCGGCGCTGATCGTCCAGGCGGCCACCGACTGCGAGACGTTGATGGTATCGGCGCCGGAGGATCCCGTGAACGTGCCGGTGAACAAGGAATCAATATTCGCGCCCACGCTCCCGGCCGTCGTCAGGCCAAGGATCATCTGGGCATATCCAAGACTCGCCGTAACGGTCGAAAAGGCGTTGAGTTGTGCCGCCGTGAGATTCACGCCGCTCGAGGCTCGCAGCGTCTCGACGCCCGTCACAGTCGTACCGGAAATATCTCCTGCCGCCGTCAGCGAGTCTGTGTCCGCTCCGCCGTCAAAGAGCACGTCGTTGCCGTCACCATAGAGGCTGTCGTTGCCGTTTCCCCCCGACAGGCTGTCGGCACCCGCCCCACCGTCCAGACTATCGTCGCCGTCACCCCCACTGAGGGCGTCGTTACCGTCATCACCTGCCAAGCCATCATTGCCGGCGCCACCGTCGAGCGTGTCATTGCCGCCGTTCCCGTTGAGCGTATCGTTGCCGCCGCCACCGTTCAGCGTGTCGGCACCCTCGCCGCTGTTGAGCGTGTCGTTGCCCGATCCCGAGGTGAGCGTGTTGCCGCCGATATTGTCACCGGCGCTGATCGTCCAGGCGGCCACCGACTGCGAGACGTTGATGGTATCGGCGCCGGAGGATCCCGTGAACGTGCCGGTGAACAAGGAATCAATATTCGCGCCCACGCTCCCGGCCGTCGTCAGGCCAAGGATCATCTGGGCATATCCAAGACTCGCCGTAACGGTCGAAAAGGCGTTGAGTTGTGCCGCCGTGAGATTCACGCCGCTCGAGGCTCGCAGCGTCTCGACGCCCGTCACAGTCGTACCGGAAATATCTCCTGCCGCCGTCAGCGAGTCTGTGTCCGCTCCGCCGTCAAAGAGCACGTCGTTGCCGTCACCATAGAGGCTGTCGTTGCCGTTTCCCCCCGACAGGCTGTCGGCACCCGCCCCACCGTCCAGACTATCGTCGCCGTCACCCCCACTGAGGGCGTCGTTACCGTCGGCGCCGCTCAGGGCGTCGTTGCCCCCGTCTCCGTTGATCGTGTCATTGCCGGGTCCAGCAAAGACAACGTCGTTGCCCGCACCACTGTTGAACAGATCGCCAGTGCTGTCGTGGACGTCGGCCAACGTTCCGCCGGTAAAACCCGAGAATATGCTATTCGCGTCATCCGCAATATCGTTGTTTAGAGTTCCGTTGAACGTCGTCATCCCAGTAACCTCTGCCCATTCATCAGCGTGCGAACAATGCTTCTATCTTTGCCGGCTTTCGCCATTTGGTCGCCTTGAGCCCCCATCGCTCCCCGAGCGGTGGACCGTGCCCAAATCTCGCCTGCAAGGGAAGCCCGGTCGTCAGCGCCGTTTCGGAAGCCGCGCCAAAAGGGGGTATCTTCCAGTGGATGGCCTACTATCACTTCGGACAAATCAGGCATGAAAAAGCCCGATATTTCTGACTATATCGGGCTTCTGCGGATGCTATCGGATGGGAGTTGGCGGAAGAGAGTGGGAGTCGAACCCACTAAGAACCGTCTGGCGGCCCTCTCTGGCTTTGAAGGCCAGCCGCCCCACCGGGAGCGCTTCCCCTCCATTTTCGATCATTCCCCAGAACCGGCACGCTGTCACCTGCGCTGCACGCGCCCTCAAGCCGCGGAGGGTGAGCCGTACTGTTCGAGCTTCTGGGGCACCGCCCGGCGCAGGTCACCCCGGCGGATCGTGATGCCGTGACGGTCGAAGAACTCCAGGATCAGGATCGCGACCTTGCGGCCGTTGTCGAGCTTGTCGCGGAACTCGGCGGCGGTGAAGTCGCGGCCGAAGGCGTTGGCGATGCCGATCATCTCCGCCACCACCGGCCGCAGGAAATATTGATCCGGGGTCACCTCGACGACCCGGCCGATCCGGGCCAGCCGCTGCAGGAGCCTCCGCATGTCAGGCTCCGGCACGCTGTAGGCCTGGGCAAAGTCGCGCACGCGGGGTGGCTTGAAGCGCTCGCGCCGGAGTTCCGCCGCAACCTTGTTCCACAGCGCCTCGTCGCGCGGCCCGAGCGTGAGCGAGTGCCCGGGTATGCGCAGGAACGGACCGTCCACGGTCACCTTCTTGGCGCGCACTTCCCGATCGAGCAGGACGCGAAAGACCGCGATCGGCCATCGCTTGGTCATCGTCACCCGCAGCCGTTCCGGCTGGAGGCCGGGCACGTCGGGCTTGGCCTCATGGAAAGCCTTCAGCGTGCCGACGATATCCAGCCGGGCAGCCGCGAGCGTATCGGCAAGAAAGCCGAAGCCCTCCAGGCTTTCGCCGCCCGCCGCGCGCAACAGGCTCTCGACCTCGGCCGGCCGCAGATTGCGCGACTGGCCGAAGCGCGTCCTCTCGACGAAGCCCGACTCCAGCCGCAACAGCTTCGGCAGCACTTCCGCATCGGCGCTGCCCAGGGCCGCGAGTTCGGCCCGCCGGCGCTCGGAACGCCGGTTGCGTGGCGGGCCGAAAGGATCGATCACCGTGGCGCCGGCGAGGGTACGCGTCGCCGAGGGATCGCGCAGGATGATGCGGTCGCCCGCGAGCGCGCCCACTTTTTCGTCGAGCACCAGTTGCGCCAGGCCCGACGCGCCGGGCGCCAGTTTGTCGTCCTCGATGAGTGCCACCCGCCCCATGACATGGGCGGCGCCCAGATGGACGTGGACGGGCGACCAATGCTTGAGGGGCTGGCCTTCCGAGGCGAGCAGCTTCAGGCGCACGTCGGCGCGGTCGGTCGGCGCATGCAGCTCCGGGCTCACCACCCAGTCGCCGCGCCGCACGGAATCCTTGGAGAGACGCGATCCGGTGAGGTTCAGCGCACAACGCTCGCCCGCACGCCCGATCTCGGCGGGGCGGTTCTGGGCGTGCAGCGAACGCACGCGCGCTTCCAGTCCCGAGGGCGTCAGCACCAGCCGGTCGTCGACCTTGATCTCGCCGGCATGGATGGTTCCCGTCACGACCACGCCCGTGCCCGACAGCACGAAGCAGCGGTCGACAGCCAGTCTGGCAAAGCCGGTGGAGCCCTTGCCGCTCTCGCCCAGCGCCAGCAGCTTGGCTTTCAGCTCATCCACGCCCTGCCCTGTCAGTGCAGAGACTGGCACGATTTCCGCCCCCGCCAATGACGTCGAGGCGAGCAGGGTCTCGACCTCCGCCATGCGCTCCAGAAGCTGATCATCGTCGACGAGGTCGGCCTTGGTGAGGGCGACGATGCCGCGGTCGAGCCCGAGCAGGTCGACGATCTGAAGATGCTCGACGGTCTGTGGCTTGATGCCCTCCGCCGCCGAGACGACGAGAAGCGCCGCATCGATGCCGGTGGCGCCGGCCAGCATGTTGTGCACGAAGCGCTCGTGGCCGGGCACGTCGACGAAGCCGAGCTGCCGGCCGTCCCCGAGGTCGCTGTAGGCATAGCCGAGATCGATGGTGATGCCGCGCGCCTTCTCCTCCTTCAGGCGATCGGCGTCGACGCCGGTCAACGCCTTCACCAGCGCGGTCTTGCCGTGGTCGATGTGGCCCGCGGTTCCGACGATCATGGTGTCATCCGCTGGGAGCGCGCCACTCCAGTGGCGC
>JAQSDW010000079.1 GCA_029946105.1 Reyranella sp. | reverse complement strand
CGACTATTGCAGGCGTGGCATCGACCTTGCAATGTGCCGCCCATGCAGGATTTCGATTTCGCCATCATCGGCGCCGGCATTGCCGGAGTTTCCGCCGCCTACCACCTCGCGCCCCAACTCGCATCAGGGGGCCGGGTGGTCGTCCTCGAGCGCGAGCACGTGCCCGCCTACCACACCACCGGCAGGTCGGCGGCGCTGCATTCGGAGACCTACGGCAATGCCTTGATCCGGGCCATCACCGTGGCCTCCGGCCGGTTCTACCGCGCGCCGCCGGCCGGCTTCACCGACAATCCGCTGCTGACGCCGCGCGGGGCGATCGTCGCCGGCCGCGCCGAGCAGGAAGCCGAGATCAAGGCGGCCGCGGCCGAATACGCCCAATTGGTGCCCAGCGTACGCTGGCTCGACCCGGCCGAAGTACTGCACCTGCAGCCGCTTCTGAAGCCCGAAGCCGCAGGCGGCGGCGCGGTCTACGAGCCCGAAGCCGACGACATGGACGTGGCCGCCATTCATGCCGGCTTCCTGAAAGGCGCGCGCGCCGCCGGCGGCGTGCTGCGACTCAACGCCGAAGTCACGGCGCTGGATCGCAAGGACGGGGGCTGGACGATCCACCTGCGCGACGGCGAGAGCGTGAGGGCTGCCAACATCGTCAATGCCTCGGGCGCCTGGGCCGACGTGCTGGGCGCATTGGCCGGCTGCGCGCCGATCGGGCTGGTGCCGAAACGGCGCACCGCCTTCACCTTCGATTCGCCCCCCGATCTTGTTCAGAGGGGCCTCGACCTCACGCACCTGCCGATGGTCATCGACTTCGACGAGAGCTTCTACTTCAAACCCGAGGTCGGGCAGTTCCTGGGCTCGCTCGCCGACGAGACCCCCTCGCCGCCGTGCGATGCCCAGCCCGAGGAGATCGATGTCGCCACCGCCGTCGACCGCATCGAGACGGCAAGCACGCTCACCATCCGGCGCATCAAGAACAAGTGGGCGGGCCTCCGGAGCTTCGTCGCCGACAAAAGCCTGGTGGCCGGCTACGACCCGAAGGTCGAGGGCTTCTTCTGGCTGGCGGGCCAGGGCGGCTACGGCATCCAGACCGCCGCGGCCGCCGGACGGCTGGCCACGAGCCTGGCGCTGGGCAAGGGACTGCCCGCCGATATCGCCAGCCTCGGCGTTGCCGAAGCGGCACTCTCGCCGGCGCGCTTCACGGCCAAGTGAACGTGCGATCACGTGGCATCGCCAAGGCCTGACTTCCCGTTGGCCCCATCGGGAGTCATGGTTGTGGTGTGGAGACGCCCCCGCGCCTTCCGCGCATGATTTCATCAAGGGAGTGACACATGACCAGGAAGACCCTCATCGCCACGGCCGCCGCGATCTTCGCTGCCGGCACCTTCGCTTCCGCGGCCCACGCCGACGGCGTGAAGTGCAGCGGCGCCAACTCCTGCAAAGGCACCAGCGCCTGCAAGACCGCCTCGTCGGCCTGCAAGGGCATGAATGCCTGCAAGGGCCAGGGCTGGACCGAGACCACAGACGCCGTCAGCTGCACCTCCAAGGGTGGCAAGCTCATCTGATCTCGTCGATCCCCCGACGACCCCGGGGCGCCGCGGGAAACCTCGGCGCCCCGACTTTTTCAGCCACTCGCAGCGTACCGTATTCGCGACCGCCGCCACCGTGTTCGTCGGCGGCGTGTTCGTCGTCGGCGCCTTCGCCCCGGTGGCTTTTGCCGACGTCCCATGCGTTGGCGCCAATGCCTGCAAGGGCCGAGGCGTCGTCAAAACCGGCAACTCGTTCGAGTGCACGGTCCTCAAACCCAAGTAGACCGGGGCACACAGCGATGCGGGCGTTCTGGAATACCGCGGACGACCATCCCTTTTGAGGAGTAATATCAACTGTATGTCCGCCGCCACCGTCGACTTCGGGCTGGGGCTCCGTCCCGAGCACTATGAGGAGATCGCCGCCAGCCCCGGCCGGGTGAGCTGGTTCGAGGCGCTATCGGAGAACTATATGGTGCCGGGCGGCGGGCCAATGCACTGGCTCGACCGCATCCGCCGCGACTATCCGATGGCCCTGCACGGCGTGTCGCTCTCCATCGGCTCGATCGATCCCCTGGATGAGCGCTATCTCGACGAGCTGAAGACGCTGGCCGATCGCGTCCAGCCGATGTGGATCTCCGACCATCTCTGCTTCACCGGCCTGCGTGGCCTCAACATGCACGACCTGCTGCCGCTGCCCTACACCGAGGAGGCGCTGGATCACGTCGCCGAGCGGGTGAAGCGCGTGCAGGATCGGCTCGGCCGCCGTCTCGTGCTCGAGAATGTATCGAGCTACGTCACCTACGCCGCCTCCGAGCTCAGCGAATGGGAGTTCATCGCCGAGCTCAGCCGGCGCGCCGATTGCGACATCCTGCTCGACGTCAACAATGTCTACGTCAGTGCCTTCAACCACGAGTTCGATGCGCTCGCCTTCCTGCGCGCCATGCCGCGCGAACGCGTGCGGCAATTCCACCTTGCCGGCCATACCCATAAAGGCAGCCACATCATCGACACCCACGATCATCCGATCGTGCCCGACGTCTGGACACTCTACGCCGAGGCGGTGCGGCTCTTTCCCGGCGTGCCGACCATGATCGAGCGCGACGCCGATATTCCGCCCTACGAGGAATTGCTGGCCGAACTCGATGTCGCACGCGGCATTGCCGCCGGCGTGGACCGTGAGGCCGCAGCATGAGCGGGACGAATGCCGGTTCGAATGTTGGTTCGAATGTTGGTTCCCTGGGCGACCTGCAGCGCGCTTTCCAGGATTACCTGTTCCGCGACAGCGACGCCTTCCAGGCCGCTGTGCGTGACACGAAGAAGGCCGACCGCGTCACCCTGCTCGACGTCTATCGCGACGGCTATGCGCTGCGCCTGGTTGAGGTGCTGACGACCGACTATCCCGGCCTGATGGCGATGGCCGGTCCCGCCGATTTCGATCACGTCGCGCGCGCCTATATCGCGGCCCACCCTTCGCACCACCCCTCGGTGCGCTGGTTCGGCAAGGGATTGGCGGATTTCATGGCCGGCACCGCGCCCTACAGCGGCGCGCCGGCCGCTGTGGAGATGGTGCGCTTCGAATGGGCCTTGAGCGAGGCTTTCGACTCACCCGATGTGACTCCAATCGCCGCCGATGCGCTGATGGCCTTGCCGCCCGAGGCCTGGGAGATGCTTTCCTTCGCCGCGCTCCCCTCGCTTCGCCGTCTCACTTTCGAATACGAGGTGGCACAGGCCTGGCAGCGCCGCGACGAGGTCGAGCCCGGCAACCTCGAGGTCGCGCGCGCTGCCGAGCCCGTGACCTGGATGATCTGGCGGCCCGAGCGCATCTCCAACTTCCGCTCGCTCGAGACCGACGAGGCGGCGATGCTCGACGCCCTGGTCGCGGGGCGCACGTTCCCCGACCTTTGCGAGGCCGTGGCGCCCTTCAGCAGCGACGATCGGGCCCCCGCCCGTGCGGCCGGCCTGCTCCGCACCTGGGTCGAGGCCGGCATGATCGCGTCGTTCCGGCACTAGTCACGCCTTGGCCCGCGGACCTTGGCCGTCCTCCTTCCCTTCGCCGCGACACGCCCTTAAGGTCACGCCCGGCGCGCCCGCTTGATGGAACTGGTAGACATATCGGACTTAAAATCCGAAGGCCGCGAGGCCGTGCTGGTTCGAGTCCAGCAGCGGGCACCAACCAACCTGACCAAAAGGCCCGATGATCTCTCGTATCGCAACGGCGTGCCTGCTGATCGCGACCGCCCTGTCGGCATCCGCCCCCGCATCAGCCCAGGCACCGTCGCTCGACAGCTGGATCGAGGATGTCAACAACGGGTGCCGGATCCGCAATCCGGCGCCGCAGCCGCGCGAATCGGTCATCTGGTCGGGCACCTGTTCCAACGGGATCGCCGAGGGGACCGGCATCCTGCAATGGTTCGATGACGACAGGCCGACCGACCGCTACGACGGCGAAATGCGCGACGGGTGGGAGAACGGCCGCGGCATCGCCACCAGCACCGTGATCGCCGA
Source organism: Reyranella sp. (assembly GCA_029946105.1). GTDB lineage: Bacteria > Pseudomonadota > Alphaproteobacteria > Reyranellales > Reyranellaceae > Reyranella. The sequence continues at coordinate 44,350 of JAQSDW010000079.1, read as the reverse complement.
CCGCTACGAGGGCCAATGGCGCGACGGCTGGCGGCACGGCCAGGGCGTCTACAGCTTCGCCAACGGCGATCGCTACGAGGGTGACTGGTTCGAGGGCCTGCGAACCGGGCGCGGTACGATGGTATGGGCGGACGGTGCGCGCTACGAAGGCGAGTGGCTGGACAGCAAACCGGACGGCCAGGGCATCTATACTGATGCCGCCGACGCCCAGTTCTCGGGAACCTGGTCCGCCGGCTGCTTCCGCGATGGCGGCCGCCGGCTGGCGATCAGCACGACAGCCAAGGAATGCGGCTTCGAGTAGCCCCTACCCTCTGTAGTGGCAGGAAACCCAGTGCCCCGGCCGGCTCTCGCGCAGCTCGGGCACGCGCGTCGCGCAGTCGGGCTTGGCGATCGGGCAACGGGTGTGGAAGTGGCAGCCCGACGGCGGGTTGATCGGGTTGGGCACGTCGCCCTGCAGCATGATGCGCTGGCGCTTCACCGTCGGGTCGGGAATCGGCACCGCCGACAGGAGCGCCTCGGAATAGGGATGCAGCGGCGTGTCGTAGAGGTCGCGCGCCGGCGCGATCTCGACCACGCGGCCGAGATACATCACGGCGATGCGCGTCGAGATGTGCTCGACCACGCTGAGGTCGTGGGCGATGAACAGGTAGGTGAGGCCGAACTGTTCCTGCAGGTCTTCGAGAAGATTGATCACCTGCGCCTGGATCGAGACATCGAGCGCCGACACCGGCTCGTCGCAGACGATAAGCTTGGGCTCGACGGCAAGCGCGCGGGCGATGCCGATCCGCTGGCGCTGGCCGCCGGAGAATTCGTGCGGGAAGCGGCGCATGTGGTCGGCCTGCAAGCCGACCGTCTCAAGCAGCTGAACCACCCGCTCTTCGTGTGCGCGCCGCGACTTGGCGAGATTGTGGATGGTCAGCGCCTCGCCCACGATCGCGCCCACGGTCAGCCGGGGGTTGAGAGAGGCGTAGGGGTCCTGGAAGATGATCTGCATGTCGCGGCGGAGCGAGCGCAGCGCCGTGGCGTCCATCTTCGTGACGTCGGCGCCGTCGAACCATATCTCGCCCGAGCTGGGTTCGATCAGGCGCAGGATGCAGCGCCCCGTGGTCGACTTGCCGCAGCCCGATTCGCCCACCAGGCCCAGCGTCTCGCCGGCGCCAATGTCGAAGCTGACGCCGTCGACGGCATGCACTTTGTCGATCACGCGCGACAGCACGCCGCCCTTCACGGCGAAGTGCTTGCGAAGGTCGCGGACGGACAGCAGCGCGTCGGTATTGCTCATAGGATGCACGCCACCTTATGACCGGGCGCCACTTCCTTGAGCGGCGGTATCGCCTGCGTGCAAGCCGGCATGACGTAGCGGCAGCGGGCGGCGAAGCGGCAGCCCGGCGGCGGGTCGAGCAGGCTCGGCACCGTGCCGGGTATCGATTCGAGCCGGGCCTGGCGTCCAGCACTGCGGTCGACGCGCGGGATCGAGCGGATAAGCCCTTGCGTGTAGGGATGGCGCGGATCGCCGAACAACGCGCCGACCGGCGCCTCCTCGACGACCTTGCCGGCGTACATCACCACCACCCGCTGCGTCGTCTCGGCAACCACGCCCATGGCATGGGTGATCAGCATGATCGCCATGCCGAAGCGTTCCTTCATCTCCTGCATCAGCTCCAGGATCTGCGCCTGGATGGTGACGTCGAGGGCCGTGGTCGGCTCGTCGGCGATCAGGAGCTTGGGCTGGCAGGAAAGCGCCATGGCGATCATCACGCGCTGGCGCATGCCGCCGGAGAACTGGTGCGGATAGTCGTGCACCCGGCGCTCGGGGTTGGGGATGTTGACCAGCTTCAGCATGTCGGCGGCGCCGACCATGGCCTGCTTGCGCGAGAGCTTCTGGTGCAGCTCTATTACCTCGGCGATCTGGTCGCCCACGGTGTAGACCGGGTTGAGCGAGGTCATCGGCTCCTGGAAGATGATGGCGATCTCGCGGGCGCGAATCTTGTTCATCTCCGTCTCGTCGAGTGGGATGAGATCGCGGCCCTGCCACAGGATCTGACCGGCCTCGAAGCGGCCCGGCGGCATGTCGATCAGCTTCAGCACCGAGCGCGCCGTCACGGTCTTGCCGCAGCCCGACTCACCCACCACGCCCAAGGTCTCGCCGCGATCGATGCTGAGGCTGACGCCGTCGACGGCACGGACCATGCCGTCGTCAGTCTTGAACCAGGTTTTCAGCCCACGGATATCCAGCAGAGGTTCAGCCACTCTACACTCGCTCTACAGGACGCGGCGCGGGTCGAGCGCATCGCGCAAACCGTCGCCCATGAAGTTGATGGTGATCACGGCGAGGAAAATCGCCGCCCCCGGGAACAGCGCCCAATGCGGCGCGATATCGAGGTAGTCCTTGGCGTCGCGCAGCACGCTGCCCCAGGTCGGAATGTCGGAGGGAAAGCCCAGGCCGAGGAAGGACAGCGTCGATTCGGCGATGATGGCGGCAGCGACGTCGATCGTACCGGCCACGATCACCGGCCCCAGCGCATTGGGCAGAATGTGCCCGACGACCAGGCGCACTTTGGAGGCGCCCAGCGCCCGGGCCGCCTCGACGAATTCCTTTTCGCGCAGGCTGAGAAACTGTGCCCGCACCAGGCGGGCGACCTGCATCCAGCGCAAGCCGCCGATCACGACGACGATCAGGATGAACGCGCCGCCTTCCACCCCGAACAGCCGCTTGAAGTGATCGCGGAACAGATACATCAGCAGCAGCAGCAGCGGCAGCAGCGGCAGCGCCAGGAAAAGGTCAGTGACCCACATCAGGGCAGCGTCGACCCAGCCGGCCGACATGCCGGCCAGTGCGCCCACCAGGACGCCGACCACGACCGCCACGACCATGGCGGCGAGACCGACGGCCAGCGAGATGCGCCCACCATAGATCAGCCGCGCCAGAAGGTCCTGGCCGAGATCGTCGGTGCCGAGCGGATGAGCCCACGACGGACCCTGAAGCTTGGCGGCGAAGTCGATCTCGTTGATCGGCACCGGCCAGATGAACGGCCCCAGGGCGACAACCGCGATCAGCAACAGCAGGACGATGCCGCTCGCCGCCGCCAGCCGATGGCGCCGGAAACGACGCCACGCCTCCTGCCACGGCGACGTCGGCCGGTTCTTGCGCGGCGCGACGACGGCTGCCGCCGGCGTGTCAGCGGTAAGAGATGCGGGGGTCGAGCCAGCCATAGATGATATCAGCCAAAAGGTTGAAGAAGACGACGAGACAGGCGATCACGAAGGTCACGGCCATCACGACCGGCGTGTCGTTGGACAGCATCGAGGAGATCAGCAGCGAACCGATGCCGGGAACGCGGAAGATCTGCTCGGTGACGATGGCGCCGCCGAACACGATGGGCAATTGCAGCGCCACCAGCGTGACCACCGGGATCAGCGCGTTGCGCACCACATGCTTGGTGATCACCTTGCGTTCGCCGATGCCCTTGGACCGTGCCGTGGTGACGTAGTCGAGCTTGATGACGTCGAGCACCGAGGAACGCACGAAACGCACCAGCGAGGCGCCCTGGAACAGGCCCAGCACCATCACCGGCATGATCGACTGCTTGATATGCTCCCAGTAGAACTGCCAGCCCGTGGCGTCGATGTTGGCGCGGTAGACGAAGGGCAGCCAATCGAGCTGGATCGAGAACACCAGGATGAACAGCAGGCCGGTGAAGAAGGTCGGCAGCGAGAAACCGACGAAGGCCAGCGTGTTGGCGACCTGGTCGAACAGCGAATAGGGCCGGGTCGCGGCGAGCACGCCGACCGGCAACGCCACCAGCATGGCGATGATCTGCGAGGAGCCGATCACGATCAGCGTCACCGGCAGGCGCTGCAGGATCAGCTTGTCGACATCCATGCGGCTGACGAACGAAAAACCCCAGTCGCCATGGATCATGGCAACCAGCCAGTGCAGGTAGCGGGTCCACACCGGATCATCGAGGCCGAACTTGGCGCGCAATGCCGCGCGTACCTCGGGCGGCACCGCCGGGTTGGTCGCCAGTTCCTCGAACGGATCGCCCGGCGCCATCGCCAGGACCGTGAACAGCACGAGGCTGATCCCGAGCAGGCTCGGAATCATGATCAGAATCTTGCGTATGATGTATTGACGGGACAATCGATGCCTATTGAAAGAAGGCGGTCATCCCCGGCCTGCGGCCGGGGATGAGGCCGAGCACAAATCAGGCTTCCTTGAACCAGTCGGACAGATCGGACGTGTTGTTGTCCCAGCCGCTGATCTGGGCATTGAGCTTGGTGCCCAGCGCCGACACGGTGGGACGCATCACGACGCCCAGCACGACCTGGTTCTGTACCGCCATGTCGTTCATCTTGATGAACAGCGCGGTGCGCTTGACCGGATCGAGCTCGTTCTCGGAGGCGCGGAAGATCTTGTCGTACTCCTCGTTCCGCCACCGCGTGATGTTGCGACCCTGCCACTTGTTCTCCTTGGTGGAGACTTCCCACGAAGTGAACTGGTTCATGAACACCTGCGGGTCCGGCTGCGACATGGTCGTCGTATACATCTGCAGGTCGCAGTAGAACTTGGTGTAGGTGTCCGGGTTGGCGACGTCGGACGAGAAGAAGACCGACGCCGTCACCGACTTCAGCTCCATGTCGATGCCGGCCTTCTGGGCGGCCTGCTTGATGATCGCCTGGGTCTTCTGGCGCGGCTGGTTGATCGAGGTCTGGTAGACGAACTTCAGCTTCTTGCCGTCCTTGGCGCGGATGCCGTCCGAGCCCTTCTTCCAGCCCGCCTTCTCCAGCAGATCGCTGGCCTTGTCGACGTTGAACTCGATCGGGTTGGCCTTCGAACGGTAGCGCTCCGGGTTGTTCAGGAAGTCGCGCGTCGCCGGGCCGGTGCGGCCGTAGATGTGCTGTTCGATCGACTTGTTGTCGATGATCAGCGCGATTGCCTGGCGCACCGCCGGATCGCTGAGCGTCGGGTGCTTGGTCTTGATACTCGAGCGCTCGCCGTCGACTTCGGTCCACGGATCGGTGGTATTGAGCTGCATATGCTCGATATTGCCGCCCGGCGTGACCTGGACGCGGCCCTTGCCGCCCTTCTCCAGGCGCGACAGGATCTCGTCCTCGACCTGCATGTTCCAGGCGAAGTCGAACTCGCCGGTCTGCAGCACGGCACGCGCCGCCGACACCGCATCGCCGCCGCCCTTCATCTCGATCGAATCGAAATAGGGCCGGTTCGCCTGATGGTAGTTCGGGTTGATGACACCCATCACCATGTCGCCCGGCTTGAAGTCCTTGAACATGTAGGGGCCGGTGCCGACCGGCTTGAGGTTGGTCGGGGCGTCGCGCGACTTGGCGCCGATGTACTCGGCGAACAGGTGCTTCGGAATCAGCATGCCACGCGTGCCGACATAGGCATCGGCCCAGAACGGCGTCGGCTTGGCGAATTTCACGACGATCGTGTACTGGTCGACCTTCTCGACCATGACATCCTGGTAGGAGCCGATCGTGACCGAAGCCGTCGCCGGGTCCTTGGCATATTCCCAGTTGAAGATGGCGTCGTCGGCGGTGAACGGCTTGCCGTCGTGCCATTTCACGTTCTGCTTCAGCTTCCACGTCACCGACTTGCCGTCGGCCGAGAGGCCGCCGTTCTCGCGAGTCGGAATCACGGCCGCAAGCTTGGCCTTGAGGTTGCCCTCGGCATCCCAGGCAGCCAGCGGCTCGTAGAACAGGCGCGAGCCATCCTGGTCCTTGGTGCCGACCGCGAAATGCGGATTGAGAAGCGTCGGTCCCTGCCACCACAAGACCTTCAGCGGACCGCCGCCGCCAGCCTTGGTTGGCTTGTAAGTGTCCTTGGCCTGCGCCATGGCCACACCCGAATGGACGAGCAGCTGGGTGGCAAAGGGTGCGGCAATACCGACTGCCATCATCCGCTGCACGAAGCCGCGTCGCGACATTTTTCCAGCCTTCACCTTGCCGATGAGGCCATGCAAGTCATGTTCGTTCATCTGATACCTCTGAGATTCTCAAGCTTCCCTAGGCCGCTCTCGCTATCCTGCAAGATGCATGCAAGTCTCAATCAGAACAGGCCGCGACGCCGCCGTCAACGACGGCTCGGCGGCATCGGGGAGAGAAACCATGGCTTGGATATACCTTTTGTTGGCCGGAATCTGCGAGATCGGCTGGCCGGTCGGCCTTAAACTCGGCTGGACCGACGATGGCGTCCGCCCCCTGTGGCTTGTGTTCGCAGCCGTCGCCATTCTGGTGAGCGGCGCGCTGCTTATGTGGGCACAGCGATATATTCCGATGGGAACCGCCTACGCGGTCTGGACGGGCATCGGCGCCGTCGGCGCCTTCACCGTCGGCATCCTGGCCTTCGGCGATTCGGCATCGGTGATCCGCATCGTCTCGATCGGCCTGATCGTGGCCGGCATTGTCGGCCTCAAGCTCGCCTAGGGAGAAAATCATGCGGATGAAGGACAAGGTCGCGCTGGTCACCGGCGCCGCGGGCGGCATGGGCGCCGCCACGGCACGGCTGTTCGCCCGCGAAGGCGCCAAGGCCGTGGTGGTGGCCGACATCCTCGACAAGGAAGGCGCGGCCACGGTCGCCGACATCAACAAGGCTGGCGGCCACGCCACCTTTGTCCATCTCGACGTCACCGACGAGACCCAATGGAAGGCAGTCGTCGACGGAATCGTGGGCGCCCACGGCCAGCTCGACGTGCTGGTAAACAACGCCGGCATCAGCGGCTCGGCGGAGACCGACCTGTACGACACCGCCGCCTGGAACCGGCTGATGGGCATCAACGCCACCGGCGTCTTCCTCGGCATGAAGTACGCCACGGCCGCGATGAAGAAGTCGGGTGGCGGATCGATCGTCAACCTGTCGTCGATTTCCGGCATTGTCGGCCAAGGCTACATCCATGTCGGCTACAACGCCTCCAAGGGCGCGGTCCGCCTGATCACCAAGGCGGGCGCCGCCCAGCACGGCAAGCACGGCATCCGCGTCAATTCGGTGCATCCCGGCCTGATGCCGCCGATGCGCACCTCGGGCCGCACCGCCGACCCGGTGATGCGGGAAAAGACGTTGAAAGGTGTGCCGATGGGCCGGGCCGGCGAGATCGACGAGGTGGCTTACGCCATTCTTTTCCTCGCCTCGAACGAATCGTCCTACGTCACCGGCGCCGAGCTTGTGGTCGACGGCGGCTGGACGGCCGTCTGACATGGTGGAAGACGGCAAGGCCATCGCGCCCTGGGAAGTCCTCGACCTATAACTACCGCGACCGCTGGCTGGCGCTGCGCTCCGACACGGTGCGCCTGCCGAATGGCCGCGTGCTCACGCCCTTTCACGTCATCGAACAGCCCGATTGGGTCACCGTCATCGCCCTCACCCACGACGGCAGCATCGTCCTGGCCGAGGAGTATCGCCACGGCGCGCGCCAGACCGTGATCGAGCTGCCGAGCGGCATCCACGAAAAGGCCGAGGCGCCGTTGGCGGCGATGCAGCGCGAGCTCCGGGAAGAGACCGGCTTCGCCAGCGACGACTGGCACCCGCTCGGCGGCTTCTTCGCCAACGCGCCGCGCCTGAACAATCGCGTGCACTGCTTCCTGGCGCTCGATGCGCGCAAGGTGGCCGAGCCCGTTCTCGACGAAGGCGAGCTGTTGCTGGCGCACGAAGTTCCCCTGACCGATTTCCTCGCCGACCTGCAGGCTGGCCGGCGCATGCTTCACGGCTTCCAGGGCGGCGCGATGTGGCTGCTGCATCTCTACGCGAAGTCGAGCGGCGACAAGCGGCTCGCCGCTCTCCGCGCTTAGTGGACCGCGCCTGACCTAGCGCCGCGCGCGGCGCCAGCGATCGGCCACGGTCAGCGCCATGAAGCCGCCGATCAGCGAGACATGTTCCGTCGCGACGCGGAAGTTCATTGTCCGTGCGGGCTCCGCCATCGCCCAAAAATTGTGGGCGAGCACGATGGCAACCACGAGGAACCCGCTCAGGATCCCGGCGCCCAGCCAGAGCCAGCGGTCGAGCAGGATCATGAGCGATCCCACAAGTAGCGTGATGACGAGCAACACGTTCATGAGCGGTGCCGACTCGATCCTGAGGGTGCGCAGCTCGGCCACGCTCGCCTCAAAGTCGGCGAGATGGCCGATGCCGGCGCCCCAGAAGACGAAGGTCAGCACGAGGCGCGTCAAAAACCAGCAAGCGCCGCTGTCCAGCATCGCTGCAATGACGCGCGGCATGTCGGTTCTACCCATGAATAGAGTCTCCATCTTTTCAAAAACGGCGGCGAAGATAACCACTTCGCCAATGCGATGCGAGGCCGCTCGTTAGACAAACACGATGAGGCTCCCTTATCGTCCGCTCCTCCGTCCAGGGCCGGAAAGAGGCAGGCATGTCGCGCACGGCATTCCCTGAGGCCATTTGTGCGACACTTTGTGTGAAGCGCTAGCTTGTGGCCGTTCTCGCCAGCGGCCTAATATCCGCCATGATCCGCAAACGCTCCGACTCGGGCTGGCGCGTGGCCTCTCTGGCCGCGGCGCTGTTTGCGATCACCCTCAATTTCCTGCAGCCGCTCGCCCACGCCGCCCTGATGCGCGACGGCGGACCGGAAGCCGCGGCAAAGATGTGGGACGCCTTCTGCCTGCCGTCCGCGAGCCAGGACGACACACAAGGCTCCGCGCCGGCCGCTGGCAAGAGCCACGAATGCTGCCTCGGCCTTGCGCACGCGCCCGTGCTGGGCGAGATCTCCACCGCCTTCGTCCTCGTCGAGCCCGTCACGATCGCCATCCGCTTCGTGGCCGTGGTCGACGCCTTCTCGCCCGTCGGCATCCGCGACGGGCCGAGCCAGCCCAGAGCCCCACCCTCCCGCGTCTGACACCTGAACCCGCGATGCGCCTCGGTGCGCGTCGCGTTCATTCGTCATTCGTGGGGAGATTTTCATGCTGTCGATTCGTGCGGCGACCTTCGCCGCTTTCGCGGGCCTTGCCCTGATTCCAGCTCTGGCCAAGGCACAGGAAACACCGCCGCCAACACCGCAGGCGACGCCGCCGGACGCGCCGGCCACCACGGCGCCGATCAGCCTGCCACCGATCATCGTCAGCGCCGGCCGCGGTTCAGATCTCGAGAAGCTCGACGTCAGCACCACCGTGATGACGCGAGCACAGGTCCAGGCGATGCCGGAGGTCGGCGTCGACCAGATCGTCAATCGCATTCCTGGCGTTTGGACGCAGACCATCCCCTCCGGCCAGCTCCATCCGACCGGTCAGCCCGTCAGCATCCGCGGCTTCGGTACCAGCACGACCATCAATACGCTGGTGATGGTCGATGGCGTGCCGATGAACGATCCCTATTTCCGCACCGTCAACTGGAGCGCCATTCCGAAGAACACCATCGACCGGATCGAGGTCATCCGCGGCGGCGGGGCCACCAGCCTGTGGGGCAACATGGCGATGGGCGGCATCATCAATATCGTGACGCGCGAACCGAGCAAGGCCGCCGCGGCGGTCGACGTGAGTTACGGCAACTACAACACCGGCGCCGCCGAGATCGCCGGCAGCCTGGCGGTCAACGACAAGCTCAACGTCGGGCTCGCCTACAACCACAACCAGAGTTCGGGCTACAACCTCACCCCGGCGCAGTACCAGAACGCCAACCTGGTGCCGACCGCGTCCAAGGCCGACAACATCGCCTTCTCCGCCTTCCTGACGCCCAGCGAGAACCTGAAGCTGTTCGCCAAGGCGCACTTCAACCAGACCTACGAGGACGGGCTGGTGTGGGCCATGGCCCATAACAACTGGTCCAACTACCGCGGCCAGCTGGGCGGCGCCTACGAGTTCGAGAACAAGACCTCGATCAACTTCAATGTCTGGGCCGGGGGCGGTGTGTTCGGCACCACCAATGTCGCGAGCGGCTCCTACACGCTGAACAACATCGCTGCGACCAACCAGTTCGTCAGCCAGATCGAATCAGCGCCCAACACCGACCAGGGCGGCTCGGTCTTCTTCCAGGGCGACGTCGGGCCGATCAAGGACGTCAAGATCGGCGTCGACATGCGCCGCACCACGATCAACGACAACAACAACCTCTACGCCAGCGCCACGGCCAAGCCGACCATCTTCATCGCCAACGGCGAGCACCGCACCCAGGGCGTCTTCGGCCAGGGCACCTATCGCTTCACTGGCGTTCCCCTCGAGGTGACGGTCGGCCTGCGCGGCGATTTCTACCAGGCGCTGAACGCCAGCGTCCTCACCGTGAACTCCAACACCAACGTCCCGGTGGCGAACTCGAACTACAGCAGCTTCGATCCGCGCATCGGTCTGAAATACTACCTGTTCGACGAATTCAGCCTGCGCGCCGCGGCCTACCGCAACTTCTCCGCGCCGGGCATGAACCAGATGTATCGCAGCTTCGCGGCCGGCACGGCCTATACCGCCATCAACCCGAACCTGCAGCCGATGACGAACATCGGCGAGGAAGTGGGCTTCGACTTCAAGTGGCGGGAGTTCACCCTGTCGGGAACGATCTTCAACAACAATCTCGACAACTTCATCGACTTCGTGACGGTGTGCAACACCAACCCGGCCTGCGCCGCGCCGTTCATTTCCGCCGCCGGCCTCGGCGCCGGCTTCACCACGGTGCGGCAATATCAGAATACCGGCAGCGCCGTGTTCCAGGGCCTCGAGATCATCGGCGGATGGCAGGCGACACCGGAGCTGCGGTTTGGCGCCAGCTTCACCAACACCATCGCTTACATGACCTCCACCAACTATCCCGCGCTGATCCGGACCGGAGTCCAGCTCGGCCAGGTGCCGGTCACGATGTTCAACGCCAATGTCGAATGGCGGCCGCTTCCCGAACTGGTCCTCAGCGCCAACCTGAAGTCGTTCCCGTCCTACTGGAACGACACCGGCCATACTCAGCTCAACTCGGGCGCAACCCTGCTCGACATCGGCGCGTCCTATTCGCCGGTCAAGTACGTCGACGTCTACGCCAGCGTGCAGAACCTCACCAACGTCCAGTATCTGGCGCAGGGCTACACGACGACCACCTTCGAGGGCCCGACGGTCAACGCCTCGTCCATCCCGGCGCTGGGCATGCCGCTCACCGCCGTCGCCGGCCTTCGGATGCGATTCTGAAAGGTGTAGAAAGGAAGCATCATGCGCCGCCTTCTTCTCTGTCTGGGACTCCTGTTGCCCGCCGGCACCGCCGTGGCACAGCACAATCACGCCGGCTCGGGAATGGCCGGCAAAGCGCCGGAGGCCTTCACCGCCACGCCGGCCTTCGGGCCCGACGGCACGCTGTGGCTGGTGCAGACCGAGGGCAACCGGGTCGTGGTCGTGCGCTCCTCCGACCTCGGCCGGACCTTCACGGCGCCGGTCGCGGTGACGCCCGAGCCGCTCGATCTCGACTGGGGCCCCGATGCACGGGCGCGCATCGCCGTCGATCCCAAGGGCGTGGCGATCGTCACCTTCGCCATCTTCCAGGACAAGAACTTCAACGGCCGCGCCTTTCATGCGCGCTCGACCGACAACGGCGCCACGTTCACCAAGCCGCAACCGCTCACCGCCGACACCACCAGCCAACGCTTCGAGACGGTGGCCATCGATCCCGCCGGTCGCGTGTTCACCGCCTGGCTCGACAAGCGCAATGGTGCTGCCGCCCGCAAGGCCGGCAAGCCTTATCCAGGTGCCGCACTGGCCTACGCCTGGTCCGACGACGAAGGCGCGCGCTTCGCCGACACGCACATCGCCCACGACAACACCTGCGAATGCTGCCGCCTCGGCGTTGCCTTCGCCGGCCCCGGCCGGCCCGTCGTGATCTTCCGCAATATCTTTCCGGGCTTGGTGCGCGACCACGCGGTCGTCACCTTCCGCGATCCTGTGACTTCAGGGCCGCTCAACCGCGTCAGCAACGACAACTGGAAGATCGAGGCCTGCCCGCACCACGGCCCCGCCCTCGCGATCGCTGCCGACAGCAGCCAGCATGCCGCGTGGTTCACCGATGGCTCGGCACGCAAGGGCCTGTTCTATGCCCGCGCCGACTCCGCCGGCGCCGCGTTCGGCCCGCCGCGTGCGCTCGGCACGCCCGATCGCCAGCCGTCGCGGCCCTACCTGTTGGCCGGAGGCACGACGGTCCATCTCGTGTGGAAGGAGTTCGATGGCAGCGCGGGGGGCATCAAGGTCGTGGTGCGCTGGCAGGTCTCGACCGACAGCGGCAAGAGCTGGAGCGCGACTGCAACCGTCGCCGACACCAGCGATGCCTCGGATCATCCGCTGCTGGTTGGCTACAACGGCCGGGCCTATCTCTCCTGGCTCACCAGGAACGAGGGCTACCGCCTGATCGCGCTGGGTGGAGCGTCATGAGGCGCATCGGTTTCCTGGCGCTCCTGCTGGCCTTTGTCTCGTTCGGTGCGCATGCCGCCGATCCGCAATCCTTTGAGCGCGGCAGCTGGGCCAAGCTACGCGCCGCGCATGCAGGACGGCCGACGGTGTTCCATCTCTGGGGTCTCACCTGCGCACCTTGTCTTGTCGAACTGCCACAGTGGGGCGAACTGGTGAAGACGCGACCCGATCTCCGCCTCGTCCTGGTCGCCGCCGACCCGCAGCCACCGGAGCCGGAGCGCGTGTCCGCAGCGCTGGCGAAAGCCGGCCTCGGCGGCGCCGAAAGCTGGAGCTTCACCGACCGCTTCTACGAACGCCTGCGCTTCGAAATCGACCCGATCTGGGCCGGCGAACTGCCGCGCACTTTCATGATCGCAGCCGACGGCACGATCACCGCGCTGCCGGGCGTCGCCGACCTTGCCCAGGTAAGGGCGTGGCTCGACACTCAATCCAAACCTCGCCTCTAGGAATTGCCGTCATGATCACCCGCCGTGTTGCCCTCACCTGCCTCGCCATCGCTCTCGCGGTTCCTGCCCTCGCTCACGACTACAAGCTGGGCTCGCTCGAGATCAGCCAGCCCTGGACGCGAGCCACACCCGCTACGGCGCAATCGGCTGGCGGCTTCCTCACCATCACCAACAAGGGCACGACGCCCGACCGCCTGATTGCCGCGCGCAGCTCAGTCGCGCCCAAGGTCGAGGTCCACGAGATGCGGATGGATGGCAACGTGATGAAGATGCGCGAACTCGAGAAAGGCCTCGAGATCGCGCCAGGCGCCACGGTGATGCTGAAGCCGGGCGGCTTTCACATCATGTTCATGGGCCTGAAGGCACCGGTCGCCAAAGACTCGCTGGTGCCGGTCACGCTGGTGTTCGAGAAGGCCGGCAGCATCGACATCGAGCTCAAGGCCGCGGCGATCGGCGCCGCGGCCCCGATGCATTAAGCATCTACATCGAGCGATCTACATCGCCTTCAGCAGTTCGATGGCGATCAGCGCCATGCCGATCACCGAGACGAACCACGCCACGGTGCGCAGCCAGGCGATACCGGCGACGTAGATGACGGCGTAGGCAACGCGGCCCCAGAAGAAGATCATGGCGCCCATCGCAGTCATGGCGTTGGCCTTGCCGGCCGCCACCGCGATCAGCACCAGTGCCGCGAACAACACCAGGTTCTCGATCATGTTGAGATGGGCGCGCTTGGCGCGTCCGGCCCAGCCCGTAATCTCGGACAGGCCTTCGCGGTTTCCGGCAAGAGTCGGCAAGCCGACCGCCTGGTTGGCGCCCGTGGCCGCCACCAGCATCTGGACGAAGCAGAGGATCGTGGAGAGGAGGAGGTACTTCAGGTCCGGGGACATTGTGGTTTCTCCCTTGATTGTTATTTGGTCCCGAAGAGACGGTCGCCCGCATCGCCGAGCCCGGGAACAATATACCCGTGATCGTTGAGTTTTGCATCGATTGCTGCCGCGAAAACCGGCACGTCGGGATGGACCTCGGCGAAGGCCCGTGCCCCCTGCTCCGAGCCCAGGATGCAGATGAACTTGATTCGCTTGGCGCCCTGCTCCTTCAAACGATCCACAGCGGCGATCGCCGAATGGGCCGTCGCCAGCATGGGATCGCACACCAGCACGTCGCGGTCGGAGATGTCCTGCGGGATCTTGAAATAGTACTCGACCGCCTGCAGCGTGCGCGGATCGCGGTAGAGCCCGACATGACCCTGGCGTGCGAGCGGCATCAGGTCGAGCAGACCCTCGGCCAATCCAAGTCCGGCGCGCAGGATGGGCACGATCACCAGCTTCTTGCCGTCGAGCAGCGGCGCTTCCATCGAGGTGATGGGCGTCTCGATGCTCTTGTTGACCAGCGGCAAATCCTTGGTCGCATCGTAGCCCAGCAGCAGCCCGATCTCGCGCAGCAGGCGACGGAAATTGGCGCTGGATGTTTCCTTGTCGCGCATCTTGGAGAGCTTGTGCTGCACCAGTGGGTGCGACACGATATGGATCGAGTGCGGCAACGACATTTCTCTTCTCCCCAAAATCAGAAAACCGTCCCGTCGCTCTCCACCGCGATCGGCGGGCCGCCGTCCTTGCGGCGCTGAGCGGCGAGCGTGCGGCCGGCGAACCAGGTGCCGGCCTCGAGCACTTTCACCAGCGGCAGGCTTTTGGCATCCATCCCGAGATGGGCACGCACATGGCCCGCGATCTGGTCGAGCAGCGCCACGGTGAGCGCGCGCCATTCGACGATCGCCTCGTCGCCGGGTGCGAAGGCCTTTTCGAGCAGGACCCTCTGCTTGGGCTTGAGCGCGCCCGAATCAACCAGCAGCCCGCCGTTGCGATACTCCGGCAGGCCGGTCAGCGCATCGAGCTCGACCACTTTCAGGCCGGCGCCTTCCAGCGGCTCGACCAGCGAATAGCTCATCCATTGCGAGAGTTTGTGGAACGGCACCAGCCCCACCGTCGGATGACGCCACACGTCGCCCAGAGGCACGCCCTCCAGTTCCAGCCGCGACGGCCAGATTGCCTGCAGCCTGTCGAGCAGCACGGCGAGAATGGACTCGGCCTTGATTTCCGGGCCGCCCCCCGGCCCTTGCGCCAGGAGATCGAACAGCGCACCCGGCCGCTCCAACCCGACGCCGCCCAACTTGCGCAACAGCTCGGCACGGCCCTCCAGCCCGAGCAGCGAATTGTGGCCGCGCACCTGGAAACCCATGGCGATATCGTTCGGCGTGAGCCGCGCCAGGCGCTCGGCATCGACACGCAGAGGATCGTTCTTCGAATCGCGGCTGAAGGCGCCATTGGCGAACATGTTGAAGCTCGCGATCGCCAGTCCCTCGGAGCGCACGAAGGACTTGCCGGTCGCAGCCTCGCGGTAGGACCACAGGCCGCCGGCGCCGGCATCGAGCAGCACCGAGACGACCGCGAGATCGATGCGTCTCCTGGCGATCTCCTCCTTGGGGAGATCGCTCATCCGCGCCGCCAACCCGGCCCAGCGGTCGCGACCACCCGCCTCGAAATGCCGCCAGCGCGAATGGAAGGGAATCTTCGACGGATCGCGGAAGCGCTGACGCGTCACCGCCAGCGTGGCCTGCACCGCGGCCTCGAGGCCCGCCGCATCGAGCGCGAACCACGCCGAGCGCCCGTCCTCGACGTACTTCAACATCTGCCCCGCGCGTTCGCGGATCGCGGCAGGCGTGCGGAGGTAGGCGATCGAGTCGATCACTCGTCGAGCCCCCGCCCCTTCGGCCGCGCGAGTTCGTTGGACCCGGGCTTGGTGGCGCTGAAGTAGCCGGCAGCCTTCTTGGCATCCATCTCGACCTGGGCATCGGCCGGGATCAACTCGTCGGGGATCGCCACCTGTTCGACGATCTCGATACCCTGCTCGCGCAGCGCATCGGACTTGAGGTTGCTCATCGAGGCGAAGCGATCGATGCGCGAGATGCCGAGCCAATGGAACAGGTCGGGCATCAGCTCCTGGAAGCGCATGTCCTGCACGCCCGCGACGCATTCGGTGCGATTGAAATATTGCGCCGCCGAATCGCCGCCGGGCTGGCGCTTGCGCGCGTTGTAGACCAGGAACTTGGTGACCTCGCCCAGCGCGCGGCCTTCCTTGCGATTGTAGATGACGACGCCCAGTCCGCCCTGCTGCGCCATCTCGATGCAGATCTCGATGCCGTGCGCGAGATAGGGCCGGCAGGTGCAGATGTCGGAGCTGAACACGTCGGAGCCGTTGCACTCGTCGTGGAGACGGCAGGCGATCCTGGTCTCGGGCTTGCCGATCTTTTCCATGTCGCCGAAGAAATAGATCGTGGCCCCGCCGATCGGCGGCAGGAACAGTTCGAGGTCGGGCCGCGTCACCAGCTCGGTGTACATGCCGCCGGTCTGCTCGAACAACGTCCGGCGGAGATCGACCTCGGGCACGCCGAAACGCGCGGCAATGCCGGGCAGCCACCACACCGGCTCGACCGCGGCCTTGGTGACGCGGACCTCGCCGTTGGCCTTCAATATGTCGCCATCGGCTTTCAGTCGCCCCGCCTCGATCGCATCCTTGATCTCCGGCATGGTGATGTGCGCCTTGGTGACGGCGATGGTCGGGCGGATATCCCAACCGGCCTTCAATTTGTCGGCGAACACCGACGCCACCAGATGGCCCCAGGGATCGAGCGACACGATCTTCTTGGGATCGAACCAGGCCTCGAACGGGCCGATGTGCTCGGCCGGCGAGGTGTCGGTGAAGTCGGGCCGGTGATCGGCTTTCAGCTCATGCGCGGCGATGGCGAGCGCCCGGTAGATGCCGTAGCTGCCGGAATGCACGCCGATGGCGTTGCGCTTGGTCGGATCGGCCACCGTGCCGACGACCGGCCCACGAACCGCCGGATCGCGTGCGCCCCACACCACCGGCGGTGCCTGCACTCCGCCTTGGGAGGGATGGGTATTCAGTCTGATGTGAGCCATGTGCTTTCCGAGTCTCGAAGAGCGGGAAAGCGACACATTGTATAGCCTGTGGCGGCAGAAACCAACTGCAGTTCAGAGCCGCGGCGGCCGACCCATGCTTATCCGTAGCGATCGACCAGCAATGCGTAAAGCGCCCGTGCAGCCTGGCATTCCCCTCCTTCGGGTCGGCCCGGTTTGGCCGTCGGAGTCCAAGCGTAGATGTCGAAGTGCAGCCACGCGGTTGCGGGGTTCACGAATCGCTGGAGGAACAGCGCGCAGGTAATCGACCCGGCGAAGTTCGGAGGCGCGTCGTTGTTTATGTTGGCGATCTTCGAGTCCAGCATGGATCTGTAGGGTGGCCACAGCGGCAACCGCCACAAAGGATCGTTTTCGGAACCGCCATGGCGCGCGATGTCGGCGGCCAACACCTCGTCGTCGGTGTAGAAGGCCGGCAGCTCGGGCCCAAGCGCCGCGCGCGCCGCGCCGGTAAGCGTGCCGAGGTCGATCAGAAGCTCGGGCTTTTCCTCGTCGGCGGCGACCAGCGCATCGGCAAGAACGAGACGGCCTTCCGAGTCGGTATGGCCGATTTCAACCGATAGTCCGTTGCGTGCGCGATAGATATCGAGGGGACGGTACGCGTCTCCAGAAATCGAATTCTCCACCGCCGGGATGAGCACTCGCAGCCGCAGCTTGAGTCCGCGATCCATGACCATGTGGGCGAGCGCCAGCACTGATGCCGCGCCGCCCATATCCTTTTTCATGATCCGCATGAGGTTTTCCGGCTTGATGCCGAGGCCTCCCGTGTCGAAACACACACCCTTGCCGACGATGGTCACCTTCGGCGCCGCCGGATCGCCCCACAGCAGCTCGATGAGCCTCGGCTTGCGGCCTGCCGCCCGACCGACGGCATGGATCAGCGGATAGTTTTGATCGAGCAGGGCATCGCCCTCGATCGAACGAACGGTCGCGCCGTGTTTCCCGGCGAGAACACGCGCGGCATCCTCGAGTTCCGCAGGGCCCATATCGTTCGTCGGCGTATTGATGAGGTCTCGCGCCAATGTCACGCCGTCGACGATTCGCGAGAGATCGGCGCCGTCGACACTATCGGGAAGCACCAGACGCACTTCCTTGTCAACGCCGCCGATGTAACGCCGGAAACGATACGCTCCCAATGCAAACGCCAGGCTCGCGAGCTTCGGGTCGGGCGGCGCATTTGCGAATCGATACGTTCCCGCAGGAAGCCTCTCCGGCAGGACACCGGCCAGGAAGCGATCCTGAAATCCTGCGTCTGGACCCTCGATCGCGAACAGCACGCTGTCGATGGCCTGCTTCGATCCCGGCAAGACGAGTGACCGTCCCGCCGTCGGCTCGAAGCCCATCGCTTCGGCGTAGGTGCGTGCGCACTGATCCAGCGAGTACCGAACGGCCGCCCAGTTCGAACTGGACACAAACCAGATGGGAATGGGCTCGGCGGCATCGCCGCGGGCCACAAAGGCCGAATGCATAAGGGTGGCCTCGCCTCCAAACGATGGCATCGAGAGCGGAGAAGTATCTCTTCGTTTGTCTTCGACATCAAGAAAAGTCAGACTATCCCGGTGCAGAGATAGCCCGCACATTGTAACCGATCGGATCTCCGCCTCAGCTCATGGCAACCGTCAACGCTGCCGAACTGGCAAGGTGGACACCGATATCGATCCACCTCGACGATCCGACGCCTTCGATCGACTGGGCGGATCTCGGAGATCTGCGGTTCATGGAACCCTTCTTCGACGACACGGTCGAACGCTGGGCAAGGCGAACGCCGACGCCACGGACGGTGAACACCAACCTCGATGCCCTCACCGTGCTCGACCAGGCGCCTTCGCTCGATCCCAGTGGAATGATCTTTCACATGTCTCGCTGCGGATCGACCCTGGCGACGCGACTGCTTCAGCAGGTGCCCGGCTGCGTGGTGGTATCGGAGGCGGCGAGCATCAATTCGGTCCTGCAGGCCGACGCCGCTATCATGGACGACGAGACCCGAGCACGGCTGCTTCGTCTCCTGATACGCGCGCTCGGCCGCCGCCGCTTCGGCGACGAGCGTCACTTCGTCTTGAAGCTGACGAGTTGGAACGTATGCCAGCTCGATGTTTTCCGACGTGCCTTTCCCGCGACTCCTCTCGTCTGGCTGCAGCGTGAGCCTGCCGACGTCATAGCCTCTCTTCTTGCTCGCCCTCCCGAGTGGCGTACGGACAAGCCAGTCGGGCATGCAGCGACACTGGAGTCCGCCGAATTCTACGTGCGCGCCGTCGCCCGGCTCCTGCAGGCAGCCTGCGGCGCGTTTCCCGGGACGATGTCGACCGTCGACTATTCGGCCCTGCCTGAAGCGGTGTGGACGACGATCGCACCCCTGTTCGGATGGGCGCCAAGCTCGGACGACATCGCACTCATGGTCGCGCAGGCTCGGTACTATTCCAAGGATGTGGACCGGCGCCTGTTCGAGCGACCTCCGGAACTCGCGACGGCCAGCTCGAGATCGATCGCCGGCCTCGGCGCCGAGGCACTTGATCCCCTCTACCGCGAACTCAGACGCCGGGAAATTTCCAAACCAGACCCTCGTTGATCAGGCACCTGATGAGATCGACCTTGTCCTCGTCGTCCAGGTTGCCCGGCAAGTCGCGGACCTGATATCGTCTGTTTTCGAGCGCGAACGCCAGCGCGGCGGCGCTCTCCGCTGGCAGCGTTGTTTCTCGACCCTGCGACCTCAACCGTATGTGATCACCTTCCGGATACAGCCGATAGATCGCGTCCATGCGCGCACCCACCGCGTCGTCGGGTGCGAGCTGCTTCGAAAGCTGGACTTGGACCAGTTGGCCCGGGACGAACGCGGATCGGCTCGACACGAAACCATCGACCAGTCGAGCGAGAGCGATGTCCGGCCTTGCCTGTTCGGCCGCGCGCGACAACAGACCGTCAACCACGCGGCGGGCCGCACCGGAATCGAAGTCGGGACGGCCGAGCCCAACCGGCAAGGCCCGTCGAAACGCCGGATCCGAAAGACACAGCTGGGCGAACGTCTCCATCATCACATCGGCCCACCGATATGGTTTCGCACCCAGGGTGGCGTGCAACGAGGTCTCGTCACCAGACTGCGCACTGTGCAAAAATCCCCGCGGAATGTAGAGAAAATCCCCGGCATTCAGCACGAACGCCATCGTGGTCGGCCCGATGGCGTGAAGCTTTGGATCGAAATACTGGCCGGCGAGCGGCAGACGCACCGGAGAATCGAAGATCGTCCATTTCTTGGAACCTGCAAGCTGAAGCAGCAGGACGTCGTGCGTGTCGTAGTGGGTGTCGAACCCTTTGCCGTTCGGTGGCGTCAAGTAGAGGTTGCAGTGAAACGGAGCACCGAATTCGCGTTCGAGACCGCGGCAGCACGCCGCAATCTTCCCGAGCCGCTTGTGCGCCTCGTCGATCACGATCGTCGCCCCGTCGGCAAATAGCTGGCAGAGCTTCACGACATCGAGCGAACCGTCCGCACGGGCATAGTCCGCCACATCCAGCGCGCGGGCCGCGTTGGTCGGCGCAATCATATTGGGCGGCAGCACGGTGATCAGAGGATCGATCTCCGCCAGCGACAGCAGCGTCTCGTAGTAGTCGCGATCGTTGCGCGAGACGAGAAGCGGTTTTTCTTCCCAGTAGTCGCCGAAGAACTGTGCCGGCGAGATGGGGGCAAGAAGTTTAGTCAGGTCGAACTCGTCGCGGCCCTCCAGCATCGATTTGGCTCCGAAGTCGGCCATAGATGCCAGCAGCACCGCCGGCGGGGAATGCTCTGTCAGGCGATCCAACCCTACCCCTGATCCAGAGCACACGCCGCTATGGCTCTGCAATTCCGACTGATCCCGGTTGGGCGCCGTTTTCAGTCGGACGAATGCGCCAGAACCGACGTTGCCTCAGACATTGTCAGGCGCGGTCACGCGCTGGCTTGTTCTGGGCCATCATGATCGGTGCCTCTGCGCCCGTCTTGGCGTTGATCGTGCTGTCCTGCGACGACAACAGCTGCGTCGACGGGGCGGCCTGATGATTGACGACGATGGAGGTTGCCGTGAGGCCGACCGCGGCGACCGTCGACAACGCAATAAACTTACGAGTCTTCCCACGCTTTTCCATGATGCGCTCCTGCTTGCTTGGAAACGAAAATCGCAACCCCTACTGTCGCTGGAGTCGGCGGAAATGGAAAAGCTCGCCTTTTCCATATTCGACCCTTCAAGGGCTAAAATCAACATGCTCACGTCCAGGATGATCGGAGCGGAGGCCAAACCCGCCGCCCTCTGGAAATGCGCATCCAGAACAACCCTATGGAGATATTTCTCTTGCAACCCTAAACCCACGATTGTCTGACCGATTGTCACCGGCCCGCCACTCGCGTTTGGCGGATCGCAGGAACTCAGGCGTGCTGTAGAAGGAGCCGCCGCGCAGAGCGCGAGTATTGCATGTGCCGTCGGTCCGCGCGGTGCCGTCCGCTGACAGGCCCTCGTGGCTCTTGTGAAAGCAATCCTCGAGCCACTGCCACACATTCCCGATCATGTCGTAGAGTCCCCAGGTATTCGGCTCCTTTTCTCCCACGGGATGGGGCTTGTCGCCTGAATTGCCCTTGTGCCAGGCATGCCGGTCGATCAATTCCGGACCATCCCCCAGCAGGAACGCCGTCGTACTCCCGGCGCGCGCCGCATATTCCCACTCGGCCTCGGACAGTAGCCGGTACGGTTTGCCGGTCATCCTCGCGAGCCACGCCACGTACCGCTTGGCGCCGTCCCAGGAAACATTTACCGCAGGCTGGCGGCCTCGACCGAAGCCACTGTCGCCCACGCTGGCTTCGCAGTCGCCGTAGGAAACACAAGCGTCCCAATCATCGAAGGTCACGGCGAACTTCGAAATTGCGAAAGGCTTGGCGATGACGACATTCTGCTGAGGTCCTTCATTGACGTCGCGGCCCACTTCGTTAGGCGGCGATCCCATTGTGAACCGGCCCGCTGGGATGACGACCATCTCAGGGCAGTACCTGGCGCACTCCTTGAAAGCTTCGCCCGGTTTCAACGCACGTTCGGCATCGGCGGCAAGCACGTATGGCCTAACGTCCCTCAGCATGTAGGGCCACGTTACGACCAGGGCCTGCCATTGCTCCTTGATGAGCGACTGATTGATCCAGCCGACGAGGCCGACGATGACGCCGACCAGCAGTGCGTAGACAACAGCCTGCACCCGACGCTTCCGGCCTCTCGAGGCGTTCTCCGCCTTTCGGCAGGCGACGAGATATTCGAAATCCTGTGGCAGCAGGCTGGCCGCGAGATCGGGGCGATCGCTGAGCCGTTCGGCGGCAGCCAGCCGGTCCGTGGCATGGCCGAGCCACGCGCCGTGTCGGCCGCTTGCCGCCCAATCCCGCGACGCGCGCTTGATGCTCTCCAGGACGGCGAGCAGTTCGGTGTCCTCGGCCAGCCACCCCTGCAATAACGTCCATTGCCGAAGCAGCGCCTCGTGCGCCGGCTCCACTGTGCTCTCGCCAGTGTCCTGGGAAACGTCGGTGGCGAGCAGACGCTGTTCGACGAGTTGCTCCATCAGCGGCCGCGCGTCGGCAGGAATTTCCGAAAGTCGGGCAACGCGGCGGCGCGGTGCACCGGTATCGGGATCGATTCCGGCAAGCCACGGGACCATGCCGCGGCGAAGCAGCATCAGCCGCGCGGCGCGGTCCTTGGGGATCGACGAGTCGCTGTCGGCGGCCTTGAGGGCGCGCTCGACCGCCGCTTCGATCGACCCTTTCACCCGTCCGAGATCGTCGTAGTGCGAAAGCTTGAGGCCGCCGCTGGCATGGTATTCGCCGTAGAGTCGCTCGAGCGTGAAGGCGAGCAACGGCAAGGCATCCTTGGCGCCGCCGACTTCGATGTCGGCAAGCAGCGCATCGACGAGGCGATCGTCGATCTTGAATGAGCGTACCGTGCTTTGCAGCCGCTGCACCGGTCGCTTGATCACCTCGGCATAAGAGCCCGTCGGCATGGGCGGAAGGTTCAGCAGTTGCTGATGTACACCCTCGAGTTCCTTGGCGAGTTGAAGACGTTCGTAGTTGTCCGACCTGATGGTGAATACGACGGTGACAGCCGGGCCGTCCTCACTGACCAGATCACGCAGCAGGGAAAGGAACGGCCGCGCTTCGTCTTGCGCCTCGGCAAGAAACAATTCTTCGCCCTGGTCTATCGACAGGACGAGCATGGGCACACGGCCTTCGGCACCACCGGGCACCGACTTGTCGACAAGCGCCTGCAGGAGCGGCCTGAGGGTTGCCGCACCGCCCAGAACCGCGGCCCGCAGGTCGGCCCG
The DNA here is from genome assembly GCA_029946105.1 of Reyranella sp. Classification (GTDB taxonomy): domain Bacteria; phylum Pseudomonadota; class Alphaproteobacteria; order Reyranellales; family Reyranellaceae; genus Reyranella. Next base: position 21,204 of record JAQSDW010000079.1, on the reverse strand, counting down.
TGGCATCGCGATGTGAGCCGCCTCGAAAGCGCCCTCCAGGGCACGAACAAATCCGGTTTCGCCCGAGATGACGGCGCGCTCCGGGCGAACGATGGGCAGCGGCAAAAAGTGCCGATCGTCGCGCTTTAGCCTTGGCAGGAGGCCGGCCCGCAGGAACGACGACTTGCCGGCCCCGGATGCCGCGAGGATCACCAACAGGCGCGGCGGATGGCCTTCGCGCAGCCCACGGAGCCGGTCGAGCGCTTCGACGATTGGCGCGTCGCGTCCGAAGAAGATGCCGGCGTCCTCGGCTTCGAGAGGTCGAAGACCGCGAAACAGCGGCCGCTGCGGATCGCTTTCCGGCGGCCAGGCGAAATGCTTCGGATCGAGGCCGGCGCGCGTCAGCCCGTGCTTGAGACGCTGCAGTCCCTCTCCTGAAAAAGTGACATGTACTTCGTCGTGTGAAATGGGGAGGACTGTGCGAAGCACGACGTGATCCCGCCCGCTCGCCAGCCGTACGAGCTGCCAGTCCTGAGCCAGATCCTTGGAGACATCGGCCACGGCGAGGTCCTCGATGAGGACACCGAACAATTGCTTGTTGAGGCGGTGGGCAAGCATGAGTTCCCGCTGACACCACGGCGATTCGATCCAGGCTTTGGAGACGAGAAAGAGCACGGCCTCGCAGCGGCTGGCCGCCTCGTTGAGACGCCGCTCCCAGCGCTCGCCGGCCGCGATGCCGCGGCCTGGATCGAGGTCGAGGAAAATCTCACCTTTCCAGCCCTCGCGCTCCAGCCAGCCGTATAGTGCGACGGCTTCGGCATTGTTGACGCTCGAATGGCTCAGGAAAATGCGTGCCATGAACCGCTCGGCACAAACATTACGCGATCAACCGGCCACCGGGGCCATGGCCCCAGGTGAAATGACGCTGGAGTTAAAAAAGCCCAGACACATAAAATGCATCCGTACTCCCAGTTTGTCGTGAGCGAATCGCCTGCCCAAGCAACGGCCGCTGCCAAATGATACCCACAATCTTGCGCTGGAGCCATTTGCGAATTCCCTGTTCTGCCTCCTTAGGCGCGCCCACGCAGTGCCACTGCAACTCCGAGACCCGTCTTGCCAAGCCCACCCTCCAACCTCAGAGTTTGGCCATGAAGCGGCGCCAGACCGCTCGGAAACGCGCGGCGGGAGAAACAACATGACCATGACCATCAGGCGGCGGCGCGCCGTGCAAGCGTTCGGGGCTGCAGGCGCTGCTTTGGCAGTGCCGACCATCGCGCGGGCCCAGGAGCCGCTCGACTCGCTCAAAATCATCGTCGGTTTTCCAGCCGGCGGCAGCGCCGACGTGGTGAGCCGGCAGATCGCCGACAAGCTCGCACCGAACTATGCCCGCAGCGCCATCGTCGACAACCGCCCGGGCGCCGCGGGCCGCATCGCCATCGATGCATTGAAGACGTCGTCGCCGGACGGCCGCACGCTGCTGCTGACGCCGGCTTCGACGGTCACCGTTTACACCGACATCTACCGCAACCTTTCCTACAACCCGACGACCGATCTCGCGCCGGTGTCGCTGGCCGCCACCTTCGTGCACGGCCTTGCTGTCGGCCCTATGGTGCCGACGGAGGTGAAGACGCTGGCCCAGTTCGGCGCCTGGTGCAAAGGCAACCCCGACAAGGCCAGCTGCGGCAACCCGGGCGAAGGCTCCTTCCCGCACTTTCTGACGCTGGTGATGGCCAAGGCGCTGGGCGCGCCGGTCCAGGCCGTGCCCTACCGCGGCGGCGCGCCGGCACTGAACGACATGATCGCGGGCCAGCTCGCCGCCCTCATGCTGCCGGACGGCTCGTTCCTCCCCTATGCCCAGCACAACAAGATCCGCGTCATAGCGACCAGCGGCGCGGCTCGTTCGCCCTTCTATCCAAACGTGCCGACCTTCGCCGAACAGGGCGTGAAGGAGATCGTGGTGACGGAATGGTTTGGCTTGTTTGCCCCGGCAGCGTCGCCGCCGGCAGTGGTCGCGCGCGCGTCGGATGCGATCGGCAAGGTGCTCGCCACCACGGCGATGGCCGAGGCCTTCGCCAAGTTCGGCATGGTGCCGAAATCGAGCAGCCCGGCCGAGCTCGCAGCCCTGATCAAGACGGAAGCCGCGATCTGGGGTCCGATCATCCGCGCGACGGGGTTCAAGCCGCTGGAGTAAATTCCGCGGGAAGATCGCGCCCAGCGTTGCCGCGGGCCGTGAAAGCCGATTGCCACCGGGCGACGGCTCTTCGACACTCTGGGCAGGCAGCAGGGAGTTTGCGCGTGGTCACGAATGTCCTGGAGGTCAATCCCGAGCGGCTGTGGGACAGCCTAGAGCGGTCGGCGGAGATCGGCCGGTTTCGCGACGTCGGCCTGCGCCGCCTCGCGCTGTCGGCCGAGGACAAGCAGATGCGCGACCTGTTCGTCGAGTGGGCGCGGACGGCGGGCTGCAGCATCGAGATCGATCGTCTCGGCAACATCTTCGCCCGCCGCGCCGGCACCGATCCGTCGCTGCCGCCGGTCGCGATCGGCAGCCATCTCGACACCCAGATCTGCGGCGGGCGTTATGATGGCATCCTGGGCGTGCTGTGCGGCCTCGAAGTGGTGCGCACGCTGAACGACAAGGGGCTGAAGACCAAGCGCGGCATCGAGGTCATCTGCTGGACCAACGAGGAAGGCGCGCGCTTCAACCCGCCGATGATGGGCTCGATGGCTTTCGCCAAGGTCCTGACCCTGGAAAGCGTGCTGGCGACCACCGACGATGCCGGCATCACGGTCGAACAGGCGCTCGACGATATCGGCTACGCCGGCTCCGCCCCGGTGGGCCGCGAATTCGATGCCTATCTGGAATTGCACATCGAGCAGGCGCCGGTGCTGGATCGCGAGGGCTGCGACATCGGCATCGTAGTGGGCGGCTACAAGACGCAGGCGCTGCGACTCACGATCAACGGTGACACCGGACATGCCGGCGGCACACCGATGGCGATGCGGCGCAACTCCCTGGTCGGTGCCGGCTACGTCATCGCGGCGGTCAACGACGTCGGCCTCGCCTATGCAGTCGACGAGGGGCGGACCACGACGACCCGGATCGAAAGCTTCCCCAACCTGGCCGGCACCTATGCCGAGCAGGTCAAGCTCACCATCGATTTCCGCCACATCGATGCCGCGCGCTTCAAGGCAATGCGCGCCGACGTCGACACCGCGATCGTCGCTGCGGCCAAGAAAGCCAATGTCGAGATCGAGGTCACGGAGGGTTGGAGCTGGGGCAGCGAACTTTTCGCACCCGAATGCATCGAGCTCCTGAAGTCGACCGCGAAAGAGCTGGGCCTACCCTATCGTGAGATGCGGAGCCAGGCCGGCCACGATGCCTATGCCGTGGCGACGATGGCGCCAACGGCGATGATCTTCACGCCGTGCTTCGAGGGCATCAGCCACAACGTGAACGAAGCGATCGAACTTGCGCGATCCCTGCCCGGCGCCAATCTCCTGCTGAACGCCGCCGTTGCGCGGGCGAATAGATAGGCGTCAATCGACAAAAATGCGCGACTGCCTCACGACCGGTGTCACCAGCCGCCGCTCACGTCCCACTATCGACCAGTTCGTCGGCGCGAGACAACAGCATCGACGGAAACACGATGCCCAAGGTTCTGGCCGTTCCCAGATTGAGCGCAAGTTCGAGTGAGGTAGCCTGCTCGACCGGCATATCTCCCGGCTTCTCCCCCTTGAAGATCCGGTCGATGTAGAGCGCGATGCGGGCATAGAGCTTGCCCCGATTAGGGCCGTAGGCCATCAGCCCGCCACCCCGCACCTGGTCAAACCACTCGTAGATCGCCGGCAACCGATACTTGGCGGCGAGGCCGGTGATGGCCTTTCTGTCGCGCTTGAAAGAGGTGTGCGCGCCCACGAACAGCGCCTCGCCCTGGGCAGCCACGATCCTTGCAAAGGCTTCTTCGTAGTCCCCGCCCCGAACTTCTGCGACCACCAGATCGATGCCGAGTTGTGACGCGACGGGCTGGACTTCCTCGACCTGCCGCCGGGCATTGGGATCGTCGGGCAGCAGAATGGCGATGCGCTTCGCGGCAGGAACGGCTCCCTTGAGAAACTCGAGCTTCCTGGCCGCGAACGTGCCCTCCGAGGCGATCAGAACGCCCGTGGCGTTGCCACCGGGCCGCGCCAAGCTCGCCGCGAAGCCTGCCAAGACCGGATCGAAAGTGCCCAAGAAGACGATGGGGACCGCCACCGTGGCCTTCTGCACCGCATTCGTCGCCGCGGAGCCGATGGTGAGGATGACTTCGGGCTTGAGCTGCGCCATGTCCATCGCCAGCGTGGGAAGAGATGACAGGCTCTGGTCGGCGAACTGCTCGTTGAGAATGAGCGTCTGACCCGCGCTGTAACCCAACTGCTGGAGGGCGAGCACCACGCCCTCGTTGGAGAAAGTCGACTCGGGCCGCAGGATGCCCAGGCGAAGCGCGCGAGACCGACTTTGGGCATTGCCGGACAGGGGCAGGAAGGACGCTGCCACGAAGCTGCTGAAGGTGCGGCGCTTCATGCGCTCACCTCGTCAGAGGGCGAGTCAGGGCCCGCCGCAGTCTTGATCTCTCCCGTCACGGCGACGCCGCGCACTTTTTCTTCAGCGCCTCGAACAATGACTCTCCGATCTCACCGTTGTCGCTCTCACCGACGGCGACCTGGAATTCGCGGATCGCCGCGCGCGTCTGCGGGCCGGCTGTGCCGTTGGTCGTGCCGCGATAGTAGCCGAGGTCACGCAGCATCATCTGGATGGCCTGGGCCTGGTCCGACTTGTCGTTGGGCCAGCGGGTGAGGTCGACCTTGCACGCGGTCTTCGGCGGCTCGGGCTTCCTCTCCCCCTCGGCCTGTGTCGACCCTGCCGGCGGCGTCGCCGGGGTCGCGATGGACTCAGGCTTTGCGGGCGCGACGGCCTCGACCGTGGCCGCCTTGGCGGGCGCCATCTCGACGGCGGCTTTCTCTGGGAGGACCTTATCGGATGGAGTCTTCTCGGAGGGCGCCTTCTCGGATAATGACTTCTCGGGTGCGGACTTTTCCGATGGCGATGGCCGCGGCGGCAGCTTCAGCGCCCGGGCGGTACGCGCCGCATCGATGTCGGTGACGGGCGTACCCGCCTTGCCGCCAGGGCCACGACCGCTGCCCATGACAAACGCGAAAGCGCCGGCAGCCACCAGCAACGCCAGCACCACCCCGTAGGCCACCACGGGCATAACGGACTTGCGCCTGCTTTCCGATGTTCCGGAAGCCGTCGCCATGGAGCTGCTGCCCTTTCGTCGATCGTCCCTGAGGGCGCGCGGCGCGCGCTTGTCGCCGACGCTAGCGGGCACGGCGGCCGTCTTCAATGTCTGGCCGATTGCCAACCGGCAGGAATTTGTCCAAGACGTCGTAGTCTTTTTCCGGGGGTATGATGTTGCGCCTGTCCGTCATTGCCACTTTCATTCTCGCTCTATTTGCCGGCACCGCCGCAGCCCAGACCAACCCCACGACGCCGCAGGCCCAGGTATGGGTGACCTACGCCTACGATGCCGGGAGCGGCGCGTGGGGACTGGCCTGGGGCAAGACCGACCGCCAGGCCACGATCAACGACGCGCTGTCGCGCTGTGCCAAGCCCGGCTGCAAGGCCGGCAATGTCACCCTCGCCCGTTGCATCGCCTCCACGCAGGGTACCCAGAAGGGCGTGTGGTTTGGCTCGGGCAACGACGCCGACGCGGCAAAAAGTTTCACGCTGCGCTACTGCCAGAACTCCGGCGCCGGCTCGACTTGCGAGGTTCTGGCCGTGCGCCGCGCCTAGTACGGCGGGTCGACGTGTACGGCGGATTCCGCCGAAGCTCTCTGCTATGGTCGAGGGCAAGAAGGAACGGAGGAATTCATGCCCGATCTCTTTCCGACCACCGAGGAAGCGCTGCAGGATCCGACCGGCAAGCCCGGCATCGTCAATCATCTCGGCCCCGACTCGTTCGAGACCGACGGGCTTCGCCCGTTCTTCGAATACCGGCCGCTCGACCTGAAGGAGCTGACCGACGGCAAGTTTGGCGCGCACGTGATCCGCGCCAAGCCCGGCAAGCATGCCGACGCGCCGCGGCACACGCATACGCTCACCTTCCAGTTCGTCTATGTGCTGAAGGGCTGGGCAATCTTTGAGTACGAGGGCTACGGTGAGCACAAGCTCGTGGAGGGCTCGAGCGTCTACCAGCCGCCCGGAATCAGGCACAAGGAGATCGCCCATTCGGACGATTTCGAGGTGCTGGAGATCACCATGCCGGCCGACTTCGAAACCCGGACGGTCGAGTAGCAGCCCGCGCATGTCGAAGCCCGTGTGGAAGGCGATGCAGCGCCTGTTGTTCCTGGGGATTGTCCTGCTGCTGTCCCTGTCGGCGGTAGCGCAGGCCGCCGATCCGACTCCGGCGCCGGTGCCGAAGGTGCGGCCGATCTTCTTCGCCTCAGGTTCCAGCCGCGGCACCATCGGCGGCCACGTGATGCGCGGCCAGCACGACATCTACTCGCTCACCGCCCCGGCGGGACAGATCATGTCCGTCACCGTGACTGCGCCCGACGACAACGCGACCTTCCAGATCTACGAGCCCGGCACCACGGTCAGCCGCGACGCCGACGGCGCCCTCGAGTTCAAGGGCCAGGCACTGCGCGCCGCAGCCGAGGGCGAGATGACCACGCGCTGGACCGGCCGCCTGCCGGTCCGCGGCACCTACCTGCTCGAAGTCGGCAGCACGCGCGGGCAGGCGCGCTACAGCATGGACATCCGGCTCGACTGAAGGGCAGGCTCCGCTCATGAAAGCTCTCCTGGCGCTGTTCACCCTCCTCCTGCTGCCCCTCGCCGTCCTGCCGGCCAGCAGCCAGGCGCTGCCCGAAATCCAAACGATCACCGTGCCGCCCGCCGGCGCCACCGTCACCGGCAAGCTCGGCCCGGGCGGCCGCAACCTCTATTATGTCTCTGCCCAGAGCCTGCAGGCGCTGGCGGTCACCCTGACCTCGGCCGGGAACATTGCGGAGTTCCAAGTCTACGCGCCCGGCGTCCAGGTCACTCCCGGCAGTGGCGGGATACCGGCGATCAACGGCACGACGCTGACGGACGCCAGTGCGAAGGACGCGCCGATGGCCTGGATGGGCGTGGTGCCGCAGTCGGGCCTCTACTTGATTGCCGTCAGCTCCACCGCCGGTCCGACCGTCTACACGCTGGCGATCACGCTGCAGTAGCGCGCGGTGCCTGCCATCAGCGGTGCGTGACCTGGATGAACTGGTTGTTGGTGTTCCGGCCGGTAGCTGTTGTCGTAGTGGGCGCCCTTCGGCGTCGCCTCGCACGTGCTGGCCGTCGCTTGCATGCGCGGCAGGTTGAATGTCGTCCAGGCGCTGCCCTTGGTCATGTCGACGTCGAGCTGGAAGGTAAGCGCCGGCGAGCTCTTGGCGCTGTCGGCGTATTTCCAGCAGATCCAGTTCTGGTAGGCCGGCTGCAGCTTGAAGTTCTGCCACGCCTGTTCGCCCCATTTGTAGCGATAGCTGATGGTCGCCTTGGTGTTGTTGTGGATGCAGGCGCAGCCGTGCGTGGTGTTTTGGGCCTCGGCCCTCGACGTGCCGAAGCCGGCCAGGAGCACGGCAGCAGCAAGGGCGATCTTCAATCCAGACATCGAATCCTCAACTTATTTCATCAATACTGCGGTTTAATTTGAGGGAAATTCGACAGAATTGCCAGCACCTTAGCGCAGCTGATCAAGAAATCGTGATTTTGCGGCGGCGCTGCAGTTATATAAAAAACGGGCGTTGCGCGATTGTCTTGGGAATAAGCCCCATGCTTGGGGAGGGTCGATTCCAAAGGCGCTTGCCGATCTTGAGTGGAGTGCCGGTGCGCCTGTGGGAGGCCGCCGGCATCTCGCCACCCATCCCCCGATCAGCTCTTCCTGCAGGTGAATTCGAGCGGCCGCGGCGACACCGTGAAGGCCGGATGCCGGGGCGGCATGCCGGCGCCCGGATCGGCCTTCGGCCAAGTCCCGTTCGCTAGGTGCCTCTCCACCAGCGGCAGCATTTCCTGCAACACCACCCAGGCCTTGAGCCGCACACCCGTCTGCGTGTTGTGGATGGCGTCGACGAACAGGTCGGGATCGCGCGGCATCAGGCGCGCCACGTCGAGGAACGCCAGGCGATGCGCCAGGGCGTATTTGGCGAAGACGCGATTCTCGAAGACCGCCATTCGCTCGAGGTCGCGATAGCGGAACGGCGCGTAGCCCTGGTTGAGATACTCCAGGATCGCCTTGTGACCGATCGGGTTCAGCACCATGCCGTCCTTCACCAGCCAAACGAACGAAGCCAGGGCCAGTTCGCCGCCCGCGGCCTGGGTAGCGGCGCGGATACCGTCGAGACTGCCCAGGATGGTGGAGAGATTGACCGGCAGGTCGTTACGGTCGATGTCGGGCTCGATCTCGTCGAGGCCGGCCGGCCAGACCAGATCGTAGTCGGGCTTCGGCCATTCGCCGCCACCCGCTGCACCGCCCCCCGCGCCACCTGTCGGCGTGTCGGCCGAGCGCAGTAGCGCCCGCACGCGCCGTACCAGCGCAAACTCGCCCAGCCATCGCGATACGGTTGATTCCGGCGCCGCCGCTGCAGGTCGGGCGAAGGGATCGGGCTTGGGCACCGACGGCGCCACGGTGCGCAGGTCGAACTGGTTGGCGCCCTCGTAATAGACGACGAGATCGGGCCGGAGCGGCAACACCTCCTCGCGAACGATGGCCTCGATGTCGATCGAGTTGATGCTCTCGCGACCGGCATTCAGCCCCTCGAAGCGCACGTCCCGTCGCTTCGACGCCGCCCAAAGGTTGAGCCAGTGGCCGATGAACTCGGGATACGAATAGACGAGGTGATGGGCGTCCACCGTCGTCGAGGCGCCGACGAAGGCGATGCGGATCGTCTGCGGCGTGCGCACGAACGGCACCGGCGGACCGCGGAAGCCGTAGGCGTTGGTAACCAGGCCGATCGGCGTCGTAGCGTTGGGCAGAAAGCGGTAGGGCGGATGCGGACTTCCATCCGGCGGGTCGTAGACGAAGAGATGGCCGGGCGCGTCGCGCAGATAGGGATGCTTGCAGGGATCGCCGACTAGGGCCGTGTTCCAGGCCTTGAACATGTCGGCGCGGCGCGTGCCTTGGGTGATGCCGCTCTGCTCGACGCGCCGCACCAGTCCGTCCCAGGCGGCCGGCACTGGGCCACGGTTGGGAAGCGGCGGTGGATCGCTGAAGTACCAGGCGCGCTCGACGCCGGCCGCGCGCGGCACTTCATCGAGGCGGCGCGCCACATCCTCGCCGCCGCCGGCATCGGCCCAGCGCGCGATGCCTTCGGCCGCGACCGTGCAGATCGCGATCGTCACCAGCACCAGAAGAGCGTTCTTGAGGAAGTCGCGCAAGGAAGCCCGCCCACGAGTGATCGTCGGAGGGTTGTTAGCCGGTCCGACACCGGACGCGCAACTTTGACAGGTCACCCGCGTTGCCACTCAGAACCGCTGCGATCCCGGAGCCCGGTGTCGTGGCGATTCCAATGCACAGGAGAGACCCAAATGAATTCGATCGTCTATCTCGTCGGTTTGGTCGTGATCGTGATGTTCATTCTGTCTTTCATCGGCTTGCGTTGAGCTGAACCGAAAATCATCAGAGGTCATCCCATGGCTACCATCGTCGAAGTGTCCGAAGGCGACGCCGTTGCACGGCCGGCCCGTTTCTCCTACCTCGAATGGGGTCCCGTGATCGCCGGCGCGCTGGGCGCGGCGGCGATCTCGCTGGTGTTGTTCACCTTCGGCTCGGCGCTCGGCCTGTCGGCGGTGTCACCCTACCCCTACGCCGGACTCTCCCTTAACACTTTCCTGATTTTGGCGGCGCTGTTCGCTGCCCTGGTCCAAGTCGGCAGCTTCGCGGCCGGCGGTTACCTCGCCGGACGCATGCGCTCGCCCTGGCTGAGCGGCGTCGAGGCGGAGCGCCACTTCCGTGACGGAAGCCATGGCTTTGCGGTTTGGGCGGTGGGCATCCTGATCGGCGCCTGCATTGCCATTTCCGGCGCCGGTAGTGCGCTCAAGACGGCCGTTCAGACCACCGCGACCCTGTCGGCCGGCGCGGTTGCCGGCGGCGGCGCCGCCATGGGCCCGGCGATCGCCGACCGCGTCTCGATGCAGCCTTCCGATATCGCGATCGACCTCCTTCTGCGGCCGGCCCGCGGCCAGATGGCCCGCGTCACGCCCGCGGCTCCGGCAGCGATAGCCGTTCCGCCGGCGACCGCCACCGGCGCCCAGCCGGAGACCGCAGCCACGACCGATCCGAAGCCCGCCGCTCCCGCCGCTGCCCCAATGATGGCCGAGAGCATGCACATGGAAATGCGCCGCACGCCGCGCGACGAACTCCAGGCACCGATGACGCGCGTGTTCGCGACCACCCTCGCCAGTGGGACCATGTCGCCGGCCGACCGGACCTATCTCGCCGACGTCGTGGCGCGACAGACCGGCCTGCCGCAGGCCGAGGCCGAGAAGCGCGTCGACGAAGCCTATGCCGCGGCAAAGGACGCCGAGGCGAAAGCGCGTGCTGCCGCCGACAAAGCTCGCAAGATGACCGCCATCGCAGCGTTTCTCGCGGCAGCCACTCTCCTGATCGCCTGTGCGGCGGCCTGTGCCGGCGCGGGACTGGGTGGTCGCCATCGCGACGAGCAGATTGCCGCCCGGCTATTCGGCAACCGCCGCTTCTGGTAGCCGACGTATCCCACAACGCCCGGTTCCGCGAGGGACCGGGCGTTCGCTTGTATGGGCATTCCCACACCAACCGGCTAACCTCCTGTGGCAACAGGGGAGAGCAGTGTGGCGCGTTCGGGTTCGATGCAGTTCGGTTGGCTTACGCTTGCAATGTCGCCTTCTCCCGACGAGGACGGCGCCCGCATCGACCAGGTTCTCGCCCAGGCCTGCCTCGCCGAAGAACTCGGCTTCGCCGATGTCTGGCTGACCGAGCACTATTTCACCGGCGAGAGCGTCTACAACGATTCACTGATGTTCGCTGCTGCCCTCGCCGTGAAGACCGAGCGCATCCGCATCGGCTTCGCCGTGGTGCAGACGCCGTTCCATCATCCGGTTCGGCTGGCCGTCCAGCTGGCGCTGCTCGACAATCTCAGCAAGGGCCGCATCGACGTCGGCATCGGCAAAGGCACCGTCTACAACGAGTACGAATTCGTCGGCCACGGGCTGCGCAGCACTGACAGCCGCGAGCGCATGGAGGAGACCGTCGAGATCCTCGAACGCGCCTGGCGCGAGGCGCCGTTCACCTACGACGGCAAGTTCCACAAGATCCACATCCCCGCGCTGCGGCCCAAGCCGGTGCAGCAGCCGGGACCGCCGCTGTGGCGCAGCGTGATCTCGCCCGGCTCCTTCGCGGAGTGCGGACGGCTCGGCGTGCCCATCCTGACGGCGCGCCTGCCGGTGCCGCGCATCAAGGAACGCTGGGCGACTTATGCCGCGGGCATCGATGCCGGCGGCCATGACGCCGCGACCAAGGCGCGGCTGCTGGCGCAAAGTGCCCTGTGGCGCAACGTCTACGTCGCCGAGTCGAACGCCCAGGCCGAGGACGAGCTGGCCGCGCTTCTGGTCGAGACTCGCGCCCACATGATGCATGTGCGCGAAGCCTACAATCCCGCCGACTTCACGCCCGAGCCGGCAACGCTCAACGCCTGGACCGACCCCACCGTGCCCGATTCGGAAGCCATCCCGTTCGTGCTGTCGACCGGCTCGCTCTACGGCAGCGCCGAACGGGTGCGCGAGCAGGTGGCCGAACTGCGCGACGTCGGCGTGCAACATCTGCTCTGCCAGACCGGATTCGGCGCCATGAGCCACGAACAGAACGTGGCCTCCATGCGCCGCTTCGGCGAACAGGTGATGCCGGCCTTCGGGTAGTCGTGGCCTGCTGTCGGCAGGCTCTCAGCAATCTCCGATACGCTTGCCGCTCAGCACGCTGCTGCCCTTGATCGAAGTGCCGGACTTGTCCTTGGCAACGAGTTGGCCGAGGCCCTCGTAACTGGTCGCCGTGAAGTTGATCTCAGCCGAGGCGTCGACACCGGCGATATCGCCGGCCGGCGGGCACGAGAGCGTGGCACGCAGGACGCCCGGCTGCTTGGCGCCCTCCTGGTACTTGCAGCCGTGCTGGGCGATCTCCTCGGGGGTCGGGAACAGCAGGCGCTCGAGTCGGGCCTCGTTCGCCTTCAGGCAGACCTGCTTGGAGGTTGCCGGCATCGGCTGCACGCCCTCCATCGTCGACTTGTCGTTGGATTCCCAGAGGCCGGGCTGGATCGCCGTTTGCGCGCTCACCTGCGCCGCCATCAACGTCACCGCCAACGACACGGCCGAAACTGCGAACAATTTCATTACTCTTTCACTCCTCGATCTGCGAGCCGGAGCATAGCGCGGCAGCTGTTCTCGTTTCGCTAGAAAGATCGGCCGTCCCGCGACATCTTGCCAAAGTGGCCCGCGCATTGGAGGCTTGCGGCACACATTCAGGATAGGCCGCCATGCCCGACGCTTCTCACACCCCGTCCGCCCCCTCGTCTGCCGGACAAGACCTCGACGTCGCCATCGTCGGCGGCGGCCTGGGCGGGCTCTATGCCATCCACCGCCTGCGCGGCATGGGTCTGAAAGTCCGCGCCTACGAGGCGGGCTCCGGCGTCGGCGGCACCTGGTTCTGGAACCGCTATCCCGGCGCGCGCTGCGACGTCGAGAGCCTCGAATATTCCTACAGCTTCTCCGACGACCTTCAGCAGGAATGGAAGTGGCCGGAGCGCTACGGCAACCAGCCCGAGATCCTGCAGTACATCAACCATGTCGCCGACCGCTTCGATCTGCGCCGCGACGTGCAGCTCAACACCCGCATCGTCTCGGCGCTGTTCGATCAGAAGACCGGCCTGTGGACGCTACGCACTAACCAGGGAGAAGATGTCCGCGCCCGATATTGCGTCATGGCCGCAGGCAATCTCTCGACACCGCGGGTGCCGGATTTCAAGGGCATCGGCCAATTCAAGGGCAAGTGGTACCACTCCGGTCTGTGGCCGCACGAAGGCGTGGATTTCGCCGGCTTGCGCGTGGGCGTGGTCGGCACCGGCTCGTCGGGCGTGCAGATGATCCCGCTGATCGCGCGCCAGGCCAAGCATCTCACCGTCTTCCAGCGCACCGCCAACTTCAGCCTGCCGGCACGCAACGGTCCGATGGAACCCGAGCGCGAAAGCCGGCACAAGGCCGACTATCCCGCCCGCCGGCGCGCCGCCTACGACACGCCCTTCGCCATCGGCGGTTATCCGCGGCCGACGAAATCGGCGCTCGACGTGTCGGCCGAGGAGCGCAACGCCGCCTACGAGTCCAAGTGGCAGGAGGGCGGCAGCATCAGCTACCTCTATACCTACAACGACCTGCTGACGAACAAGGAGGCCAACGACACGGCCTCGGAATTCGCGCGCAACAAGATCCGCGGCATCGTCGAGGACCAGGTGACGGCCGAGCTGCTGGCGCCCAAGGACCATCCCATCGGCACCAAGCGGCTCTGCCTCGATACCGGCTACTACGAGACCTACAACAGGCCGAACGTCGCGCTGGTCAACGTGCGCCGCGATCCCATCGCCGAGATCACGCCGACGGGACTGCGCACGGGCAAACAGGCATTCGAACTCGACGCCATCGTCTTTGCGACCGGCTTCGACGCCATGACCGGCGCGCTGCGCGAGATCGACATCCGGACCAGCGACGGCGCCGTGCTGGCCGACAAATGGGCGGGCGGACCCCTCACCTACCTCGGCCTGATGGTGGCGGGCTTCCCCAACATGTTCGTGGTCACCGGCCCCGGCAGCCCGGGCGTGAAGACACAGATGATCGCCTCGATCGAGCAGCACGTCGATTGGATCGCCGACGCCATCGGCCATCTCGGCAAGCAGGGCCTCGACCGCATCGAGCCCGCCGTGCAGGCCGAAAGCGAGTGGGTGAGCCACGTCAACGCGGTAGCCGACAGCACACTCTATCCGCTGGCCAATTCCTGGTACGTGGGTGCAAACATCCCGGGCAAGCCGCGCGTGTTCATGCCCTACGTCGGCGGCTTCGACCGCTACAAGCGGCACTGCGATGCGGTTGCCGCCAAGGGCTACGAGGGCTTTACCCTCTCCCGCCACGACGTCGCCGCCGTCGCTTGACCTGGCTGGGGCGCGGCTTGTCGTCGATGCCGACCGGCGAAGACGTCTCCGTCGAGGTCGGCGCCGCCGGCGTCTGGCCCGACAGCCTGAGCGTGCGCTCCAGCAGCATTTCGTAGACCGGCCGACCGCCCAGCCACTCGGCGATGACATGCGCGGTGACGCAGGTCACGAGCAGCGGCAGGATCAGCGCGTAGGCACCCGTCAGCTCGACCGCCAGCACGACACCGACCAGCGGCGCGCGGATCGTGGCGGTGAACAGCCCGCCCATGGCGCAAATGGCGACGGCCGCCACCATCGACGGCGGCACCGCCGTGCCGCCGGCCGTCAGTGCGCGTTCCATCACGATGCCGATGGCCAGCCCGATCGCGGTGGCGAGCGCCAGCATCGGCGAGAAGATGCCACCCGGCACGCCGACCGGATAGCTCGCCATGGTGCCGACAAAGCGCAGCACGGCCACCAGCGCCAGCGTGGCAAGCGGCAGATCGCGCACCACGAGATGGGGGATCAGCAATTCTCCACCACCCACCGCTTCGGGCAGCACGATGGCGAGCGCGCCGACTATGCCGCCGACCACCAGGGCGGGCACGAAGGGCACGCGCCGAAAGGTTTTGGTCGTCCAGTCGAGCGCCCCTAGCAGGCTGCGATTGAAGACCACGCCGAGGCCGCCGAGGCCCACGCCCAGCAGCACGAAGGCGGGCAGCAGCCAGAGCGGTTGTTCGAGGGCGGCGACGCGCATCGGCGGCGCCGTGCCGCCCACCAACCCCATCCCCATGGCACTCGCCGCCGATGCGCAGATGACGCCGACATAGGAGCGGAAAGTGTAGCGGAACTGCTTGCGCGTCTCCTCGATGATGAAAAGGATGGCCGCCAGCGGCGCGTTGAAGGCGGCGGCAAGACCGGCCGCGGCGCCCGCCGCGAGCAGGCCGCGCATGTCGTCGCGGTCGAGCTTGAACGCCTCCGACAGGCCGGCGGCAATCGAGGCCCCCATGTGAATCGTCGGCCCCTCGCGCCCGGCCACCAGCCCGGACGACAGCGCCAGCACGCCGCCGGCGAACTTGACCGGAAGGACCCGGCGCCAGCGCACGCTGCGCAGCCCCTCCATCGCACCCTCGATCTCCTGCACGCCGCTGCCCGCCGCTTCCGGGGCGAAGTGGCGTGTGAGCAGAAAGGCCACGAGCAGGCCTGCCGCCGCGATGGCCGCCGCCATCAGGATCGTCTCGGGGCCGCTGCCGAATCGCTCGATCAGCCAGGCCGGCCAGGCCAACAGTCGGTCGACGGCGAGGTGGAAGGCCGCGCCTACGACCCCGCCGGCCAGGCCACAGAAACCGGCAATGAAATAGAAAGCGCCATCTGAGATCGGCGGGGACTTCGGTCGATCAGAAGGCTCCATGGCGCGGAGAATATCCAAATCACGACCATTTGTCGGAGTGAAATCCGGCTGAAGGTGTACTGATGGCCGTCACCTTCCGGAAAGCGGCCTCCGTGCCGTGCAGGACACTTTCATGAAGCAGAGCAGGGCCTGGTCACTCCTCGTCGTTGTCGGTCTCGCGCTCGTGGGCGCCGCTGGACCATTGTCGGCACAGGAGACCGTGCGCATCCGCGGCACTCTCGAGCGGCTCGACGGTCCGCTGCTCATCCTGAAATCGCGCGATGGTGCCGAATTCAAGGTCACCGTTACCGATCCAGCGGTCTATGTCGCGCTGGTGAGGTCGAGCGTGGCCGACATCAAGCCCGGCATGTACGTCGGCGCCACCAGTCTGCCGCAAGCCGACGGCAGCCAGCGCGCGGTGGAAGTCCATATCTTCCCCGAGGCGATGCGCGGCACCGGCGAAGGCCACCGTGCGTCGGATCTGGCGCCGCAAGCCACGATGACCAACGCCAATGTCGAACAGACCGTGGCGGGCAACGACGGCCACACGCTCACGGTAAAATACAAGGGCGGCGAGAAGAAGCTGGTGGTGACGCCCGAGACCGTAGTCGTGACCTACGCCCCCGGCGACCGGGCTGAGCTGAAGCCCGGTACCAGCGTGTTCATCAGTGCCGCCAAGAAGATGCCTGATGGCACGTTGCAGACACCGCGAATCAACTACGGTCGCGACGGGCTGATGCCGCCGATGTAGCGGCCGACGCCGGCCAGCCCAGCAGGCCAACCTGGCAGGCCCACCTAATTCTCCGACTTGTTGAGCGCGATCGAGAACGTCAGCCAGGCGTTCCAGCCTTGCGGCCGGTTCGTACCGGCGGCCTCGTAATAGGCCCGAGCGTTCATCTGAACGTCCCGCCCGCCCAGCGAGAAGTTGTAGCCGACCTGCGGCCCCATTCCGACGACACGCGACGGGAATGCCCCCAGAGTCGCGCCCGAGCCGGTGTCGCCGGTGACCTGATTGTAGATGTAGCCCACGACGCCAGCATAGACACTGTCGGTCAGGAACTTCGAAGCCGATAGGTCGAGATGCATATCGATGCCGCTCTGGTAGGCCGTGCTCGGATTCATGAAATTGTAGGTAAGGCCCAGGACGGCGGAGAACTCGACGCCGGGTTTTTCGTCGAAGTAGGTGTAGCCCGCCCCGCCGTCGACCGCCCAGCGGCCGAGGCCGGTCGTCGCCAGGCGCGACGGATCGTAGCTGCCGACCGGGACGTTGCCCGCCGCGTAGACCATGAAATTGT
The DNA here is from genome assembly GCA_029946105.1 of Reyranella sp. Taxonomy (GTDB): domain Bacteria; phylum Pseudomonadota; class Alphaproteobacteria; order Reyranellales; family Reyranellaceae; genus Reyranella. The sequence goes on along the minus strand of JAQSDW010000079.1, from coordinate 4,332 downwards.
GGACGCCTGAGACCCATTTCTGAGCCGCGGCCGGCGAGAGATCACCCATCGCCGTCATCGAATCCGCCGTCGTCGTGCCTGCGTCGGCCGCTGTGTAGTTGCCCATCTGAAATGTCAGGCTGAGTTCGAGTTGGCCGCCAATTCCCGGCGTCGCCATCGCGTAAGTCGGCGTGACCATGAGAAAGTTCGAGCTCGTGTAGAGGCCGGAGATCACGTTGCTGCCGCGCGAGACGTTGAGCGACGGGTCGGTATTCGCGGTGGCGTGATAGTAGGCCGTATCGATCGTGAACCCGAGCGCCGACGGCACCGCGGCCTGCCAGGCAAAGGAGCCGGGCAGCCAGTAGCCCGAACCGCCCTCGTCGGCGCGCGCTTCCACGGTGGGCGCAAACGCAGTGACCGCAAAAACGAAGACGGCCGCCGCAAGGCGCGCGGCGGCCGCTTTCGTTCGCTTGAGTCTCTGCAGGCTACTTGTCGAGCCAGAAGGTATCGAACCGCACGACGTCATAAATGCCGAAGTATTCTTTCGGATTGTGGCCCTTCACGTAATTGTACCACACGTCGTTGATCTTTTCCCAGGACACCGGCAGCACCGGCGGATCCTGTTCCATGATCATCTCGGCCTTGCGGATGACCTCGAGGCGCTTCTTGGGATCGACTTCCCTGTCGATCTCGGGCAGCAGAGCGTTGAACGCCGGGTTGTCCCAGAAGCCGTAATTCTGCGGCCCGTCCTTCTTGTACCAGGCGTTGAAGTAGTCCGAGGGATCGAGCAGCGTCGACACCACGGCACCGATCGCAAGGTCGAAATTGCCTGACTTGATGTCGTCGAACCACACCGATTCGACCACGGTGCGGAGCTTGGTCTCGATGCCGAGCGTCTGCTGCAGCATGGCCTGGATGGCCTGTGCCCAGAGCTTGAACGAAGCCACCTCGCGGACGAGGAAGTCGAGAGGCTGCTTGACGCCGCTGCCGTAGCCGGCGGCGGTCATCAATGCCTTGGCCTCCTTCACCGCAGCCGTCTGATCGACCTGGTAGCCGATCCGCCTGGCCAGTTCCTCCTTGGGCGTGGCGAATTCCGAGAACGGGTAGATGAACCCACCCATCATCATCGGCGCTATGTCCTTCACGACGTCGACCAGCACCGGCTTGTCGAGCACCAGGTTGAAGGCACGGCGAACCCGCGCATCGTCGAGCGGCTTCTTCTTGTTGTTCATCCAGGTGCCTTGGATGACGCTCTGGTAGAAATTGAGAGACGACATGCCGGGCGTCGCCTGCGCCTTCCGCGCCGTCACCGGATCGACGATGCGGGCGTAGTCGACGCGGTTGGACAGGATCGCCGAGCCGAGCTCGGGCGAGAACGGCAAGGCATGGTAGAATTCGATGCCGTCGAGATAGGGCAGGCCCTTGTTCCAGTATTTGTTGTTCTTCTCCATCACCCAGACTTCGTTCTCGACGCGTCGCTTGCTCTTGAACGGGCCGGTGCCGGGAATATCTACGACGCGACGGAGGTTGTATTGATTGTCCTCCAGCGTCTTCTTGCGAACGATGCCGTTCCAGCCGCTGGCGAACGCCGCCATCATGAAGGCGGCGGGCCGCGGCTCGGAGAGCTTGAACACCACGGTCTTCTTGTCGGGCGCGGTAATCTCGCTCACCGTGGCGAACAGCGTCGAACGCGGGATGCTGACGCCCGCCGGCGGCTTGGCGAGGCGGTCGTAGGTTGCCTTGACGTCCTCGGAGGTGAAATCCGCGCCGTCATGGAACTGTACGCCCTCGCGCAGATGGAACGTGTAGGTCTTGCCGTCCTTCGAGATCTCCCAGCTATGGGCGAGATCGGGAATGATGGTCTTGCCGCTGTCGCGCGGATCGCGCCGGATCAGGTTGTCGAACATGCAGCCCTGGCTGCCCAGGCTGTTGATCGTGCCCGACTGATGGAAGTCGAAATGCGGCGGCCGCGATGTGATGGCGTATTTCAGCACGCCACCCGCTTTCGCGTTCGGTTCCGGCGCCTTGAGCTGGAACTTCGAGCCGTCGAATTCATTGGGAACGCCCTGTGCCCAGGCGTGGAACGGCAGGCCGAAAGCCCCCGCACTGCCGACGGCACCGAGCGCGGTTGCACCCTTGACGAAGTTTCTGCGGTTTACGCGGGTACGCTTGGAATCTGACTCCTTCATCGCACTTCCTCCCATTTGGTCTTTTGCAGACCGAGCACAGTATGCTCTGATGGCTTGTCCATCTTCTTCTGTGGACCAAGGCTAACACGATAAAATCCAGGGAGTCGATGGCGTCGCAGACAATCCTAGAGGTCGATGATCTCCAGACCCATTTCTTCACCGCGGTCGGCACCGTGCGTGCGGTCGACGGTGTTTCATACAACCTGAAAAGCGGCGAGACGCTGGGAGTCGTGGGCGAGTCTGGCTGCGGCAAGAGCGTGTCGGCGCTGTCGATCCTGCGCCTGGTGGCCAATCCGCCGGGCCGGATCGTGGGCGGTGCCATTCGCTTCGAGGGCAAGAACCTGCTCGAGCTCAAGGACAGCGAGATGGAACGCATCCGCGGCAACGAGATCTCGATGATCTTCCAGGAGCCGATGACCTCGCTCAACCCGCTGTTCACCATCGGCCGGCAGGTCAGCGAGGCGATCGCGCTTCACCAGGGCTTGTCGCGCAAGGAGGCCATGAACCGCGCCGTCGAGATGCTGCGCCGCGTCTACATCCCCGAACCCGAGCGCCGCGTCCATGCCTACCCGCACCAGATGTCGGGCGGCATGCGCCAGCGCGTGATGATCGCCATGGCGCTGTCGTGCAATCCGAAGGTGCTGATCGCCGACGAGCCGACGACGGCGCTCGACGTCACCATCCAGGCGCAGATCCTCGAACTGATGCGCGAACTGCAGGAGACCTATGGCACGGCCATCGTGCTGATCACCCACGACATGGGCGTGGTCGCCGAGAACGCCGACCGCGTCGTGGTGATGTATGCCGGCCGCAAGGTCGAGGAAGCCGCCGCCGCCGACCTGTTCGACAATCCGGGCCATCCTTACACCAAGGGCCTGCTGGGCTCGATCCCGCATCTCGACGCCGCGGCGCAGAGCAACGGCGCGCGGGCGCGGCTGAACGAGATCAAGGGCATGGTACCGTCTCTGTTCGACCTGCCGCCGGGCTGCAGCTTCGCGCCGCGTTGCAGTTTCGCCACCGACCGGTGCCGCGGCGAGATGCCGGTGCTCGAGGAGCAGCGGCCCGGCCACTGGGTCGCCTGCTGGCATGCCGACCGGCTGCTGGGGGGCGCATGAGCGAAGTTCTTCTCGAGGTCTCCGGCCTGAAGAAGCATTTTCCGATCTACAAGGGCGTGTTCGGCCGCCTCACCGGTCAAGTCTATGCCGTCGACGGCGTATCGTTCAGCCTCAAGCGCGGCGAGACCCTGGGGCTGGTGGGCGAAAGCGGCTGCGGCAAGTCGACAGTGGGCCGCACGCTGCTGCGCCTGCTCGAACCGACCGACGGCACGGTCCGCATCGGTGGCGAGGACATCACTCATCTCGACGCCGGGCACCTACTGCCCTACCGGCGGCGCATGCAGATGATCTACCAGGATCCTTATGCCTCGCTGAATCCGCGCATGACCGCGGGCGAGATCGTGGGTGAGCCGCTGATCATTCACAATGTCGGCACGCCGGCTGAGCGCCGCCAGCGCGTCGCCTACCTGTTCGAGCGCGTCGGCCTCCGGCCGGCGTCCATGCTGTCCTATCCGCACGAATTCTCCGGCGGCCAGCGCCAGAGGATAGGCATTGCCCGCGCCCTGGCGCTCAGCCCCGACCTGATCGTCGGCGACGAACCGGTCTCGGCACTCGACGTTTCGATCCAGGCGCAGATCATCAATCTGCTGATGGACCTGCAGGAAGAATTTCAGCTCTCCTATCTATTCGTCGCCCACGACCTGGCGGTCGTCGAGCACATCAGCCATCGCGTTGCGGTGATGTATCTCGGTCGCATCGTCGAGATGACCGACAAGAAGAGCTTGTTCGAGGTGCCGCTGCATCCCTACACCGAAGCGCTCCTGTCGGCGGTGCCGATCCCCAAGGCGAGCGCGCGCGGTCGCAAGCGCCTGATCCTGACCGGTGACGTGCCGAGCCCGATCAATCCGCCGCCGGGCTGCCACTTCCACACCCGCTGCCCCTACGCCATGCCGCGCTGCAAGGTCGACGTGCCGACGCTGACCGAGGTCAAACCCGGCCACTGGGCCTCGTGCCACCTGCACGACGGCGGCGTGAAATTTCCGTTGAACTCATAGGAGCGCGCCACTCCAGAGACTGTGAATTTATTCGACTGCTACGACAAAGGAACG
>JAQSDW010000078.1 GCA_029946105.1 Reyranella sp. | reverse complement strand
AAGGGTATGAGCGCCACTGGAGTGGCGCGCTCCCAAGAGGGAGAAGTGCGTCATGGCCGATTGGGATTACATCATCGTGGGCGGTGGCTCGGCGGGCTGCGTTCTGGCCAACCGGCTGAGTGAGGATGCGACCGTCAAGGTGCTGCTGCTCGAGGCAGGCCCGCGCGACAAGTCGATGTGGATCGACATTCCGGCCGGCTTCACCAAGCTGCTGAACCACCAGAAGTTCAACTGGAACTTCGAGATGGAGGCGGAAGAGGGCATGGCCAACCGCCGTATCCCCTGTCCGCGCGGCCGCGCGCTCGGCGGTTCGAGCTCGATCAACGGCATGCTCTACGTGCGTGGCCAGCCGCTCGACTACGACACCTGGGGCCAGCTCGGCAATCGCGGCTGGTCCTACGAGCAGGTGCTGCCCTACTTCAGGAAGTCGGAGCATTTCGAGCGCGATGGCGATGCCGGTCGCGGGGACGATAGCCGCGGGAGGGGCGGGCTGCTGAACGTCGCCGACATGCGCGAGACGCACGCACTCTGCGACGCCTTCATCGATGCCGCCGAGGCGAGCGGCTATCCGAAGAACAAGGACTACAACAACGGCAACCAGGAAGGCTTCGGCTACTACCAGGTGACGATGAAGGACGGCAAACGCTGGTCGACGGCGCGTGCCTTCCTCGATCCGGCGCGCTCGAGGCCCAATCTCAAGATCGAAACCGATGCGCTGGTGGCCAACGTGATCCTCGAAGGCAATCGCTGCGTCGGCGTCGCCTACTCGGTGCATGGCCAGAAGCGCGAAGCGCGGGTCAACCGCGAGGTCATCGTGTCGTGCGGCTCGGTTCAGTCGCCGGGCGTGCTCGAATATTCCGGCATCGGCCAGCCCGAGCTGCTGCGCAAGCACGGCATCGACGTGAAGCACGAGCTGAAGGGCGTCGGCGAGAACTACGGCGACCACTTCGCACCGCGCATGAACTGGCGCGTCAAGGACATGAAGACGCTGAACGAGCAGACGAGCGGCCTGAGCCTGGTGAGGGAAATCATCAAGTACTACGCGACCGGCAAGGGTGCGCTCAGCCTGACCGCCGGTGTCGTCTATGGCTTCGTGCGCACGCGGCCCGGTCTCGAGTCGCCCGACATGCAATTCCACATGGCGCACGCCAGCTACGATTCGGCGCAGAAGCGCATGCTGGAAAAGGATCCCGGCATGACGGTGGTGATCGGCCAGTGCCGGCCCGATTCACGCGGCTCGATCCACATCAAGTCGTCGACGCCGGGCAGCGAGCCCGCGATCCGGCCGAATTTCCTCTCGGCGCAGACCGACCGCGACGCCACGGTGGCGGGCATGCAGATCGCCCGCAAGATCGTGCAGAATCCCAAGGTCGCGAGATACATCGCCTTCGAGAACAACCCCGGCGACAAGGTCCAGAGCTACGACGAATGGCTCGACTTCGCCCGCCGCACCGGCCAGACGACCTATCACGTCATCGGCACCTGCAAGATGGGCAGCGATCCGATGGCCGTGGTCGACGATCGGCTGCGGGTGCACGGCATCGCCGGCCTGCGCGTGATCGACGCCTCGATCATGCCGACCGTCACCTCGGGCAACACCAACGCCCCCACCATCATGATCGCCGAAAAGGGTTCGGACATGATCAAGGAAGATGCCAAGATGGGGCTGAAGGCCGCCGCCTGAGGCGCGAGGAGGAAGCGATGAAGCTGTATGGGTCCAGTATCGCCATCGTGGCGACGTTTCTTGCCGTGGCCGCCTGCATGCCGGCGCCTCCGGTCACCGAAAGCAAGGAAAACCTGCTGTCGTCCGCCGGCTTCAAGACGATTACGCTGAACACGCCGGCCAAGCAGGCGGCATTCAAGGCGCTGCCGGCGCACGAACTCTCGCGCAAGACCTACAAGGGCAAGACCATCTGGGTATACCCCGACCGCGACATCTGTGGCTGCCTCTATATCGGCAGCCAGAACGCCTATAATCGCTATATCAAGACGGCCACCGCCAAGATGATGTCCGACGCGATCAAGGCCAACTACAGCGACGACCCGTACAGCCCGACGGCGTCCATCAATGCCATGGACTACGACTGGGCCGGCGATCCGGAAGCCTACGGCGTCTACGACTGGTAGGCGGCCATCAACATGCTTGCACTGCCGGCATTAGCTCACGCAGATGTGATGTGCAGGTTCAGCAGAAAAATGCTATTGCTTCCGGCAGGCTGGCGGTTGGACCGCGCCAGATCAACTACATAAGCAAGGCCCGCCCGCGCACGCTGCGGGTTTGACACGTCTCGTAGTCGACATTTGCGCGGAGGGTGGAGCTTGCCTCGGATGGTACGTCACGCTAGGCCGACTGAGTCCGGTTTAAAGCCCGTCCCCTACCGAGCACCGATAACATCGGCATGACACACGTCGGAATGGACGCATCGCGCTGCCTGTCACAGGCGCGCCGGGCTGTGACACGAGAAGAAGAAACCACGTCTGAAAAAGCCCGTGATTCCGGGCTCGGCCCGGACTCCGGGCATGTGCGTGTCACAACATTTGTCTCAACTTGGTGTGACATGTGCGCGTATGACACGCGATCAGGATATCGGCTCCCCGGCATGCGGGGAGCCGATCGCGTCCTCAGCCCTGCGTCGCGGGCTCACCCAGAGACAGCATCAGGCGGTTGGCCCAGTTGAAGAACGAGGCGGCGCCGATCAGGTCGGCGATCGCCGCATCGTCGAGCCCGACCTTGCGCAGGCGCTCGATATGCTCCTTGCCGAAGCTCATGGGCAGGGCGGTGAGCGCCGCAGAAGCCGCCACGATGGCCTCCCAGCGCTCGTCGAGCCTGGCGCCGACACCCTCGTCGAGCAGGCGCTGGACGTCGTCGACGCGCTTGGAATAGGTCGCGGCGAAGCGGGCATGCACCGAGGCGCAGTAGATGCAGCCGTTCAGCCGCGAGGTCGCGGCGGCTGCCAGTTCGCGCTCCGCCCGCGGCAGGCCGGCCTCTGGATTGTAGAAGATGTCCTTGTCGGTCCTGGTGCGGGCCTCGAGTACATCGGGGTCGCGCGCCAGCAGGCGGAAGTAGGGCGATTTCACGCGCGAGGCATCGACCAGGCTGGCGAGATGCCGCTCGGTCATGTCCTGCTCGGCCATCGGCTCGATCCAGGGCAGCCAGTCGAGCATGTCACGGGTGAAAACCACCGGTTCGGTGTGCGGCGGTGGCGTGAGGGTCTTCTCGGTCATAGGGAACTCGCCAGCGTGCTGAGGCCGGAAACGACCCGGATCTGGTAGGACAGGAAGGCGACGAGCTGGGAGACCGTCACGATATCGGTCGTCGACCAGCCGGCGTCGAGCAGCGCTTGCAGCGCCGGTGCGGCGGCGTCGCGCGGGTGGAACACCAGCATGTGGGTGTGCTCGAGCGCCGCCGGCAGCCGCGGTCCCAGCGCCTTGCGGCCCGTATCGCTCACTTTCCAGGTGGGGCCCGGCGCATCCTCGGCGCTGAGCGGTCCCTTGGGGAAGCGGCCGTAGGGGCCCTTCGTTTTGGCGGTTGCTACTTCGGCAGCGACCGCCGCGCGCAGGCCCGCCGAGAGCTTGGCGCCATAGAAGGCATCCGTCCTGGGCTCGCCATGCAAGCCCGCGACGAAAGCCGCGATGGCGTGGCGCTCGTCGGCCGTGACACCGGCGATGTCCCTCGGCTCGAACAGGGACGTGTAGCTCGCCTGGGCGTGCTTGCGCGCCTCGCTGCGGTTGGCGCGGATCGCGTCGAGCTTGGAGCCCGGCGCGATGCCGACCAGCGTATCGATCACATCGGTCATGCGACTTGTCTTGCTCCCGCTTTCACTTCAGGCGTCCAGCCCAGCGCCGGCGCCACCTTCTCGGCGAACAGTTCGATCGAGCGCAGGATATACGGATGCGGCGGATCGATCGAGTGAACCTGCATGGTGAGATCGGTCGAGCGCTGCAGGGTGGCGTCCGCCTGCAGCGAGGCGATGACCTCGTCAGGCGTGCCGATATGGACGTCCATGGCCGCGATAAGGTCGCCGACCAGGTTGCCGGACGAGAGGTTGCCCGTGGCCGCCAGCCGGTGACGCATCCGCGACAGGCCGACTTCGGCGAGCTTCATCGCCTCCTTGTGGTCGTCGGCAATGAACACCGTGCGAGAGGCCAGGATGCGCGGTTCGCGACCCTTGGGAAGTGCCTCGAAATAGGCGTCGAGCATCGGGTTCTGGATATCGGCCAGCGACGCCTTGGGCGCATCGGGCGAGCGCGGCTGGGTGCGCGACAGCATCAGGCCGTCGCCGGCCGCCCCGGCGCGGCGTGCGCCCGCCACAGTGAAAGTGGCCTGCCAGATGCGGTCGACCAGGGTGGGGCTCGACGGATAAAGCCTGTCGCCACCGGGAAGCGTGCCGCCGGACCACGCCGTCTTCAGCGTCTCGAGGTGACGGTCGAACAGGCCATGGCGGTCGTTGCTGTCGAGGTCGAAGGCCGTGAAGGCGGTGAGATTGCCGCCCGGGCCGACACCCACTTCGAGGCGGCCGCCGCTCAACAGATCGGTGACGACGGCGTCCTCGGCAACCCGGATCGGCAGCTCGAGCGGCAGGGTGACGATGCCCGTGCCGAGGCGAATACGGGACGTGTGGGCCGCGGCATGGGCCAGGAACACGAAGGGCGCGGGCAGGCCGCCTTCGCCGTCGTGGAAATGGTGCTGGGCGATCCAGGCCGAATCGAAGCCGCTCTTTTCAGCTTGCACGATCTGCTCCGTGGCCAGGCGGTAGCGCTCTGCCGCGCTCGTCTGGTCGAGCACACGCGTAAAGAATCCGAGACGCTTGATCGACGATACGGTCGTCATGGGGTCAACCTCGCACCGAAGCCGTGGATAATGCAAGCATCGGCGCCTTCCTGCCTGGAATGGCGTCGATCAGTTCGCGCGTGTAGTCGCTATTCGGTCGCGCAAACACCGTGTCCACGGGCCCACCGTCGACCTGCCGGCCCTTGTACATGACCGAAACCGTGTCGGAGATCTGCTGCACCACGGCGAGGTCGTGCGAGACGAAAAGATAGGTGAGGCCAAGCGCCTTCTGCAGCTCATCGAGCAGGGCCAGGATCTGCGCCTGGACGGTGACGTCGAGCGCCGACACAGCCTCGTCCAGCACCAGCACGCGCGGGTCGAGGACGAGCGCACGGGCGATGGCGACCCGCTGCCGCTGCCCTCCGGAGAGGGCACGCGGATGCCGGCCGAGGAAGGTTTCGGGCAGGCCCACCCGATGCAGCATGTCGGCCACTTTCTTGGCCCGTTCGGCCTTGGGCGGCGGCGCGAAATTGAGCAGCGGCTCCTCGACGATCTGGGAGATCGTCTGGCGCGGATCGAGCGAACCGAAGGGGTTCTGGTAGACGAGCTGGATGTTGCGACGGAACCGGCGCAGCGCCTCGCCTTTGAGGGTGGTCATATCCTCGCCGTCGATCCGGATCCGCCCGGCGGTGGGCTTCAGAAAGCCCACGACGCCGCGGATGGTGGTGGTCTTGCCCGATCCCGATTCACCCACGATGGCGTGCGTGGTGCCGCGGCAGACCTTGAAGGAGACATCGTCCACCGCGCGAAATCTCTTGGCCGTGCCGCCCACCGGGAAGTCATGGGTGAGCCTCTCGACGACGATGGCGAAATCCTCGCCGCTGCCGGGCGCGCGTCGCGCGGGGCGGACCTTGGTGAGCGAGGGCGCATCCGACAGCAGTCGCCGCGTGTAGGCACTTTGAGGGGCCGCCAGCACGTCCTTCACGGCGCCCTGTTCCTGGATCCGCCCACCCTGCAGCACGACCAGGCGATTGGCGCGATCGGCGGCGACACCGAGATCATGCGTCACCAACAGGACCGCCGTGCCGTTTTCGCGCCGGAGTTCGTCGATCAGGTCGAGGATCACGCGCTGCACGGTGACGTCGAGGGCACTGGTCGGCTCGTCCGCCACGATGAGGTCCGGATTGAGGGCGACGGCGATGGCGATCAAAACGCGCTGCTTCATGCCGCCCGAGAGTTCGTGCGGGTACTGATCGGCGCGCATCTCGGCCGGCAAGAGTCCGACCCGGGTCAGGAGATCGAGCGTCCGCGTCCGGATCGCCCGACGATCGCCGCGACCGTGGATTTGCAGAACCTCGGCGACCTGCGCACCGATCGTGCGCACAGGGTTGAGCGAACTGCCGGGGTCCTGCGGGATCAGGGCGACGACCGCGCCGCGGATTGTGTCGAACCGCTTCTGCGGCCAATGCGCGATATCGATGCCGTTCAGCCGGATCGCGCCCTGCTCGATGCGGCCATTGCCGGCCAGCAGGCCCAGCACCGCCTGGGCCGTCGTCGTCTTGCCCGAGCCCGATTCACCCACCAGTGCTACGACCTCGCCGCGGTCGACGCGGAACGACACGCCATGGACGACGCGCTGGTCGTGGTCGCCGACCTTGTAGGAGATCGCGAGGTCGTCGATCTCGAGCAATGGAGCGGTCATGGCGTGGTCTTTCCGATCGCCTTGCTGATGCGGTCGGCGGCCAGCACCACGAGGACGACCACGAACCCGGAGGCCGCCGTCAGCCACCAGGCGCGCGAGAGGTAGTTGCGGCCCTCGGCGATCAGCAGGCCCCATTCGGGTGTCGGCGGCGGTGCGCCGTAGCCCAGGAAGCCCAGGGTGGAGATGGCGAGGATGGCCGAGCCGAACTGCAGGGCGGCAAGCGCGATTACCGATGTCAGCGAATTGGGCAGGATGTGCCGCCACAGCACCGCCCAGAAGGTGCCGCCGCTGCCGAAGGCTGCTTCGACATAGTCGCTGTGGCGTACGCGGATCACCTCCGACCGGGCGAGGCGGGCGAAACGCGCCACCGAGACCGCGCCGACGGCGATGGCTACCTCGACTGTGCCGAAGCCCAGCAGGACGATGATGCTGAGCGACAGTAGCAACGAGGGCACGGCCAGCATGGAATCGACCAGGCGCATGATGGCAGCGTCAGTCCAGCCGCCGCGGGCGCCGGCGATCAGGCCCAGCAGGGTTCCCGACAGCAGGCCGACCGTGACCGCCACGAAGGCGCCGGAGAGCGAATGCACGGCGCCATAGACGATGCGCGCGTAGAGATCGCGTCCGAGCCCGTCGGTGCCCAGCATATGCTCCAGGCTGGGGGGCCGCAGTTGCTCGCCGGGGACACCCACGGTGCCGCTGTAGGAGGTGAAGAGCCCGGGGGCGACCGCCCACAGGAGCACGATGAAGACGACCAGCCATGCCAGCGCCAGGGTCAAGGGCACGCGCCGCAACCGCACGAGCCAGCCCGGTTGTGCCGCCTCGATGGCCGCGATGTCGGGCGCGCCGCTCTCGCCATGTGTCTCGCTGGTCATGCGGTCATGCTGAGCTTGGTGCCGAGGCGGGGGTCGAGCACGGGATAGAGCAGGTCGACGACCAGATTGATGCTCACGAAGGCAAGTGCCGAGATCACGACGATGGCCTGCAACACAGCGGTGTCGTGGTTGCCCACGGCCTGGTTGGTGAGGCCACCCAGGCCGTTCAGGCCATAAACCGCCTCGGTGACCACGGCGCCGGCCAGCAGTTCGCCGAACAGGACGCCGGCGATGGTGAGCATCGGCAGCACGGCATTGCGCACCACGTGCCGCCACAGCACCCAGGTGTGCGACGCGCCTTTGGCCTTGGCGACCGCGACGAAAGGCTGGGCCAGCACCTCGTCGATGTTGCGCATCAGGATCTGCGACATCGGGGCGGAAATTGGGATCGCCAGCGTCAGCACCGGCAATATCAGTCGCTCGACCGGGCCTGGACTGATCACCGAGACGAGTCCGAGCTGGAAGGAAAAGACCTGGATCAGCATGATGCCGAGCCAGAAGACCGGAACCGAGATGAACAACGATGGCATCGACTGGATGGCGGCCCGCAGCCATCCCATGCCGACGACGTTCGACAATGCGGCAATGGTGATCGTAAGGATGATCGCGGTCAGAAAGCCCAGCGACGCGAGCTGGAGCGTGGGCGGCAGGTTGACCTGCAGCTGCTGGCTCACCGGCACGCCGGCCTGGATGGAATAGCCGAAGTTGCCGGTGAGAAAGTTGGCCAGGGTTCGGAAGTAGCGTTCCCAGATCGGCAGGTCGGCACCGTAGGCCGACCGGATCTCGGCGATCTGGTCGGCACTGAGAGCCATATCGGGGCTCATGAACTTGATCATGATCGCGTCGCCGGGCAGCGCCTGCAGCAGCAGGAAAGCTGCCGAGAAGGTGACCATGAGGACAAGCAGCGCCTGTCCGACGCGGCCGATCAGGTAGCGGATCATGTCACTTGGGCGCCAGCCAGACGGTGTAGAAACTCGGCCGGCCGACGGCCTCGAAGGTGAAGTCCTTCACCTTGGGTGAGGCCGCGAAGGCCTGCGGCTCCTCGAAGATCGGGATCGCGTAGCCCTGATCGATGACATAAGCCTGCACCTCGCCCACCAAGGCCATGCGCTTTACCGGATCAGTCTCGGCGGCGATCGCTTCGAGCAGCCCGTTCAGCTTGTCGTCGACGAAGGTCTGCACCTTTTTGCTGATGCCACCTTTCTGCATCAACACGTTGCGCGTCGTCGGATAGTATTGGCTCCTGATCACGTCGGGATCAGCGCGCCCAACCATCGCGGGCGCCACCGGCGTCTTCAGCGGATCGAGATTGTCGGCGACCCGGCTGCCGGCATCGCCGGCCAGCACATTCAGCTTCACGCCCACCTTTGCCCATTGCTGGGCCACGAGCTGAAGGGTTTCCTTGTTCTGTGGCTGAGGCAGCGACTCGTAGGCTGTCAGCACCAGTTCCTTGCCGTCCTTCTGGCGCAGCCCCTTCGGCCCCAGCGTCCAGCCGGCCTCGTCGAGAAGCTTGGCGGCGAGTGCGGGATCGTAGGTGAGCTTCGCCGACTGATCGACATAACCCTGTGCGGTCGATGCGATGATCGACTTGGCCTGCGGGTAGTTGGCCGAGAACAGTGTCGCCACGATCTCCTTGGTATTGACCGCGTGGAGGAGCGCTTGGCGCACCCGTATGTCGGAGACCAGTGGATTGTCGGGACGGAACACCACGCTGTTGTTCACGCCGCGCGTCGAGGGTGCGTAGATGATGAAGCCTTTCGACTGCACCTGCTTCTCGTCGTAGGCCTGCACTTGCCGAATGATCTGCGCCTGTCCCGCCAGCAGCGCGCCGATGCGCACGCTGTCCTCCGGCGTGATCACGTACTTGATTCCGTCGAGGTTGGCACGGCCCTGGTGGGCGAGCTTCTTCGGTCCCCAGACGTAGTCCTTGCGCGCCTCCATGACGAGTTCGCGGCCGAGCACTTCACTTTTCACGACGAAGGGACCGGAACCGATGATCTTGGTGGCGTCGCCCAGCGCGTCGAACGGCAGGGCCAGCGTCTTCAGCGCCACCAGGCCCGAGCCGATGACCGAAGTGCCCTGCAGGAAGCCGACCGACGGCTTGGTAAAGAAGAACTTCACCGTCAGCGGATCGACGACTTCGCTGCCCTTGTAGTTGGTGATCACTTCCGAGACGGGATGCTTCAGTGCCTTGTCGCCCAACCCGAAGACATCGAAATTCTTCGCCACAGCCGCGGCATCCACCGGCGTGCCGTCGGAGAAGGTGACGCCGGGACGCAGCTTGAAAGTGTATTCGGTGGCATCGGCATTGACCTTCCAGCTTTCGGCGATCCACGGCTCGATCTCAAGCGTCTTAGGATTCTGGTAGGTCAGCTTGTCCGTGATCTGGTTCAGCACGCCGCCGTTGGGATAGAAGCCACCGGCCGGCGGATAGAGGTTCGTATGGGGCTGCTGCTCAAGATAGATCAGCGTACCACCCTTGGTGACGGCGCCCTGTGCGGCGGCATCACCGGGAACGAATGCAACGTATGCCAGCGACGCAAGCGCGCCGGCGAGCAGCCCCAAATTCTTTGCCAGGAACACGACAACTCCTCCAGCCGTAACGGCTTGCGAGTCGCCATGCAGAATTTGGGCCGAAGCTCGCGGTACGGACCGGAGATATGGTCGAAGGGCCTAGCCAATTACACAGAGCAGATTGCCGAATTCGGCGCAGCACGCGAACGCGGCATCTCTTTACCGCCCCGAAAACGAAAGAATCGTGTCGAATCCGTCGCCTAGCCGCCCAGCAGGGCAGGAGAGGCCTTCAGTTCCTGCCGCTCTACCTTCTTCACGATCTCGGTCAGTTTGGTGTGGGTGGGGGCGGCGACGCCGATGTAATTGCCGCGTTCGGCGACGTAGCCGTTCATGAACTCGATCTCGGTGCGGCGGCCTTTGCGGATGTCCTGGGCCATCGACGGGCGCTGGATGTCGGCGCGCGGGTTGGGATTGGTGTTCGATCCCGGCCGTAGGATGGCCTCGACCTCGTCGAGCGCGGCCTTGTCGCCTTCCGAGGCACGGGCGAGGGTCTCGGGCTCGAACTTGCCGATCTTCTCGATGTGATAGCCCAGTGCCTGGCCCACGCGCACGGCCTCGCCGCCGAGCTTGATGGAGAACCGCCGGATGGCGTCGTTGCGGTCGCAATCGGCACCGGTGAGGCCCGTCGCGGCCGAGACGCCGTTCTTCATGCCGTTCTGGCAAAGCTTGGACCAGCGCTCGCCCCACAGGTTGGTCGTGGTCTTGGCGCTGTCGATGCGGCCCACCATCTCGCGCAATTCCTCGACCCGCTTGGTGATGCGGCCATGGACCTCGCCGACGCGGAACACGGTGTGCTTGTCGCCGCCCTTGGCGACGGTGCGGCGGATGCGGGCGGGCTCGAACATGTCGACCGAGATCAGCGAGGCCACCATGCCGACGGTTTTGCCCCAACCGACCACGCCCGCGATGCGCTCCTCGTTGAGGCAATTCTGCAGCGACACGACGTAGCCGTCGGGCGCCAGGTACTGCTTGATCAGCGCCGTCGCCCATTCGGTGTCGTAGGATTTCATCGACACGAAGGCGATGTCGATCGGCTTCTGCCGCGACAGGGCCTCCATCTCGGTGAGATGCATGGTCTTGGCCTTGGTGACGGTGAACTTCTCCTCGGGCGTCACGCCATCGAGCTCCAGCCCGCGTGAGCGGATGGCCTCGATATTCTCTGGCCAGAAGTCGATCAGGGTCACGTCCTCGCCGGCTTGCGCCAGATTACCGCCAACGTACCCACCCAATGCGCCGACACCGACGACTGCAATTCGCTTGCCCATGATGTTTTCTCCCTAAGCCGCCGGCAGCGTGGCGAGGAACGCCTCGACTGCCTGATTGAAATGTGTGGGTTGATGCAGATTGGACGCGTGACCCGCGTCGGGAACGACTGCCTTGGTCGCGCCCTTGATCTTGGCCGCCATATAGTCGGTGGCGGCGAGGAAGTTGGTGTCGTTGGCACCCACCAGCACCAGGGTCGGCACGGCGACCTTGTCGAGCGACTGGATCACTCGGTCGTTCTGCTGGGCCAGCATGCCGCGCGCGGCTCCGGCCAGGCCCGTGGCATCGCGATGACGGGTGAGCTTGACCTCGTCGCTGGCATTGAGCGCCGCCAGCCCGCGCACGTCGAAGTCGGCAGCGCGCTTGGCTGCGGTCTCGTTCCATTTCTCCCGCGCTTCGTCCTTCTTGAAGCCGGGGCCGGTGTCGAACAGCATCAGGGCGCTCACCCGCTCGGGATGGCTGGCGGCGAAGGCGAGCGACATGTAGCCGCCCAGCGACAGGCCGGCCACGATCGCCTTCCTGGCGCCCACGGTATCGAGCAGGGCCTGCATGTCACCCACCGTCAGCGCCTCGGAATAGAGGCCTGCGTCGGTCGGATAGTCCGACTCGCCGTGGCCGCGGAAATCCCAGACGACGACCTGGTAGCGATCTTTTAGGGCGGTGATCTGGGCGTCCCACATGCGGCAGCTCGAACTGTAGCCATGGCTCAGCAGCAGTGTTGGTCCTGAACCATGCACCTCGTAGTGAATCTTCACGCCGTTGCGATCGAGCTTGGCCACGCAGGTCTCCTTCAGGGCGCGACGCGCGGCTCGCGATGGGCGCGTTCGATGTACTTTTCGGCGTCCTCAGGCAGGATCAGCCGGTCGGCGAGGAGGGCGGACACGGCCGCCTGCACCTGGTCGACGTAGTCGGCACCGCTCTTGTAGCGCTCGGCGATCGAGCGGCGCGGATCGCCGGAAGATTCGCGGGCCGCCTTGTCGGCCGGGAAGGGCAGGCAGCTTCCGTCGCGGTCGGCGATCTCTCCCGCCGGGTAGGGCGGCTTGTATTCGTTCCAGCCGGTGTAGGTGGCGAGAGGCACGGCGATGTCGGGCAGCCGCACGCCACCTGCCTCGTTGCCGTCAGCATCGACCTTGCAGACCAGCGTGCGATAGACCTTGGCGGCGGGCTCGGGCTTCACCCAGTCGCCCGGCGGTGTCACGCGGTTGGTGACGCGCACGACGGCAGCCCCCGGGACGGCCGGGAAGCCGCTCTTGCCGGCTTCGACAAGCGTGCCGTCGGCCAGCGTGGCCACACGGCTAGGCGGTGGGGCCTTGCCCGAGGTGACCCATTCGTCGAGCGCCACCAGCAGGGCGCGCACCACCGGCATGGGATTGTGCGGATTGCGCGGATTGATGTTGGGTCCGGGGTCGGTCGTGGCGCCGGCCCGGCCGCCATGCTGCGTGCCGGCGATCATGTAGACGCGGGAATTTTCCGGCAGGGCCATGTCCGTGGTGCCCAGCGGATCGGTGTGCAGCAGTGACGCGCCCTTCTGCCAGTACTCGGTCGAGGTGTTGGTCTCGATCAGCAGGGGATCGGAGCCGTCGCCGCGGAACAGCGAGCCGGTGTTGCCGGTCAACGGATCGGAAAGGGTGGCCGTCGAGAACGGGAACTCGTTCTCGGGAAAGTCATGGTCTTCGTGCTGGGTGCCGGTGCGCGCGGGTTGGGCGAAGGGCGTGTTGAAGAACACGCGGCCGATGCCGGCGATGTGCGAATGGATGCCGTCGAAGACCTTGCGGCCCTGTTCGTCGCGATTGAAGCCCTCGGAGATGTGGTTGCGGAGATAGCGCCCGGCTTGGGAGAAGCCGATGGCCAGCGCGTGCGAAATCTTGCCCCCGGTGGCCCGGACGGCGTCCGGGTCGTAGCGCAGCCAGCTCACGACATCGCGGGTGGCGGCAAAGCCCAGCCCCTGGACCTTGGGGTTCCTGGCCTCATAGTGGAATTCGTAGAGATAGCCCGGCTTCGGCTTGGTGCCGTCACGCAGCTTGATCGACCGGCCGTCGACGAACGACCATTGGTTCAGCGGCAGTTCTCGGGGCTCGTCGGCCGCGCGCTCGCGCACCGTCAGCCGGGCTTTGGTCTGGTCGAGCGTCGTGGCCTCGTAGGAAAGCTTGAAGGTCTCGAGCACGCCCACGCGCGTGCCCGACACGAACTCCTCGCGAACGGTCTGCACGATCGGCTGACCGCCGTCGGTGGCGACCGGTGCGGTAAGGGTCAAGCCCATGTTGGCGCGCGGCGCATCGGGATCCCAGCCCGACCAAACGATGGTGTAGCCCTGACGCAACGGAAAGCCGTTGCCGACGTCAGCCACGGTCTTGGGATCGTTCACGCCCTGCGGGCCGTCGGCGATATTGCCGAACAGCATCTTGCGGCCGCGGTTGTTCACTTCGTAGAGGATATGGCCATTGCCGCGCGCCGGATCCTTGGGCCGCAGGATGAAGACATCGGTCGCGTACTCGACCTTGCCGCGGGCGTTGCGCGGCGCCTTGTCGATCAGCGCGATGCCCTTGTTGGCGGGGTCGGTCGGATCGACCTCGCCGCGCGCGCTGCCGATCACGCGTTCGTAGGCGCCGACTGCGCCGAACGGGGTGCCGTCCGCCAGCGGTTCGACGCGGTCGATGGTGAGGGAAAGCAGCACTTACTTAAGTGCTTACTTGGGCGGGAAGTTCAGTTCCACGCCCACGCCGTCGGGGTCGTAGAGGAAGATCTGCATCCCGCCGGTTCGCGGCACTATCTGTTCGCGGTACTTCACCTTCTTCGTCTTGAGCCGCCTGCGCACGCCCGCGATGTTGCTCGCGGCAAAGGCGATGTGATCGAAGCGCCCCGTGTCCGCGAACTTCTTCTTGGTGCCTCGCACCACGATGCCTTCGCGCGGCGTGCGCTTGCCCAGCAGGTGAACGGTGGCGACGCCGCCGGAGTAGAGCCAGTAGCCGGGAAAGCCCAGCGGCGGCCGGTCGCCGTTCTTCAGGCCCAGGACATCGCAATAGAACTTCTTGGTGCGCTCGAGGTTGGACGGCTCGATCGTGTAGTGCTGTAGGGCGCCAAGCGGCATCGTTCAGTCTCCTGTCGGTCAGACGAAAGTAAGATCGGCATCGGCGCCCAGCATCCAGGCTCCAACGGTTTCAAAATGGGAGAGCCGGCCTTGCAGCTGCTGGGTGACGGTATGGACGTCGCGGAAACGCCGCTCCAGCGGGTGGCTGCCGAAGATCGCGCTGGCGCCGGCGGCGTTGTAGGCGAAGTCGACGGCCTCCCGCGCCTTGTGAATGGCGTTGGTCGACGCCATGCGGATGGTGATGCGCTGGTCGACCGTGAGCTTGCCGCCGTGCTGGGCGATGGTGTGCCAGATGTCGGCCAACGCCTGCAGCAGAAAGGCGCGGGCGGCGCGGATGTTCACCTCGGCCTGCGCGGCGTTCGACTGCACGACGGCGTTGTCGCGTAGCGGGCTCTTGGCGCCGCGCGGCACTTTGTTGCGCGCCACGTCGATGAAGGCGTCGAGCGAGGCGCGGGCGATACCCAGCGCCACACCGGAGAAGCCCACCTCGTAGCAGCTCATCGCCGACATGCGGTAAAGTGGGCCGGGCTCACGGCACTCCTTCTCGAAGTCACGCGTGATCGAATGGTCGGCGCGCACAAAATGGTCGTTGAGCGTGTACTGGTCGCTCGCCGTGCCGCGCAGGCCGACGGTGTTCCAGATATCGGTCCAGACGACCTCGGCCGCCGGCACCAGCATGGTGCGCTCGACCTGCCGGCCATCGGGGCCGATCAGCGGGGCGCCATCGGCCTTGTAGATTGGGCAATGGGCGCCCAGCCACGTCGCATGCCGTCCGCCCGAGGCGAAGGCCCAGACGCCGGTAACGCGATAACCGGCCCCCCTCTTGTCATCCAGGCATTCGATGGCCTTGACCTTGGGGCCTGGTCCCCACGCCAGCACGGCGCGCGGATCGTTACCGAAGATCTCGTGGGCCACCGGCGGGTCGAGATAGGCCGCGGTCATGGAGCAGCCACCGCCCTGGCTCACGCACCAGGCAGTCGAGGCATCGCCGCGGGCAATGGTCTCGATCACGTGGAAGAAAGTGATGGGATCGGTCTCGATCCCGTTCGACGAGCGCGGCAGCAGCAGGCGGAACAGCCGCGCCTCGTGCAGCTTGTCGAGCAGCTCTGGTGGCAGGCGGCGGTTCTTCTCGATGTCGTTCGAGGCTGCCTCGATCGCCGGGCGCAGGGCTTCGGCGCGCGCGATCACGGCCGGATCGCCGGCAAGACTGGCGGCAGACGGAATCAGCGTATCCAAGACCAGCTTCTCCGGGCGTGGGTTGTGCCGGGGAACGCTACGCCGCGGCCCCGACCGGCGGCAAGGGGCCGTGGAGCCTGCGTTTGCCCGTCGAAACGTGTCGCTGCGTTGCAGCACGCACATTTGCTAAGAAGGCGCCACGGGACACGCCAGTCCCCGGGGGAAATCAAATGCATTGGGCCGACCGCCGCCAGCGCTTCCGGGCGCTCCTCGCCACAGATCGTTGCTACCATCCCGGATCGGTCTACGATCCGATCTCGGCCCGCATCGCCGAGGATCTGGGCTTCGAGATCGGCATGTTCGCGGGCTCGGTCGCGTCGATGACGGTGCTAGGCGCCCCCGACCTGATCGTGCTCACGCTCTCGGAATTCGCGGCCCAGGCCTACCGTATCAACCGGGCGGGCAACCTGCCGCTGATGGTCGATGCCGACCACGGCTACGGCAATGCGCTCAACGTCAAGCGCACGGTCGAGGAGCTGGAGACGGCGGGCGTGAGCGGCATGAGCATCGAGGACACCGAGCTGCCGACGCCGCACGGCACGACCAAGCCCCGGCTCGTTTCCATCGCCGAGGGCGTGGGCAAGATGAAGGCCGCCCTCGCCGGACGCCAGGACCCGGCGCTCTGCATCGCCGGACGCACCAGCGCGATCACCATCTCCGGGCTCGACGATGCGATCGCCCGCGGCAAGGCCTATGAGGCGGCGGGCGTCGATGCGCTGTTCTTCGTCGGCATCAAGACGCGGGCCGAACTCGACGCCATCTCGGCCGCGACCGGCCTGCCGCTGATCATGGGCGGCGTGTCGGGCGATCTCACCGACCGCGACTATCTCGCCTCCCGGCGCGTGCGCATCGCCCTGCAGGGACACCAGCCCTTCGCCGCCGGCGTGAAGGCGGTCCACGACACGTTGAGGGCGCTGAGGGACGGAACCGCGCCGTCGAAGCTCCAGGGCGTGGCCGATGCAGAGCTGATGAAGCGCGTCACCCGCGAGGGCGTCTATGGGCAGTGGACGAAGGACTTCCTCGGTGGCTGACGCTCAGCCGGTCGGCACCAGGGTGACGGCGACGCTGTAGGTGTGGGACTCACCGCCCAGGATCACGCCGCGCAGCGGGCTGACGTCGGCGAAGTCGCGGCCCCAGGCCACTGCCACGTGATCTTCGCGCGCCACCAGGTCGTTGGTCGGGTCGAGATGGACCCAGCCCGCGGCCTCGCCGCACCACACCGCCACCCAGGCATGGCTGGCGTCGGCGCCGCGCAACGCGAGTTCGCTGCGTGAATGAACCGTGCGGATGTAGCCCGAGACATAGCCGGCGGCGAGACCGTGTGCGCGCAGTGCCGCGATCTGGACATGGGCGAAGTCCTGGCAGACGCCGCTCTTGCCGGCGAAGACCTCGGCCAGCGGCGTGCTGATGTCGGTGGCGCCAGGTTCATAAGTGAAATCGGCCTTGATGCGCGAGGTCAGCTCGCGCGCCGCATCGAGGATCGGCCGGCCCGCCGTGAACGACTGGGCGCCATAGGCCTGCAGCGCCTCGACCGCCGGTACCAGCGGCGATTCGTAGACGAACTCGCTCGCCTCGACCGGCACAGGAAAGCCGTCGCCGCTCAAGGCCACACGGATGTC
The DNA here is from genome assembly GCA_029946105.1 of Reyranella sp. GTDB lineage: Bacteria > Pseudomonadota > Alphaproteobacteria > Reyranellales > Reyranellaceae > Reyranella. The sequence continues at coordinate 31,337 of JAQSDW010000078.1, read as the reverse complement.
CTCCCAGCGCGGTGTCGATGCGGCGGGCGGCGGGTCCGGGAAGCGGACGTCGATTGATGCACGCACCTCTATGTCGAAGCGCGTGTGCGGCTTGTCGATGCGGTAGATGTCGATGTGGTTGCCGAAGTGGTCGAGATGCTGCATCGCCAGCGCCGGCACCGGGTCGGTCTCGATGCCGATCGACGTCACCTTCTGGCCGGGAAATTCGCGCGCCCTGAGATGGGCGATGTGGTGGGCCGAGTCGACGCTGCTGGCGTAGCTGTAGGCGGTGCGGTGGGCGAGAAGGTACTTCATGGTTCGCGCCCTCTCAGCCGGCCGAGGTGCCGACGGCCTGCGACGCTGGCACGTGCGAGAAGTAAGCGCGCGTGATCGCCCCCGAGAGCGCCTCGATCCTCTCGTCGGCGTCGGCTGCGACGTCGCGCAGCATGGCGAGAGCCAGCCCCTCGTGCCGCCACGCCTTCTCGTCGCCGCCGAATTGCCGGACTACGGCGGCGAGGTCCTTGTCGAGCGAGTCGGGCAGCTTGGGTACCTGCACGCCCGAGGCGTGGGAGAGATAGTCGAGATGGACGTCGATGGCGCGCAGCTGAAAAGCGAGCGCGCGCGGATTGCTGTCGTCCAGGATCACCAGGTCGAGCACCGGCGCCGGCTGAAGCTGGCCGAGATAGCGCGTGCGATAGGTAATCGTGCTGTCGCACAGCTCCAGCGCCAGCCGCATCGCCGCATCCCAGTCGATCGGCGACTGGGTGAAGGGGTGGAGCGCCCCGGTCAGGATGAACTGCGCGCGCTCAAGGCGCCGCCCGAGATCGAGGAAGCGCCAGCCCGTGCCGCGGGTCATGTTCTCCTGGGCGAGGCCCGACAGCGTGGCGACGAAGCGCACGATTTCGTCGAGGGCGGCCAGCAGGGGATCGAGATTGCCGCGCGCTGACATCAGGCGCTGACGCACCTCGGCCATCAACGGTCCGGCAGCGATCGTCATGTCGGCGGAGAAGCGGTCGCGAAGCGTTCCGGCCAGTCGCTGGATGCCGTCGAGCACGGTGGCGAGGCCGCGTTCGTCGGAGGCTACGGCATCAAGTCCCTGCTGGAAGGCCGCACTCTCTGGTGCCGACAGTGCCGAGGCCGATTCCATCAGGTTCGCATCGCTCAACATGCGGCCGAGCATGCGCAGCTCGACCGCATCGCGCGGGCCCATGGCGCCTTGCGCGATCCGGGTGACGGTGGTGCGCAGCAGACGGGAATCGTTGTCCAGCCGTTCGATGTAGCGGCCCAGCCAGAACAGGTTGTCGGCAACGCGGCTTTGCAGGTCGGCGCCGCCGCGCTCGACGGCGAGCTGGTGGAAGCGCCGGGTTGCTGGCAACTCCACATCGGCGGCGTCCTCGGCCAGCACCCAGACGTCCTTCAACGTGCCGTTGAGACGGCCGAGCGAGCGTAGGGCGGTGTCGCCCGCCGGCTCGCGTGCGAGGCCACCGGGCAGCACGCGATAGCCGTCACCCTCCGCGCTCACGAACACGCGCATCACGACGGCGGCCGGCGCCAGCCCGTGGGCCTTGCCGTCCCAGCGCGGGCTGAGCGAAGGCGTGAAGGGATGCTGGGCCACGAATTGGCCGGGCTGGGCGCGGATCCGTTCCTCCAGGGCCTTGCGCTCGGCGGGCTCCAGCATGCCGACGACGATCGGCTCGCGGTCGGTGCCGAGGCACGGGCGCACGATCATCGTGTCGAGGTTGGCCAGCACGAAGGCCGCGGCGGAGGGCTCGCCCAGCCACCACACGTCGAGCGACGGCAGGCCGAGCGGCTGGTCGAGCAGCCGTTCGCACAGCCGCTCGAGGAAGGGCATCAACGCCGGCGTCTCGACCACGCCCGAACCCAGGGCGTTGGCCAGCACGATGCGGCCGTTGCGGGTCGCCTCGACCAGGCCGGTGACGCCGAGTGCCGAATCGGCACGCAGCTCCAGGGGATCGACGAAGGCGCTGTCGAGGCGGCGCAGCAGCATGTGTACCGGCCGCAATCCGGCGAGGGTCTTGATCGATACCTGGCCGTCGCGCGCCACCAGGTCACCGCCTTCGACCAGCGGCACGCCGAGCGCGCGCGCGAGGTAGACGTGCTCGAAATAGGTCGCCGACAGAGATCCCGGCGTCAGCACGGCCATGTTCGGCTGGGCAATATCGCCGGGGGACATCGCCAGCAGCGAATCGTGCCAGCGGTCGACGAAGGGCCGCAGGTGCCGCACCGGGATCGAGCGGAAGGCCTCGGGCAGGCTGCGCGCCAGCACGCGGCGCATTTCCAGCGCATAGCCGATGCCGGCCGGCACTTCGGTGTGATCGGCCAACACATGCCAGCGGCCATCGCTCAATCGCACCAGGTCGACGGCGTAGTTGGCGAGATGACGTGTCGGCGCCACCCCGTCAGTGACCTGGCAGGGTCGATGGAAGTGCCGGTTGGCGTGAACCAGCATCGGCGGCAGCAGCCGTTCCTTCAGGAGCGTCTGCGGGCCGTAGACGTCGGCCAGGATGGCATCGAGCAGGCGGGCGCGCTGGATCAGCCCGGTTTCGAGCGCCGCCCATTCATCCGGCGCGACCACGAAGGGCAGGGGATCGAATGTCCAGCGCGGTGCTGCACGATCATCGAGCAGGTTGACGGTGGCACCCGATTCCTCGAGCTGCCGTCGCGCGCTTTCGACACGCTCGCCTAGCCCTCCCGGCAGCGCGCGGATGACGCTGAGGATGCCCTGCCAGTGATAGCGGATCGACTTCTGGCCGGTGACCAGTTCGTCGTAGGCGCTTGCCGGCGAAGAGAGGAGGCCGCGCAACGACTCCATGGGCCTGCTGAAGGAATGAAATGTGAAGGGTTAGAATCGCACGGCGCGTAAGCGAGGTCCACCGTTTGGCGGTGTCCGCGCTCATTATCGCCCGCACGCTTGACGATGGCGCCGAGGGATCCGGATAATCGCTCGGGGAATTGGGGGGCCGTACATGTCGGGCAAATCCGCCGGCCAATCGGCGGTACCGCTGGTCGACCGGCTTCGGTCGATCGTCGGTTCGTCTTTCGTGCTCACCAGTTCCGGCAGTACGCAGCGCTATCGTACCGGCATCCGCTTTGGAACTGGCCCGGTTCTTGCCGTCGTGCGGCCCGGCAGCCTGGTCGAGCAGTGGCGCGTACTGCAGGCCTGCGCGGCGGCCGGCGTCATCGTCATCATGCAGGCCTCGAATACCGGCCTGACCGGCGGCTCGACACCCGACGGCGACGACTACGACCGGCCGATCGTCATCGTCAGCACCCTGCGCATGGCGAGCCTGCACCTGATCGACGAGGGCCGCCAGGTCATCTGCCTGCCCGGCGCCACCCTGTTCCATCTCGAGAAGGTGCTGCGGCCGCTCGGCCGCGAGCCGCATTGCCTGATCGGCTCGTCGTGCATCGGCGCGTCGGTGTTCGGCGGCATCTGCAACAATTCCGGCGGCTCGCTGATCCATCGCGGCCCGGTCTATACCGAGATGACGCTCTATGCCCGCATCGACGAGGCAGGCCAGGTCGAGCTGATCAACCATCTCGGCGTGCGGCTGGGCGATGATCCCGAGACCATTCTACGTGGCCTCGAGAGCGGTGAGTTTACCGCGGCCGACATCGACCACGACACCGGCCGCGCCGCCTCGGACCGGGGTTACGAGGCCGATGTGCGCGCCGTCGATTCAGACACGCCGGCGCGTTTCAACGCCGATCCTCGCAAACTGTTCGAGTCCGCCGGCAGCGCCGGCAAGGTCATGATCTTCGCCGTGCGACTGGACACCTTCGTGCGCGACGAGCGGACGGCAGTCTTCTACATCGGTTCGAACGATACCGGTGAGATCGAGGGCGTCCGCCGCCACATGCTGGCGCATTTCAAGTCGTTACCGGTGTCGGGCGAATATATCCATCGCGACGCCTACCGGATCGCCGAGCGCTACGGCAAGGACACCTTCCTCGCCATCCGCCATCTCGGCACCGACCGGCTGCCCGCGCTGTTCGCGCTCAAAGGGCGCTTCGATTCGCTGGTCCAGCGGCTGCCCTTCCTGCCCGATGGGTTGAGCGATCGCATCATGCAGTTCGTGGCCGATTTGTTTCCCGATCATTTGCCGAAGCGCATGACGGACTACCGCGACCGTTACGAGCATCACCTGATCGTCAAGATGGCGGGCGATGGCATCGAGGAAGCACGGGCCTGGCTCACCTCGGCCTTTCCCACCGCAACCGGTGCGTTCTTCGAATGCACTGCCGACGAGGGCGAGAAGGCGATGCTGCACCGCTTCGCCGTCGCCGGCGGCGCCAACCGCTATCGCGCCGTCCATCACCGCGAGGTGCAGGACATCCTGGCTCTCGACATCGCGCTGCCGCGCAACACCCACGACTGGTGCGAGCGGCTACCGGCCGAGATCGCGGCGCCGATGCTGCACAAGATCTACTACGGTCATTTTTTCTGTCACGTCTTCCACCAGGAATACATCGTCGCCAAAGGACACGACACGGTGGTGCTGGAGCACGCGATGTGGAAGCTGCTGGACGCCCGCGGCGCGCAGTATCCCGCCGAGCACAATGTCGGCCATCTCTACAACGCCAAGCCGGCGCTCGTCTGTCACTACAAGAGCCTCGACCCCTGCAACTGCTTCAATCCCGGCATAGGCCGCACCTCGAAGTTCGCGCATTGGCGGTGAGGCCGCTGCGGCGTCAGGCCCGCCTGAGATCCAAGGTCAGCGGATGCTCGGGATTGTCCATCCGGCGGGGCTCGGGAGCCTCGCCCGGGGTATGGCCGATCGGGAAGAAACGGACTCGACGCCTGGCCTCCGCCTCGTTGGCATTCACCGGCACACGGTCGTAGCTGCGACCGCCGGGATGCGAGACGTGGTAGCTGCAACCGCCCAGCGAGCGCCCACTCCAGCTGTCGTGAATGTCGAAGGTGAGCGGGGCATGGACGCCGATGGTCGGATGCAGCGCATTGGACGGCTGCCAGGCGCGGTAGCGGACGCCGGCCACGTACTCGCCGGCGGTGCCCGTCGCCCGCAGCGGCACGCGCCAGCCGTTGCAGGCGATCACGTGGCGGGCGTCGTTCAGCCCTTCGACCTTGACCTGCAGGCGCTCGACCGACGAATCGACGTAGCGCACCGCGCCGCCGCCGCCCGGCTCCTCGCCCAGCACGTGCCACGGCTCGAGCGCATGGCGCAGTTCCAGTCCGATGCCGCGCTGTGCGATCTCGCCCAACCGCGGAAAGCGGAATTCGAAATGCGGCGCGAACCATTCCGGTTCGAAGCCGTAGCCCGCTTCGCCGAGATCGGCGAGCACGTCGTTGAAGTCCTGCCACACGAAGTGCGGCAGCATGAAATCGTCGTGCAGGCGTGTGCCCCAGCGGCTGAGCGGGCGCTCGTAGGGCCGGTCCCAGAACTTCGCCACCAGGCCGCGCAGCAGCGCCTGCTGGGCCACGCTCATGCGCCAGTGCGGCGGCATCTCGAAGGCGCGCAGCTCGAGCAGCCCGCGCCGGCCGGCGGCAGTGTCAGGCGTAAAAAGCTTGTCGATGCAGAACTCGGTGCGATGGGCGTTGCCGGTGGCGTCGACCAGCAGATTGCGGAACACACGATCGACCAGCCACGGCGGCGTCTGCTTGCCGGGCGCGATCTGGCGGAAGGCGATCTCCAGCTCATGCAGCGAATCGTTGCGTGCCTCGTCGACGCGCGGATGTTGGCTGGTCGGACCGATGAACAGGCCCGAGAACAGATACGAGAGTGAGGGATGGTTGATCCAGTAGCCTAAAAGGCTCTTCAGCAGGTCGGGCCGGCGCAGCATCGGCGAGTCGGGCGCCGACGGCCCGCCCAGCACGAAGTGATTGCCGCCGCCGGTGCCGGTATGACGACCGTCGATCATGAATTTCTGCGCGCCGAGCCGCGTCGTGCGCGCTTCCTCGTAGACGATCTCGGTGCGCTCCACGAGCTCTGGCCAGCTCGCCGAGGGATGGATGTTGACCTCGATCACGCCGGGGTCGGGCGTGACGCTGAAGTTCAGCAGCCGCGAATCGCCGCCGGGCGGCGGATAGCCCTCGATGAAGACCGGTTGGCCCAGTTCCTCGGCGGTGTCCTCGACCGCCGCCACCAGATCGAGATAGTCCTCGGTGCGCTCGACCGGCGGCATGAACACGAAGAGATGTCCGTCGCGCGATTCGAACGACATCGCCGTGCGGACGATGCTGCCGGCCGAGGCGCTGACGCCGGGCCGGGCCGCGAGATCGGGCGCCAGCGCGCGGCGCCAGGCGTCGCGGCGCGCATCGCCGTCGCCCGTGGTGTCGCCATTGGAGAGGGGGGCGATGCCGCGTTCCTGACGGCGCAGCACCGGCGCGCGGCGAAAGGTGTCGAGCGGCGGCAGGTCGGGATAGGCGATCATGGGATCGGGATCGGGCATGTAGTCGGTATCCGCAGGCGCGGCCCACGGCAGAGAATCGAGCGGCAGGCGGTAGCCCAGCGCCGAGTCGCCGGGGATCAGGTAGCACTTCTCCGAGCGCAGGAACCACGGCCCGCTGCGCCAGCGCCCCCCATGTCCATTGCCGTTTCCATTGCCATGCCCATTGGACCGCCCGTTGTGCTCGCGCGAGATCGGCAGCACGTAACCAGCCGCACTCTCGAGGCCCTTCTCGAAGATCTTCGCCAGCCGTTCCCGCTCCAGCGGGTCCTTCACCTTGGCCGCGTCGACCGCGACGTTGCTCGGCAGGCGCCGCTCGCGCCAGAGGTAGTACCAGGTGTCCTCGAAGGCCGGAAAGAGATAGCCGGGGTTGAGTTGCAGCCGTTCGGCGATGGCCAACGCAAAACGCTGCGCCGCCTCGGGCGTGGCGCCGACAGGCTTGGATTCGACGGCGGTGAGGTGCGGGTCGCGCCAGATCGGCTGGCCGTCCTTGCGCCAGAAACAGCCCAGCGCCCAACGCGGCAGTTGCTCGCCGGGGTACCATTTACCCTGGCCGAAATGCAGCAGCGGCTTCTTGGCGAAGCGATCGGCGAGCTTGCGGAACAGCACCCCTGCCAGACGGCGCTTTTCCGGGCCGAGTGCCAGTGTGTTCCACTCCGCGCCGTCCATGTCGTCGACCGAAACAAAGGTCGGCTCGCCCCCCATGGTGAGGCGGACATCGCCTTTGGAGATGTCGCGTTCGATCGCCTCGCCGACCTTGAGCAGCGTCGCCCATTGTTCATCGGTGTAGGGTTTGGTCGTACGCGGCGTCTCGCGCACGCGCACTACGGTCATCTCGTGTTCGAACTCGACCTCGGATTTCTCGACCGCGCCCTCGATCGGTGCCGCGCTCGCCGGCTCGGGCGTGCAGGCGAGTGGAATGTGGCCTTCGCCCGTCAGCAGGCCCGAGGTCGGATCGAGGCCGATCCAGCCCGCGCCCGGCAGATAGATCTCGCACCAGGCATGGAGGTCGGTGAAATCGTCGGTCGGGCCTTCGGGGCCGTCGAGCGGCTTCTCGTCGGGCTTGAGCTGGATCAGGTAGCCCGAAGCGAAGCGCGCGGCGAAACCCAGATGGCGCATGATGGTGACCAGCAGCCAGCCGGTGTCACGGCACGAGCCCTTGGCGAGCGACAGCGTCTGCTCGCAGGTCTGCACGCCCGGCTCCAGCCGGACGATGTAGCCGATCTCTTTTTGCAGTCGCGCATTGAGGGCGACGATGAAGTCGACCGTCCGCATCTTCTTGCGGTCGACCTTGGCGAGCCATTCCTTGAGCAGCGGTCCCGGCGGTTCCAGTTTGCGAAACGGCGCGATCTCCTCGGCCAGCGACGGGTCGTAGGTGAAGGGCCACTCCTCGGCTTCGGGCTCGAGGAAGAAGTCGAAGGGATTATTGACCGACATGTCGGCCACGAGATCGACCACGATCTCGAATTTGTCGGTCTTCTCCGGGAACACCAGCCGCGCCAGGTGGTTGCCCTGCGGATCCTGCTGCCAGTTGATGAAATGCTCGGCCGGCGTGACTTTCAGCGAGTAGGAGAGCACCGGCGTCCGCGAATGGGGGGCAGGACGCAGACGTACAACCTGTGGGCCAAGCGCCACCGGCCGGTCGTACAGGTAGGTCGTTCGATGATGCAGCGCGACGTGGATGCTCATAACGACCGTCTTGTTTCGCTCCACAATACTCTAAGCAAGTGACATGCCAGTGTCCAAGAAAGGGGCGCTATGCTTCTCTTACGCATCAAGAAGAAGGCCACTGGCAGCGGGAATATTCGATGAGCGACTATTTCGATCTCACGGGCAAGGTCGCCCTCGTCACCGGCGGTAGTCGTGGTCTCGGCTACCAGATGGTCAAGGCCTTCGCCGCCCACGGCGCCGATGTCTTCATTACCAGCCGAAAGCTGGAAACCTGCGACAAGGTCGCGGCCGAGGTGCGGGCACTGGGGCGCAAGGCCGCCACCTATGCCTGCAACGTGGCCAACTGGCAGGAGCTGGATGGGCTGGTCGACGCGGCCTATGTCGCCTTCGGCAGGGTCGACATCCTGGTGAACAATGCCGGCTCCTCGCCGCTCGCACCCTCGTCGCTGGAAACTTCCGAGCAGCTTTTCGACCGCATCGTGTCGCTGAACTTCAAGGCGCCGTTCCGCCTGATGTCGCTGGTCGGCAGCCGTATGGTCCAGGGCGGCGGCGGTTCGATCATCAACATTTCCAGCGCCGGCGCGCTCCGGCCACGACCGCAGATCGCGCCCTATGCCGGCGCCAAGGCGGCGCTGAACGCGATCACCGAGGCCTTCGCCTTCGAGTACGGACCCAAGGTGCGCGTCAATACCATCTCGCCCGGCCGCTTCCTCACCGACGTTTCCAAGGCGTGGCCGGAGGAGCACAAGAAGAATGCCACGGCGGCGCTCAAGCGCAGCGGCAGCCCGGAAGAGATCGTGACGGCGGCACTCTATCTCGCTTCGAGCAAGTCGAGCTTCACCACCGGATCGCTGGTCCGGGTCGACGGAGGAATTGCCTAAGACCGCGCGAATTGCACGGTCCCAACGAAAGCATTTGTTGCAGGAGGAAATAGCCCATGAAGATGAAAGCCGGTGTTCTCACGGTCTGCGGTGCGCCGCGACCCTTCGCCAAGTCGAAACCCATCCACGTCGTCGAGATCGATCTCGATCCGCCCGGCGAGGGCGAGGTGCTGGTCAAGGTCGGCGGCGCCGGCCTGTGCCACTCCGACTTGTCCCTCATCAATGGCGATAGGCCTCGGCCGGTGCCGATCGTGCTGGGCCACGAGGGCTCGGGTGAGATCGTCGAGCTTGGCAAGGGGGTGCACGACGTGAAGGTGGACGACCACGTCTGCTTCACCTTCAACGTGAGCTGCGGCCGTTGCCGGCGCTGCCTCGAAGGCCGCCCCTACATCTGCGAGCGTTCGGTTACGCCGCGCGCCGCGGGCCAACTCCTGTCGGGCCACCATCGCCTTCATATGGACGGCAAGCCGGTGAACCATCAGTCCGGCGTCTCCTGCTATGCCGAATATGCCGTGGTCGACCGCGGTTCGATCGTGGTGATCGACAAGACCCTGCCGCTCGACGTGGCCGCCCTGTTCGGCTGCGCCGTGGTGACCGGCGTGGGCGCGGTGGTCAACACCGCCCAAATCCAGCCCGGCAGCTCGGTGGCCGTCGTCGGCCTGGGCGGCGTCGGCCTGAGCGGCCTGATGGGTGCCGTGCTGGCAGGCGCCGGCCGCATCGTCGCCATCGACCTTTCCGACGACAAGCTCGGCCTCGCCCGCCAGCTCGGCGCCACCGATACGGTGAACGCCAGGGACGCCGATCACGTGAAGCAGGTGCGCGACCTCACCAACGGCGGCGTCGACTACGCCTTCGACCTTGCCGGCACCATCAAGGCGATGGAGACGGCCTATCTGGTGACGCGCTGGGGCGGCACCACGGTGACGGCCGGCCTCTCGCCGATCGCCGCCGACTTCTCCTTCAAGCAGAGCGCTCTGGTGAGCGAGGAGAAGACCATCAAGGGCAGCTACATGGGAAGCTGTGTGCCGGTGCGCGACATCCCGCGCTTCATCGCGCTCTACCAGCAGGGCAAGCTGCCGGTCGACCGTATGGTGAGCGAGCGCATCGGCTTCGACGAGCTGAACGTGGGCTTCGACCGCCTGCAGGATGTGGCGACGGTGCGGCAGATCTTGGTGCCGCACGGGTGAAAAACGTCACAGATCGGCGACTAAATCCTCGGAAGATATTTTTTCTTTTGAGATCACCGTTCGACTTTTGAAGCAAACCTCAAAGCCGAAGTTGTCGTTTACCTTGTAGAATGAGCAGCCGCTGGCCGATGGGACTATCGCGGCGTCGACTTCAGCTTGTGATGCATATGGACGTACACCCAGCATCGCGAATTCTGAGGCCGTTGGGTTGGAAAAGGCATGGGGGTTATCGTGAATGGGTTTGAGCAGATCGCTCAACTTGCCCATTTTGAAGTACGCTTTGTAGCCGCTGGGTTCGAATGAAAGATTGGCGAGCGATGGTTTGCCGAGGAGTTTATCGACGCGATCAGGTGACATGCCGTTCGAAACGAGACCGAGGTTATGCTCTGCCGGAATTTCACCACTACAGCCGGCGGCTGCTACGACCAATCAAGATTGCGGACAGGAAAGAGCGGAGCATGGACAAGGCTACCTTCGGTAGAAGGGCAACTATCGTAGCACAACGGCAAGAGCCCACTGAACGTGATGATCGTGGGGTGGCCGACGTTTATCTCGACGACCAAAGCTACAGGTGAAGCCAGGAGAACCATGCTGACGACGAAGCGCAAGCCGGCCACGGTCGGCGAGATTCTCAGCGAAGAGTTCATGCACCCCCGAGGCCTTACGCAGGGTGCACTGGCCAAGGCAATGGGCGTTCAGCGCAAGCACGTTAACGAGCTGTGCAACGACCGTCGGAACGTGACGGCATCAACTTCCCTCATCTTGGCTCGCGTCTTCGGCAATACGGCGGACTTCTGGTTGAATGTCCAACGTCGCACCGATCTTTGGAATGCGTTGCGCTGCCCACGGGAGCGAGGCCGGATAGAGCGTGCACAGCCTCTGTAAATCGCCGTATGAGGTGACGCCCGCGCCGTTCACCACTCCCGTTCGACGTCTTAGGTCTTCGCCTTTGGCATGCCGGATGTTTCCGGTACGAAGACCGGCGTCTTTCCCGCGCGAGACGCCGCGTCCCGGATCGCCTCCAGCAGCTCGCGCTTCTCGGCGGTGCGGTTAGCGCCGGCGTTGGGCAGCACATATTGGCCGCCCGAAAAGCCCAGTTCGGCCTTTCGACGATCCAGTGCCTTCTCCAACTCTTCAAGCCTGACGCGATTCATTTGCCAGCCATTCCCGCAACGTCTCCAAGGAGGCGACGTCGCCAGTTTCCGTCCGGACCCTGAGGTCTAGATAGGCGTCGTCCAGGCCGCCGGCAAGTTGGTAGAGCCTAACTGCCTGATTTCTCATGTCTTCTCTGATTTTCCGGCCTGCCAGCGCTTGGGCCATGCGGTCGGCAATAAGGTCTTCGCAGGCGATCACGCGGGTTTCTCGCGAATCATCGATCGCAAGCAGGCGAACACGCGAACGGTCGGCGCGCCCGTCCATCAGGTGTCCGCTGACGACCTGCACGCCAAATCCGAGTTCGGGGTGGAGGAGACTCCTCGTCAGCCAGCCCGGACCTTGGGGACGGACGAAACCCAGGGTCAGGAGTTCGGCGAAGAACTCATCTTGGGATGCGCTGACGAAATCGAAGTCGCCGGATGTCACGCGGCCGCCCGTGAACAATTCGACGGCCGCGCCTCCGACCAGAATAGGTGCTTCCAGACCACGTGCCTGCAAGCGCTGCACCGCAGTCGCGAGCAGGGTCAGCGCTTCCCGAAATTCTGGCCTGAAAGGCATGCCACCCTTTCAACTGGATCGGGAAGTAGAGCATTGGCGGGCGCCATATGCTACCTCCGCAGGCATGAATGGCCCTTCAACCGGCGTCGTCATCGCCGTCGAGACACCGCTCCAGGACGAGGTTCGCACGCTCGTCTCTGAACTCAACGCCGTCCTGATCGAGCTGACGCCGCCAGAGCACTGCCATCACCTGACGGTGGAGCAGATGGTCGATGACAGCACGACTGTCTTCATCGCCCGAGACGACGGCAAAGCCGTGGCCTGTGGTGTGCTCAAGCGGCATGCCGACGGTGTCGGCGAGGTCAAGCGCATGTACACGCGACCGAGCCATCGCGGCCGCAAGATCGGCGAGGCGATCGTGGCGCGGATCGAGGCGTTGGCGCGGTCCGACGGATTGAAGCGCCTGGTGCTGGAGACCGGCGACCGGCACCACGCCGCCTGGAAGGTCTACGAACGTGCGGGCTTCGCGCGCTGCGGACCGGTGCTCGACTATCCCGACGTCACCTGGTCGGTGTTCTACGACAAGCGCCTGGCCTGATCGGGCCTTGGAGGCGCTTCGGCTCAGAACTTGATCTGCCAGCCCAGCCGCGCGCTGGTGATGTCGAGACGCTGCTCGGACTCCCACACCGCGGTGCGGCGCAGTTCCAGCGACAGCGTGCCGCCCTCTGCCGTCGCCTGCTCGTGGCCGATGGCGAAAGAGGCGAGGCGGGCGTTGCCGTCGCCGGCTCCGGCGATTCGATAGGCCATCTGACCGCCCGTCGCCGCGATCTTCCAGCCGTCGCGCTGCCAGGCGAGGCCTGCGGTCGAAACCTCGCGATGGTGCTGACCGACGCCGGTGTCCTCTGCGGTGTGGCTGAAATCGACGATGGGCGCGAGGCCGGCGGCTTTAGGACGGACCGTCCACTATGTCGTGGTCTGGTCGTCGGGGCCGGCGGCCAGCGCCGGCGCGGCGAACGGGAGAGCGAGAAGCAGAAGGAGTGTGCGGCGCATGGGATGTCTCCGGCGGGGCGGCGGAGTGCGGTCCGTCGATGGGAGAAACCTACTGGGCCCTGTTATCGGCGCTGTGTCGTCACGCGCCCTTTTTGTATCGCCGAAGGCGCGAGGCCCTCAGAAAAACACCGGCAACTTCGGCGTCTCGCCCGTCCCGTCCGTCTCGATGTCGGGCGTGGCGTGCTGGATGAAACTGTCCGGCAGGGCTGCGCCCCAGTAGGTGCCGGTGCCGCGCTCCTGCTCGTTCCAGGTGACCGGCTCCCAGTCGGGCGCGAACACCAGGTAGCTGCCGGAGTAGATCTCGACGCGGTTGCCGCCGGGCTCGTAGGAATAGAGGTAGAAGCCCTGCGAGTTGTTGTGCTTGGAGGGGCCGGCCTCGATGAAGATGCGGTTCTCGGCCAGGATGTCGGCGGCCCGCAGCACGTCCTCGCGATTGTCGACCCACAGCGAGAAATGGTGCAGGCGCCCGTGGCCGCCCTTCACGTCGACCACATAGGCGAGCTGGTGGTGCACCGCGGTCGGGCTCATCCACGAGCCGATCTCGCTCTTCCCCTCGTCGAAGACCACCTGCTCGCGGAGCTGGAAGCCCAACAGCTCCTGGGCAAAGCGGCGGTTGCTGCCGACATCGGAGGCGAGGAGCGCGAGATGATCGGCGCGGCGCACGCCGATGCCGCGGCCGGTGTATTTCTGCGGCTGATTCTTCAGCGTCGAGCGCAGTTCCGGAGGCGCCGTGAATTTCTGCTCCTCGTAGTAGATCTCCATCAGGTGGCCGTCGGGATCGTTGAAGCGATAGCCGCGACCGCGTCCGAAATCGCCGTTGGTCCAGCCGACGCCCAGGCCGGCCGCTTCGATCGCCTGGGCGCGGCGCTCCAGCGCGGCCGGGCTCATGGCACGCCAGGAGACGCAGCCCACCCCGGGCTTCGCCGCGGCCGTCAATTTGAGCGTGCTCGCGGCATGATCGCCATAGCCGCGCAGGTAGACGCTCGGCCCTGCCGTGTGCACGACCTCCATGCCGAGCAGGTCGCGGAAGTACCACAGGCTCGGGTCGGGCAGCGGCGTGAAAAGCTCGACGCCGCCCAGGTGGGCAATATCGTGCATGGGTTCTGACGCCGCCATCGGCCGCTCCCTTTCGATCGCCGTTGTGGCGCAGCATGCCGGTGCGGTCTGCACGCCCGCCTTGATCCTGGTCAATCGGCGCGCAATGGGGCGCCCTTGCTGGCATTGCCAGCAATTGCTCACGTGGATGTGAGCTGCAGGTTCAGCAGGTTCCGGTATGATTTTTCGATAGGCTGGCGCTTTCCGCGCCGGCCTTTTTATTTGTGGACGCCGGCTGGACGGCGCGGCTCTTCGGCCGCGGTCGAAAATGCCTGTCCAGAATTGGCGAGGCCCGTCGCTTTTGCCTTTTCGCGATTTGTGGATACGGGCGAAAGTGACAGTCCGGCGTCCTCTTCTGCGGACGCTACTTGAGTTCGAACCCGAGCTTCTTCAGTGAGGCGCGGATCGTCTCGCGGCCGTTCATCGACTTGATCGGCCCGAGGCGATTCAGCACGCGCTGGGTCCAGGTCGCGGCCTGCAGCTCGTGGCGGGCCGAGAACTTGCTCATCTCTGCGTCGTAGGTGGCGCGTATCGCTGCTTCCTTGGTGGCGTCGTAGCGTTCCTTGTGCAGCACGATCGACTGCGGCAGGCGCGGCTTCACCTCGCTCTTGGCCTTGCCGTCGGCGTAGCCGACACAGAGACCGAATACGACGAAGGATTGCGGCGGCAGGCCCAGCAGCTCGGCGACCTTGATCGGGTCGTTGCGCATGGCGCCGATATAGACGGTGCCCAGGCCGAGCGATTCGGCGGCCACCACGGCGTTCTGGGCGGCAAGGGATGCATCGACGCAGGCGACCATGAAGCTTTCCAGCCAAGGCATGCATTCGAAGTCGGTCTTCTCGGCGTCCGAAATGCGCTGGTTGCGCGACATGTCGGCCACCCAGCAGATGTAGAGCGGGCATTGCTCGATGTGCTTCTGGTTGCCGGCGATTTCGGCCAGTACCTTCTTCTTGGCGGGATCGGTGATGGCGACGGCCGAGACCCATTGCATGTTGGAGCTGGTGGCGGCCGATTGCGCCGCGGCGATCAGAGTCTCCAGAGTGCCGGGCGGCAGCGGGTCGGGTCTGTAGCTGCGCACCGAGCGGTGATCGAGCATGAGCGCGATGGTCTCGTTCCACGGACTGGCCGGCGGCCCCTGCCACTCCTTGAGGGCGCCAGCGCCGTAGCGGCGCTCCAGCGCTTCGGTCTTGGAGGGTGTGGCAACGATCAGCGAGTCCATGGGGCGATGCTTTCAGGTTTGCGGCGCGTGATGGCGGTCACCAGCGCGAGAAGAATGAAGCCTGTGACGATCATGAAGATGGCGCGCGGCTCGCCGCGGTCCATCAGCCAGCCGTAGAGCAGTGGGGCGACCATGCCGCCCAGGTTGAAGCCGGTGCTGACGAAGCCGAACACCTTGCCGAACGAGCCGGGCGGGGTGACGGCGCGTACCATCATGTCGCGCGACGGTTGGATCATGCCGTTCAGCAAGCCGCCCGCCGACATTACGCCGATCAGGACGACCGCCGGCATGTTCACCCAGGCCATCAGGACGGCCATGGTCGAGGTGCAGGCGAAACCAATCGCTGCGACGCGCTCGTGGTGCGGCGTGCGGTCGGCCACGATGCCGCCCAGCAGCACCCCGCCGGCGCTGCACAACAGGAAGCCCGAGAGCGCCACGTTGGCCACCGAGAAGGGCGTGTCGTGGATGGCGCCCATGCCGACGACGGTGAAAGTCTGGATGCCGCCATTGGCCATGGCGAGGCAGAAGAAGAAGAGAAGGTTGCGCAGGATCGGCGCGCTCAGCAGCAGGTCGAGGCCGACCTTGGCGGCGCTCTTCGCTGGCTCCTGGTTGGGCTTGTGCACGACCCCGGGCAGGATGCTGCCGGCCACGATCAGAAGCAGCGCGGTGGCGAGCGAGAGGCAGGCGACGAACAGGAAGGCGCCGCGCCAGCCCCAGATCGCCGCGCAGGCCAGCGCCAGGGCGGGCGTGATGCCGGAGCCGAGATAGCCCGCGAAGGTATGGATCGAGAAGGCCTTGCCGATTCGCTTGTGGTCGACGGTGGCCGACAGGATCGTGTAGTCGGCCGGGTGATAGACGGTGTTGGCGACGCCGAGGAAGGCATAGGAGATGACGAAGAACCAGTAGCCCGGCAGCAGGGCGGCGGCGGCGATGGCCGCGGCGCCCAGCAGCAGCCCGCCGGTCAGCATGGCGCGCGGGCCGATGCGGTCGACCAGGAAGCCGGCCGGCGTTTGCAGCAGCGCCGAGGCGACATTGAAAGCCGTCAGCGCCAGACCGATCTGGATGTAGCTGACGCCGAAGGCCTCGCGCACCTCGCCGAAAAGCGGCGGCAGCAGCATGATGTGCACGTGGCTGACGAAATGCGCGACGGCGATCAGCGCGATCACCTTGGTCTCTCGGCTCCATTTCGTGCCGGAGGCTGAATCGGCCGGCAGGCCGAGCGGTTCACTCGTCGACGACATTGACGCTCAAAGTCCCGATGCCGGAAATTTCGACCTCGACCTTGTCGGCGGGCTTCATCCAGAGCGGCGGCTTGCGGCCCATGCCGACGCCGTCGGGCGTGCCGGTGGCGATGATGTCGCCCGGCTCGAGCCAAGTCACGGTCGAGAGGTATTCGATGATGGTGGCGACGTCGAAGATCATGTGATCGGTCGTGTCGTGCTGCACGACGGTACCATTCAGCCGCGTCGTGAGCTCGAGCCGCTGCGGATCGGCGATCACGTCGGACGTGACCATCCACGGCCCCAGCGGGCCGGTTGCCGGGAAGTTCTTGCCCGCGGTCGTCGAGTGCTTCTGGAAGTCGCGCACGCTGCCGTCGAGGAAGCAGGTGTAGCCCGCGACGACGGAGAGGGCGCTGGCGCGCGAGACGTGACGGCAACGTTCGCCGATCACGATGGCGAGCTCACCCTCGAAGTCGAAGTCGATCGAGGCCTTGGGCCGCACGATATCGCTACCCTGAGCCACCAATGTGTTGTGCAGGCGCGAGAAGACGCTGGGAACGGTGGGAAGCGCGCGTCCCACTTCGCCGACGTGGCTCGCGTAGTTGAGGCCGATGCAGAGGATCTTTTCAGGGTCGGGAATGACCGGCAGCCATTCGACCTCGTCCATCTTGAAATCGGCCGACGCGTTCTTGGCCGCGGCGGCGAGTTCGCCCAGCGCCTTGGCGGCGATGACGGCCCGCAGGCTCGTCCAGCGGCCGCCACTCTGGGCCGACAGATCGACGATGCCGCCGTCCACGACCGCACCGATTTTTTGTGCGCCCGCATGGCGAAAGCTGACCAACCGCATGGCCGCGAGCCTAGGATTATCCGAGCAGCTTTGCGAGGCCTTTGGAGAGATTGATGCTCTCGACCGGCGCCGGTCGGGCGAGCGTGCCGCGCGTTGCCTTGGACGGCTTCTGCAGGGCGAGCCCCTCGGCCATGGAGATCGCGCAAGCAACCCCATCGAGAAGAGGGACTTCGACCTTCGCCTTCAGCTTGGCGGCGAGGCCCGCGAGACCCGCGCCGCCCAGGATGACGACGTCGGCGCCGTCCTCGCGTACGCAAGCCGTGCAGCCCCTGGCCAGCAGCGCCATCGCCGCCTTCGGATTGCGCGCGATGGCGGCGCCGGTCGGTGCCACGGTACGCACGGAGGCGAGGCGCGAAGTGAGGCCGTGGCTCGCCACGAATTCCTCGAGCATGGATTTCCAGCGTTCGCCGCCGGTCACGATGGAGAAGCGATTGCCGAGCGCGCAGGCCTGCAGGATCGAGGCATCGGCCATGCCGACCACCGGCACGGGGCTCACTTCCTTCAGGGCAGCGAGTCCGGGATCGCCGAAGCAGGCCAGCACCACGGCATCCTTGGCACCTGTATCGTTGGCCAGCGCGTCGAGGGCCGCATGCCCCGCGATCGCATAGGCGGCACGCGACGCGATGTAGCGTGGCCCGAAGGCGCCGCTCACCGCGCGCAGCTTCGTATCGGACCGGGCGAAGCCCCTGGCCGTCTTCAGCACGAGGTCGGTGATCGACGCGGTCGTGTTGGGATTGATCAGCAGGATGTCGGTCATGCGCGCATCGCTTCCTTCAACCGTTCGGCCGGATGATTCTGGCCGATCGACAGAGAGCAGATACGCGAGATGTGGGTGAGCGGCAGACCGCTCTCCTGGGCCCACGCATTGATCTGCTGCTGGGCGAGCTTGAGGTCCTTCTTCGACGTGCCCTTGTCGCTGATCGGCACGCCCGAATCGCGCAGGCACATCAGCAGGTCTTTCGTCAGGATGAAGGAGTCGCGGCCGAGGAAGCGCAGCAGATACTGTCCCGAGAAGCCGCCAAGCCGCGCGCCGCGCTTGGCCACCACGTCGAGCAGGCCGATCTGGTCGTCGGCCGGCCAGTTCGCGAGGAGTTTGCCGAAACTGCCATGCTCGACCGCGATGTCGCTCACGAATTTCGCGTTGGCGCGCACCGACCTGATGCTTGTCGGATTGCGCACGATGCGCTTGTCCTGCGTGAGTTGCTCCCAGAATTCGGCGGGCTGGAACAGAAGCCGCTTGGGATTGAACCCCAGGAACGCTTCCTCGAAGCCCGGCCACTTCTTGTCGATCACGCTCCAGACGAAGCCGGCGCAGAACACGCGCCGTGCCATCTCGGCCAGCACGCGATCGTCGGGGAGTTTGGCCAGTGCCTTGTTGTTGCGCGGCTTCGGCAACAGCGTCGCCAGCACCTTCTCGCCGCCCTTGCGCCGGGCGGCGCGGGCCTGGATCGACTTGAACGAAACGCGGGCCGCGCTCTTCGCCATGGCGCTACTCCAGCCAGCCGTCGAAGAAGTCGAATACACTCGCCTTGAACAGCGGATGGCCGATGCAGGAGAAGTGATCGCACCCCGGTAGCGTCACCGCCTTGGCGCCGGGGATGGCCTCGGCCAGGCCCTGCGGCGGGCCGGCGAGCTGGTCGCGGGCGCCGGCCACGACAAGCGTCGGCTGGCGGATCGCCATGAGCGAGTCGCGTGAGAGTGGCACGCGGGCGCCGCGCGAGCAGGCCGCCAAGGCAAGACGGTCTTCCTTCTGCTCGTCGGCAAAGTGCCTAAAACTCTTCAGCATCGGATCGGAGATCGAGTCGGGCGATTCGGCCTCCATCGCCTCGGCCATCGCACCCTCGTCGCGCGGCGGCTCGAACATGCGGCTGCCGACGCCCGCCACCACGAGATGGTCGATGCGGCCGCCATCGACGAGTGCAGCCGTCAGCGCGATGTGCGAGCCCATGGAAAAGCCCAGGAGATGGGCGCGCTCGACGCCGGCATGGTCCATGAGTGCAAAAACGTCGCGTGCCATGGCGTCGCGATCGTACTTGGCGGGATCGTGCGGCTTGGCGCTTTCGCCGTGGCCGCGATTGTCGAGGGCGAAGCCGCGCAGGCCCTTGGAAGCGATGGCGTCGTACCAGCCCATGCGCTTCCAGTTCTCGTACCGGTTGGCCGAGAAGCCATGCACCAGCACGATCGCTTTTTTTGCGTCGGGAGGGCCGAACTCGTCATAGGCGAGCGAAAGCCCGTCGGAAGTGAACTGAGCCATGACTTTCCCTAACCCGAGCCATGATTTGCGACAAGGTTGATCGAATGGGCCAAGTGTCGGACAACCTTTCCAACGAAAAAGGGAAACGCATGACGGGTCAAGGACACGGCAAGATCGGGAAGACCGTCCAGGAGTCGCAGCCGTACTGGCCGGAAGGTCCGAAGCGGCCCGCGGGCATCAATGGCACCGGCGCGCCCAACATCCTGGTCATTCTGTTCGACGACGTCGGCTTCTCCGATCTCGGCTGTTACGGCTCACCCATTTCCACGCCCGCCATCGATGCCATTGCCGGCCGCGGCCTGCGCTACACCGGCTTCCACACCACCGCGATGTGCTCGACCACGCGCGCGGCGCTCCTGACCGGGCGCAACCATCATTCGGTCGGCGTCGGCTGCCTCGCCAATTTCGATTCAGGCTATCCCGGCTATCGCGGCAAGATCGCGCGCGAGGCCGGCACCATCGCCGAGATGCTGCGTCCGCACGGCTATCGCAACTACATGCTGGGCAAGTGGCATGTGACGCCGCTCACCGAGTCGGGCGCGACCGGCCCGTTCGACGGCTGGCCGCTCGGCCGCGGCTTCGATCGCTACTACGGTTTCATGGATGCCGAGACCGATCAGTACGCGCCCGAACTGGTACGCGACAACACGCCGGTCGATCCGCCCGGCACCTTTGCCACGGGCTATCACCTCACGTCCGACCTGGTCGACCAGGGCATCCGCTACATCGCCGACCATGTCGCCGACAATGCCGAGACGCCGTGGTTGACCTGGCTCGCCTTCG
Source organism: Reyranella sp. (assembly GCA_029946105.1). Classification (GTDB taxonomy): domain Bacteria; phylum Pseudomonadota; class Alphaproteobacteria; order Reyranellales; family Reyranellaceae; genus Reyranella. Next base: position 11,069 of record JAQSDW010000078.1, on the reverse strand, counting down.
GCGCCTGCCATGCGCCGCACCAGGCGCCGTTCAACCTGATCGCCAAGTACGATGCGATTTTCGCCGAGGGCTGGGACGCCGAGCGCGAACGCCGGCTCGCGCGGCAGATTGCGCTGGGCATCGTGCCCAAGGGCACGCGCCTGCCGCCGCGCAACGATGCCGTCAGGCCTTGGGCCGAGGTGGGCGAGGGCGAACGGCGCATGTTCACGCGCCTTCAGGCAGCCTATGCCGCCATGCTCGACCATGCCGACCAGCACATCGCGCGGCTGATGGCGTTCCTCGAGGCCGCCGGCCAGCTCGACAATACGCTGGTGGTCGTGATGTCCGACAACGGCGCCAGCCAGGAGGGCGGCCCGTTCGGCATGGTCAACGCCATGGGCCCCTACAACCTGCGCCGCGAGACGCTGGACGAGAAGATCGCGCGCATCGAGGACATCGGTGGCCCCGACACCCACTCCAACTTCCCGCTGGGCTGGGGCATGGCCGCCAACACGCCGCTCAAGCGTTATAAGCAGAACACCCACGGCGGCGGCATCCGCGATCCGCTGGTGATGGCGTGGGGCAAGGGCATCGCGGCCCGTGGCGAGCTGCGCCACCAGTTCTGCCATGCCAGCGATCTGGTACCGACCCTGCTCGATGTCGTTGGCGTCAAGCCGCCCAAAACGGTCAATGGCGTGAAGCAGATGCCGCTCGAGGGCACCAGTTTTGCCAAAAGCCTCAAGAACAAGCGCGCGAAGTCCAAGTCCAAGGCGCAGTATTTCGAGATGTTCGGCCATCGCGGCCTGGTGCAGGGTGGCTGGAAGGCGGTGTCGTTTCATCCGCCCGGCAGCGACTTCGCCAACGACAAGTGGGAACTCTATCACCTCGACAAGGACTTCAACGAGAACGAGGACCTCGCCGAGCGCGAGCCCGAGCGGCTCGCGGCAATGATCGAGGAATGGTGGCGGCAGGCCGGGGCGCACAAGGTGCTGCCGCTGGATGATCGCTTCCAGCAGCGCTTCGGCGACAACGCCAAGCGGTTCCACGGGCCGCGCAAGCACTTCGTCTTCCACGCCGGCATGGGCCATGTGCCGACCGACGTGGCGCCCGACGTGCGCAACCGCTCCTATACGATCGAAGCCGCCGCCCATGTCGATGGCGCGATGACCGAGGGCGTGCTGATCGCCCACGGCGATGCCACCACCGGCTATTCGCTCTACATGAAGGACGGAAAGCTCGCCTACGACATGAACATCGGCGGCGAGCATCACCTGATCGTCTCCGACCGGATGGTGCCGGCGGGCGACCGACGGCTCGGTGTGCGCATGCGGCGCAGCCAGGGCCGCAATATCGCCACCCTGCTGATCGATGGCGAGGCCGCCGGCGGTTTCGATGTCCAGAACGGCTTCATCAGCTTCATCTCGTGGTCGGGCCTCGACATCGGCCGCGACCGTTCGAGCCCGGTGTCGCACTACGAGGCGCCGTTCACCTTCACCGGCAAGCTGCGCAAGGTGACGGTGCTCATGGATGACGACCAGGTGCTCGACGAGCAGGCAGCCACGGCGGCGCTGGCGCGCGAGTGACGCCAGTGTCGGGTGTGGCGTCGCGTTCGGCCGGGGTCGACAGCCCCTACGCCTGGCGGCTGGCGTTCGTGTCGATGTTCTGCATCGGCCTGGGCGGTGGCGCGATCTACCTGCCGGTCGTGGCGCTGAAGGAAATAGCCGCGGAGTTCGGCGACCGCCGCGCCGTGCCGTCGTTCGCCTACATGGTGGGCTTCTTCGCCATGGGCGTCGGCGGCGTCTTCATGGGCTGGCTGGCCGACCGCACCAGCCCGCGCGTGCCGTTGCTGATCGCTGGCGTCTCGATCCTGGCCGGAGGCTGGCTCGCCAGCAGCGGCGATGTCATGGCGCTCTACCTCGGCTATGCCATCCCGCTGGGCTTCCTCGGCAATTCCGCCACCTTCACGCCGGCCATGAACAACATCCAGGGCTGGTTCGACCGTCGCCGCAGCACGGCGGTGTCGCTTATCTCGGTCGGGCCGGCGATCTCGGGGTTCGTCTGGCCGCAGATCTATCGTTGGCTTCTGCCCGAAGTCGGCTGGCGCCAGACGCTGGTGATCTACGGCGTCTCGGCCGGCGTGTTGATATTCCTGTGCGCCTTCTACATACGGCCCTCGCCGATCGCGCGCAGCAAGGCGGCGCGGCCGGCCGAAGATCACTCGGCCCTGCCGATGCCGTCGCTCTCCATCATGGTGCTGCTCTCGGCCGCGGCCTTCTGCTGCTGCACCGCCATGGCCGTACCGTTCGTGCACATGGTGGCCTTCTGCGGCGACCTCGGCTTCTCCTCGGCGCGCGGCTCCGAGGCGATTGCGCTGATCCTGCTGACGGCAGTGGCCGCGACCTTCGCCATGGGCCAGCTCTCCGACTATATCAGCCCGATCAAGGTGAGCCTGCTCTGCGCCCTCATCCAGATCGCTTCGCTGCTGGGGTTCGTCTTCGTCGAGAGCCTGTCCGGCGTCTACACGCTCTCGGTCATCCACGGCATTCCCTACATCGCCATCGTGCAGGGCTACGCGCTCATCCTGCGCTATCTCTACGGCCCCACCATCAGCGGCTGGCGTCTGGGTGTGGTCATGCTGTTCGCGATGGCCGGCATGGCCGTGGGCGGCTGGCTGGGCGGCGCGATCTTCGACGCGACGCTGTCCTACCGTTCGGCCTTTCAGGCCGCACTCGCGTTCAATCTCCTGAACCTGATGCTGCTGGGCCTGCTCTTGGTCAGCCAGCGGCGGCGCAGCGGCTACCTCAGTCTGCCTTGATGCCGGAGGCGGCGATCGCCTGACCCCAGCGCGCGTACTCGGCCTTCAGGAAAGCATCGAACTCGGCCGTCGTGCTGGGCTTGGGCAGGGTGCCGACCGCCATGAATTTCTGCTCGGTGGCTGGCGCACGAACGATCTTGTTCAGCGCCGCCGCCAGCCGCTCGACCGTCTCGCGCGGCGTGCCGGCGGGCAGCAGCATGCCGAGCCAGGCATTGGCCTCGAAGCCCGGGTAGCCCTGCTCGGCAATGGTCGGGGCGTCGGGAAAGAAGGGCAGGCGCTCGAGGCTGCCGACCGCGATCAGGCGAAGCCGTCCCGCGTCGATGTGCGGCTTCGTCACCGCCACCGTATCCAGCGCCACCTGGACGTTGCCCGCGATCAGGTCGTTCATGGCAGCCGCACTGCCCTGATAAGGCACATGCAGGATCTTCATGCCGGTGGCGTGCTTCAGCTCCTCCATGGCGATATGGCTCACCGTGCTGTTGCCTGACGAGGAGTGGCTGAGCTTGTCGGGGTTGCCCCGGGCGTAGGCGATCAGCTCGGGCAGCGTCCTGGCCGGCACGGATGGATTGACCACCAGGACCAGCGGCAGGTCGCCGACGCGTCCGACCGGATCGAAACTCTTCAACGTGTCGTAGGTCACGTTCTTGTAGAGATGCGGCGCGATCACCAACGCCGCCATCGCCGAGATCAGGATGGTGGAACCGTCCGGCGCCGCGCGTGCCACTTGCCCAAGCGCGATACTGCCACCCTGGCCAGGCTTGTTCTCGACGATGAAGGTCTCGCCGAGTTCGTCCTTCAGGGCGTCGGCCACGATGCGCGACACCAGGTCGATGCCCTGGCCGGCGGGAAAGCCCACCACGATCCTGGCGACCTTGCCGCTCTGTGCCGCGACGGGCAGGGGAACGAGCGCCGCCAGCGACATAGCGGCGAAATGACGTCTCAGCATGATGGTCCTCCCTAGATGACCTTGCGCGCCTTGAGCGCCGCGATCTCCGTCGCGGACAATCCCAGGGCGCCATAGATTTCGTCGTTGTGCTCGCCGATCGTCGGACCGGCGCGTTGCACGCCGCCCGGTGTTTCGGAGAAGCGCGGCACCACGCCCTGCATGCGGACGGAGCCGAGCTCGCTGTCGGGCACGCGCACGATCGCCTCGCGCGCCTGGATCTGCGGATCGTCGAACACGTCGGCGATGTCGTAGATCGGCGAGAAGCCCACTTCGTGGCGCGCAAAGCTCTCGCGCAGCTCGTCGAGCGTGAGCTTGCCCAGCGCCGCGCCCACGATCTCGTCGAGCGCCAGGTAGTTGCGCACGCGCGCCGGGTTGGTGGCGAAGCGCGGATCTTTCAGCAGGTCCTGCAGGTCCAGCGCGGTGCAGAGGCGGGTAAAAATGCTCTGCGTCGAGGCCGCGATCGACGCCCATTTGCCGTCGGCCGTCCGGTAGACATTGCCCGGGGCGGCGTACTGGCTGCGGTTGCCGGAGCGCGTGCGAACGGCACCCAGCTGGTCGTATTCGATGGCGAGGAATTCCAGCGTGCGCAGCATCGCCTCTGTGGCCGAACAGTCGATGTCCTGGCCGCGCCGTTCCGGATGACGTGCGAGATCGTGCAACGCTGCCAGGATCCCGAGCGCCCCGAAGAGGCCGGCCACGGCATCGGAAATGGGATAGCCGAGGTGCAGCGGGCGGCCATCCTCCTCGCCGCAGATCTGGGTAAAGCCGCTCATCGCTTCGAAGATGCGGGCGAAGCCCGGCCGGTCGCGGTAGGGCCCGTCCTGGCCGAAGCCGGTGACACGCAGGATGGTCAGCCGGGGATTGATCTCCTGCAGCCAGGCGCGGGTAATGCCCCAGCCATCGAGCGTGCCCGGCCGGAAATTCTCGACCATCACGTCGGCATCAGCGATCAGCCTGCCGAACAGCTCGCGGCCCTCGGCCTGCCGCAGGTCAAGGGTGATGCCCTTCTTGTTGCGGTTGGTGACCTTCCACCACAGCGGCGCGCCATCCTTGTGCGGCGCCAGCGCGCGCAGCGAATCGCCCACGCCCGGCATCTCGACCTTGATAACGTCGGCGCCATAGTCGCCCAGCAGACCGGCGGCGAATGGCCCCGCCACGACCGTGGAGATATCGACGATTTTCAGTCCGCGAAGCGGGCCTGTGGCTTTGTCGTTCATTCTGGTGTTTCCTCGATGCCTAATGTCGCACATGCAAAAGTATCATGTCCGGCAAACGTGGTTTGCCGAAACTGGATGGGTGAAATGAGTAACGAGCTTTGGAAGATGACGGCCGTCGAAGCCGTGGCGCGGCTGAAGAAGAAGGAGATCTCGCCACTCGATCTGGTCGAGGCTTCCGCGCAGCGTATCGCCGAGGTCGAGCCCGTGGTGAACGCCCTGCCGACGCTCTGCCTCGATCGCGCGCGCGATCACGCCAAGCGCATCATGGCGGGCGGTGAGGCCTGCGAAGCCGCCGGCGAAGCGGGCTGGCTCGCCGGTCTTCCGGTCTCGATCAAGGACCTGACCGAGGTGGCGGGCGTGCGCACCACCTACGGCTCGCCGATCTTCGCCAACCATGTGCCGGCGACCTCCCATCCGGTGGTCGAGCGCATCGAGCGCAACGGCGGCATCGTGATGGGCAAGTCGAACACGCCGGAATTCGGTGCCGGCGGCAGCACCTTCAACGAGGTGTTTGGGCGCACGCGCAATCCCTGGAACACCTCGTTGACCTGCGGCGGCTCCACGGGCGGCGGCTCGGTCTCCGTGGCGACCGGCGAGGTCTGGCTGGCACAAGGCACCGATCACGGCGGCTCGCTGCGCCGGCCGGGAACCTACTGCTCGACGGTGGGCATCAGGCCGTCGCCCGGGCGGGTGACGCGCGGCACCGCGAGCAACCTCTGGTCGCCGCAGTCGGTGCAGGGGCCGATGGCGCGGAACGTGCCCGACCTCGCGCTGTTCCTCGACAGCATGGCGGGCTTCTGCGCGCAGGATCCCATGACCTTCGATGCGCCCGCCGTGTCGTTCAGCGCCGCGGTCGCCAATCCCGTCGCGCCCAGGAGGGTCGCCTGGACGGCCGACTTCGGCGGACGGTTCGAACTCGACAAGGATGTCCGCGAGATCTGCAGCAAAGCCGCGCGGCGTTTCGAGGAGCTGGGCTGCATCGTCGAGGAAGTCTCTCCGGATTTCGGTCCGGTCGACGAGGTCTTCATGGCATTCCGCAGCCAGCAGTTCCTCGTCGATCGCGAGCTGCAGATCAAGGAGCATCGCGACAAGGTGAAGCCGGACATCATCTGGAACACCGAGCTTGGCCTGAAGCAGACCACCAGCCACCTTGCCTGGGCAGAGCGCGAGCGCGCGGCGCTGTTCCGGCGCATGGTCGAATTCTTCCAGACGTACGACCTGCTGGTGACGCCGAGCGCGCCGACCGCCGCCTTCGACGTCAACCTGCGCGCCCCGTCGACCATCAACGGCAAGAAGCTCGAGAACTACATGTCGGGATCGACGCTCAACTCGGCGATCACCGTCTCCGGCAGCCCCGCCATCGCCGTGCCCTGCGGCTTCGATCCGCACGGCCGGCCGGTGGGATTGCAGCTGGTCGGCAAGCCGCGCGGCGAGGCAGCGCTCCTGCAGGCGGCAGCCCTCTATGAAACGATGATGGGCCTCGATCGCCTGCTGCCCATCGACCCCAGACCCGGAACCGTGCCACCATCGGACTGAAAAGCGGGGGAAAGCCATGCGTGTGGTGATAACCGGCGCGAGCCGAGGGATCGGGCGTGCGACGGCCCTGAAGCTGGCGGCCGACGGCGCCGAAGCGCTGACGCTCTGCGATGTCGCCTATCTCGATGAACTCGACGCGCTCGCCGCCAACCTCCGGACGTCGGGCTGCAAGGTCCATACGCTCCGCGCCGACATGGCCACGCCCAACGATCCCGCCCGGGTGATCGCCGCCGCGGCCAAGGCGATGGGCGGCATCAGCGGCATCGTCGGCAATGCCGGCATCGCGGCCCCCGCCAAGCTGGTCGACCTCGACGTGGCGACCTGGGATCGCATCTTCAACATCAACCTCCGGGCCAACTGGCTGCTCGCCAAGGCAGCCCACCCGCATCTCCGAAAGTCGAAGGGCGCTATCGTCATGCTGTCGTCGATGGCCGGCGTCATGCCGCAGCTCCCGACCGGGGCGTACAGCCCGGCCAAGGCCGCGCTGATCATGCTGACCGAGATGATGGCAATGGAATGGGCGCCCGACGGCATCCGCGCCAATTCGGTGTGCCCCGGCTTCGTTCACACCTCGATGACCGACGCGATCTACCGCCAGCCAAAGCTCGCGCGTGGTCGAGCGAAACTGGTGCCGCTCGGCCGCGTCGCCAAGCCGGGCGACATCGCCGACGCCATCGCTTTCCTGCTGAGCCCCGAGGCGAGCTATATCACCGGCCAGGCGCTGGTGGTCGATGGTGGCCTCACGCGATCGATCCTCAATCACGCGCCGGGCGTCGCCGCGACGCCGCCTGGGAAGACCCCGGGGAAGATGAAGGGCAAGTAGCGGCGTGACGGACTATGGCGTGACGAACTACGGCATCGTTGGATTTGGACGGATTGGGCAGCGCTTGGCGCGCCGATGGCCGGGTGTGCGCGCGGTACTGGTACGGCCGAGCCAGGCGGCCGACGCTGCCGCCATCATCGGTGCGGCGGCAGTCTGCACGACGCTCGCGGACTTTGTGGCCCGTCGGCCCGCGATCGCCATTGAATGCGCGTCCGCGTCGACGCTGGCCGATGTCGGCCCGGCGCTGCTGCAGGCGGGAATCGATCTGGTGCCCCTGTCACTTGCCGCCCTGGCCGATCCGGTCGTCGAGCGGCGTCTGATCGAAGCCGCCACCGCGGGCCCGGGCCGCATCGAGATTGCAGCGGGCGGTATCGGCACCCTCGACCTGTTGGCGACGGCGCGCGAGGAGGGCCTGCGGCGCGTGGTCTATCGACAGCTCAAGTCGCCCGCGATGTGGAAGCTGACACCAGCGGCGACGCTGGCCGACCTCGACGCGATTAGCGGGCGTCAGGTGTTCTTTCGCGGCAGCGTGCGTGACGCGGCGCGCCATCTTCCCAACAACCTCAACACCTCTGTCGGTGTCGCGTTGGCGGGTCTCGGTCTCGACGCAACGGAGGCTGAGCTGGTGGCCGATCCGGCGCTTTCCGAAACCGCGCATGAGCTCGAGATCCATGCCGCACCGGGCAATGCCATGTTGCGGCTGGGCGGTCGCGACGTGCCGCCCGACGGCGATCCCGTCGACTACACGACCTTCAGCCTGATGCGCCTGTTGCGGCGGCGCGAGGCGCGGATGGTGATCTGATGAGCGATCCGGTTCCCTTCCTGCAGTCCCTGATCCGGGCGCAGCGCGACGGTGAGGCGGCGGTGCAGCGGCTCGTGGCCGATGCCGCGCGCGGGTTGGGCTGCAGCGTCGAAACGGTGAGCTACCGGCCAACCGACGTGGCGATGGTGGGAGAGTTCGCGGCGCGACGCGCCATGGCCGAAGGCGAGCGCACGAGCATCGTGGCGACACTAGAGGGTAACGGGAAAGGTCGCAGCGTCATTTTCTTCGCCCATCCCGACGGCGAACCGGTGGCCGGCACGGATGCCTGGCAGCGCGATCCGTTCGGCGGGGTCATTGACGGCGGACGTATTCATGGCTGGGGTGTGGCCGACGATCTGTCAGGCGTGGCGATGATGGTCGAGGGCCTGCGCGCGATGCTGGCGTCGGGCCGCCGGCCGGCGGGCACGGTGATCCTGGCCAGCACGCCCAGCAAGCGTCACGCGCGCGGCGTGTCGGCGCTGCTGCACGCGGGTCTGCGGGCCGACGCCGCGGTCTACTGCCATCCGGCTGAATCGGGCGAGGGCATGCGGGAGATCAAGGCGTTCTGTCTCGGCCAGCTCGATTTCCGCATCACGGCAGAGGGCAAAGCGCCGCCCACGCACGAGATCAGCCATCTCGCCTTCGCCCACCAGGCCGAGAGCCCGGCCGACGCCCTCGCCGAGGTTCATCTCCGGCTGAAGGCGCTCGCCGAGCGACGGGCGCAGACGCTGCATCATCCCTTGCTCGACAAGGCGGTGGGTCGGTCGTCGAACCTGCTGATCTCCCACATCGATCTCGGAACAGCGGGCGTCCACACGCGGGTGGCACCCGTGGGCGTGATGGAGGGATCATTGTCGCTGCTGCCCGGCGAGGACATGGCGCGTGTCCAGGCGTCGGTCGAAGAAGCTGTCGGCAGCGTGGCGCGGCTCGAGTGGGTATCGGGCATCTCCGGGGCGGAAGTGCCGCCGCAGAGTCCGCTCTACGGCATCGTCGCCGACGCCATCGTCGGCATCACCGGCCAGCCGCCGCACGTCAATCCGCTGCACACCGCCAGCGATATCCGCAATCCGATCGTCCAGGCCGCCATTCCAACCGTCGGGCTGGGGCCGCTCGGCGGCGATCTTACCCAGAACGGCCTGCACGACGAATGGGTCGACGTCGAGGACTACCGGCGGGCGGTGAAAGTGGTCGCCGCGATTATCGCCGGTTGGTGCGGCACGGACTGAAACAGGCAGGGACAAGGCCGGCTTTCGGCGTCAAAATTGCATTCGGTCCTGGGGACCGGAATATCAGGCGGTCCTGGGGACCGGAAAATCAGGGGGAACTGACATGACTAACTTCAACGACGCGACGACGAGCCGCCGTGGCCTGCTCAAGGCCGGTGCCGCCGCCTCGGCGCTGGTCCTGGCGCCTGCGGCCGTGTGGGCCCAGCCCAAGGTCGCGCCGCCCACCATCATCAAGGCCGGCACGCTGATCATGTCGATCAACCCGACCCTGCCGCCGCTGCAGTTCGTCGACGACAAGGGCGAGCTCAAGGGCATGCGCGTCGAACTGGCCAACGAGTGCTGCAAGCGTCTCGGGCTGGCGCCGGAATACATCCGCACCGAATTCGCCACCATGATCCCGGGCCTTGCCGCCAAGCGCTGGGACATGATCAACACCGGCATCTTCTGGACCGAGGAACGCTCGAAGCTCATGTACATGGTGCCCACCGAGCAGGCGGCCATCAGCTTCCTCGCCGCCAAGGGCAATCCGCTCGGCATCAAGACGGTCGACGATCTCGCCGGCAAGAAGATCTCGGTGGAGCTGGGCGGCATCGAGGAGCGGCGCACCCGCGAGGTTGCCGACATGGTCGCCAAGAAGGGTCTGAAGCCCATCACGGTGATGACCTTCAACAACTTCGCCGAGGCCTTCCAGGCCCTGAAGGCGGGACAGTCCGATGCCGCCACCAGCATCGACGCCACGGCGATGTTCATGCAGCAGCGCGGTGACTTCACGCGCGCCGTCAGCGGCGTGTTCCCGCAGACCGCCTGCTTCGCCTTCGCCAGCAAGCCGCTGGCCGATGCCGTCGTCGGCGCGCTGAACGAGCTGATGAAGGACGGCACCTACGGCAAGCTGCTCGATCAGTACGGCGTGCTCAAGATCGACGAGGCCCAGTTCGCCATCAAGGGCCCCGGGCCGGCATAGGGGCGGCATGAAGGTCTGGGATTGGGAAGGCTTCTGGGGTTACTTCACCAATCTCTATCTCCTCGAAGGCGCGCTGTGGACGATCGGGCTGACCGTCAGCACGCTCGTCTTCGGCGGCCTGCTCGGCCTCCTGCTGGCGGTGATGCGGCTCAACAAGCACAAGGCGGTGTCGCGGGCGGCGCAGACCTACATCTGGGTGTTTCGCGGCACGCCGCTCCTCGTCCAGCTCATCATCATCTACACCGGCCTGCCGCAACTCGGGCTGGTGCGTTTCAGCGTTCTCGAATCGGCGATGCTCGGGCTGGCGCTCAACGAAGCGGCCTATCTCTCGGAGATCCTGCGCGGCGGCATCCTGTCGGTGGCCAAGGGCCAGACCGAGGCGGCGCGGGCCATGGGCCTGAAGCCCTTCCATATCTTCCGGCTCGTCATCCTGCCCCAGGCGCTCCGCGTCATCATTCCGCCGCTCGGCAACTCGGTGAACGGCCTGCTCAAGACCACCTCGATCGCCTCGGTGATCTCGATGGAGGAGGTGCTGCGGCGCGGTCAGATCCTGATGCAGCAGAAGTTCCAGGTGCTCGAAGTCTTCATGGTCGTGGCCATCCTCTATCTGGCAATGACCACCTGCTGGGATTTCGTCCAGCGCCGCATAGAAGCCTACTACGGCAAGGCCTACGGCGCCGCCGTCGACCAGCAGCTCGCGCGGGACGATCGCTAGAGTCTTTTCGGTTCATATCGAAGCATATCCAGCGTTAGCGATGTATCGA
>JAQSDW010000077.1 GCA_029946105.1 Reyranella sp. | reverse complement strand
CATCGAGGCGGCGGTCGTCGACCAGCTCCGGGTGCTGCTCAAGTCGCCGGAGGTGGTCATAGCCACGTGGCGGGCTGCTCAGACAGAGGGTGGTAGGTTTTCGGAAGCAGCCGTCCGTGAGGCGCTGGAGCGGCTCGATCCGCTCTGGGACGAGCTGTTCCCGGCCGAGCAGGCACGCATCGTCCAGCTACTGGTCCAGAGGATCGACCTCAAGCTTGACGGCCTCGAACTGCAACTGCGGACGCAGGGGCTCGGACACGTCGTGCAGGAGCTTGGGACCTTCCGGAGGGCCGCCTGATGCCGGCACCCGATTCCGACGTCGTCACCATCAAGGTGCCCTTCGCCGTCCGCAAGCGCGGCGGCCGAAAGCTGGTCCTGGCGCCCGATGGCGCGCCCATGCCGCACGTCGATAGCACACTCGTCAAAGCGATCGCCCGCGCCTTCCGGTGGCAGAAGATGCTGGAGACCGGCCGGTACGCCACGATAAAAGAGATCGCCAGGGCCGAGAAGATCAACTCGTCTTACGTGAGCCGCGTGCTGCGGCTGACGCTGCTGGCGCCGGCGACAGTGGAGGCAATTCTGGATGGGCGGGCGACCGAACGACTGACACTTGCTGAGGCAATGGGCCCGTTCCCCCTCACCTGGTCGGAACAGGGACACTAGGTAGGTCAGGAGCAATCTCCACAGAGCTGGCATTCAGAGTAAGGGGCCTGTTCTGCACGCTGTTGTATGGCACAAGAAGGAAACTGCCTGCCCGGCGAATGGCCATGACGCAAGAACCATCCCCTGATCCTTCGCTCGTCGAAGCCGTGCGGACGCAGGCAGGAGCCAGCAGAAAACTGGCGGCGGAAGCCAAGCAGCGGCTTGATGAAGTCGATGTGGATCTGCCCTCTGCGCTGAACGAGCTGTTCGAGGGCCGGCTGGGGCCGTTCAGGACCGACGCCGGTGAAATTCTCAGCAGCGACGGGTCGGTAAGAATAGGTCCGTTTGCCGTCGTCATCTACGCCGGAGGTAATCGTGGTTCATCCATGTCGATTGACGGCGTAGCCGGGGTCATCGATGCCTACGAGGACTTGACGCTTGAAAACCTGCGAACCGCTTACGGCCGTGCGCGGCAGGTCAAAGCGCTCACGAAGAAAGCGGTCCAAGGCAGCGGCGTTGCCGATCCGACCTCAATCGCGATGACGCTGGCGATCGTCTTTGCTCGGCGGTCAAGTTTCAGCCTCGACGAGATCTCCGACGAGATGTCGAGACTCAATCTCACGATGCCTGCGCACGCGTGGCCAGACATGGTCGCGATCGACGGCAAGGGTGTCGTCAACTACGCGACCCGTGTCCCTGGTGAGGACAAACTCGGCGACTTCATCCTGCCGGTAGCGGACCATTCGCCGTCAGGTTTGGCTGCTCCGCTGCACATCTACAAAGTCATCCGGTCGGCAGGCCGCCACACCTTCAACAAGGTGGCGGCCTTAGTTGCTGCCCGTGTAGCGATTTTCGCACCGGGCACGGTGCTCGACAAATTCGATACCGAGCTGGACGAACTATCGCCGAACGGCGTCGTCAACGACGCTCATCAGTTCAATCTGCGGGGCGAGCTTCGCCTCTTGTCGGAAGCGGACGTGGTCGACGAGATGCTGCCGACGGATGTCTACGGCATCGTGGCAGGCAAGAAGGAAGTCGGTTCTATCCGCCCGACAAAGTATCGCCCGGCGCTATCGTCGGTCGCTCGATTCCAAAGCCGAGGAGCTTTTCGAGCAAGGACAAGGGTCTCAACCGGTCGCAGTTCCGTCAATACGCGACCGCGCGCCCGGAGTTGGCGCCGTCCCATGATGGACACGGGTAGACGGTCGCGTGTAACACCTTTGTCCACCAATTCGAGTCCACCAACTCGTGTCCACCATTTCTAAACTAGGACAAGCCATGCCATCGCGGCGCGCCGTCGTGGCCGCGCTGCTCACCCTGACAATGGGGGCTGGCGGGCGCGCCGTGCCGGCCCAAAGCGATCCTTGGGCGGCTTTGCGCCGGCCCGGGCACTTCGCCTTGATTCGCCATGCCTTGGCGCCCGGTAGCAACGACCCGCCAGGCTTTCGCCTCGACGACTGTGCGACGCAGCGCAATCTCTCGACCGAGGGCCGCGCGCAGGCCGTCCGCATCGGCGACCTGGTCCGCGCCAACGGCATTGCCGCAGCCCGCGTCCACTCCAGCCAGTGGTGCCGCTGCCTCGAGACCGCGACCCTGATGGGACTGGGCGAGGTCCAACCGCAACCGCTGCTCAATTCCTTCGTGCAGGACCCTGCGCGCGGAGCCCGCCAGGTCGAGGCGCTGCGGCCGTGGATCGGCCAGCTCGACCTCGCGACGCCTAACGTGTTCGTGACCCATCAGGTCGTGGTGACGGCGCTCAGCGAGATCTTTCCCGGCAGCGGCGAGATCGTGGTCATGCAACGCACAGCTGACGGCCGCCTCGCGGTTCAAGGCCGCCTGCCGCCCGCCTGATCGGCCGAGGTGCCGGGCAATCAGCGCTTTAAAGCATTGTGCAGTCACCGTCCGATCCTGCGCCGGCGTGAGACATCGGGCGATCACACGATGCAGGCAAAGCCATGGGATAGGTGCGTCCGAATGATCGTAGAATCGACAGGGTCGAGGCAAAACGCTCGTCTGTCACCGATTCGGATGCCAGTGGTGCCAATGCCACCCCTTCGGCACTGCAGAACGCCGTCCAGGGCGGCAATATTGCCTCAACAGGCCGGCCATCCGGTGGATGTCGGGTTGATCCATCGCAAGGCGGGGTGAGTGGTGGGGATCGACTATTCCGCCATGAAGACGATGCTCGGGGCGGCTGCCGCTCTTTTCATCCTGGCCGCGGCGCCTGACGTGCGGGCCGCCGACGACCTTTACGCGATCGCCATGCCCGGCCGCTACGAGGTCGAACCCTCCAAGGTCGCGCCCGACATCATGGTGGCTCTTGTCGCGACGATGCGCTCGCTGCGCGGCGAAAACGATCTCGGCAAGGGCGTGGCGCCGGTCGTTCTCGCGAAGGACGCTCGGGTCGCGGCGAGCGACAGGCTCGGCGACGGCACGGCCTTCTCCTACGACGGCTACGCGTTGGCCGGCGTGCGTCTGCATCGTCTGGAGCCCTCGGCCCATGGCGGCGAAGGGCGGCGGCTGTTCGGCGTGCTGCAGTTCGTCAACGGTACGGCACTGCGCGCCGAGACGGCCTTTCTGATCGACTACACTGTGGCCAACAAGGGATTGGTCATCCACGTGATACAGACCATGTCAGCCACGCCGACCGACACGCGCGTGGTGTTGCGCGCCCTGCCGAAGGCCGAGGGCGAGGCATTGCTGCAGCGCAAGCCGAAGGACATCGCGGCCTTTCTCGACGCGACCCTGGCAGCGCGCAAGCCCCTGCCGCAGGCGCGCGGCGAATGGCTGCTGGTCGCGCTGTCGCCCGACCGGCTGCTCGCCGGCGACCGGCTGGAGATCCATGTCGGCGGCAAGGGAGCAGCGGCGGCAAAGGACTACGCCGGCACCTCGCTCGATCTCGCGGGCTTTCCCGTGACGGCGATTCCGTGGAAGGCAACGGGCAAGGTCGAGTTCGCCAACGTCTATCTGCGCACCGACATGCACCCCGATAAGAGCGACGGCCGGCGGTTGCTCGCCACGCAGGGGCTCGCCACGCCGTGATTCTCCGCCCGCTGATCGTCGTCTTCATGTTGGGCATGACAGCCGTGCCTTCGGTCCGCGCCGCCGATCCGCTGCTTAGCGATGGTGCTTTCGAGATGGTGACCTGGACGGCCGACCTGCCGAACGAAAGATGGCGCGATCTCTGTACGCTGGCGGCAGACCGCGTGAACTGCACGATGCAGAAGCAGTACGGTGATCATACCTTCGCAACGGCCATCGCCGGCACGCTGCGTGGTGACGACATCGTGGGACGCGCCCATCTGCGGGTCACTTTTCGGGGCCCATGCAGCTACGTCAGCGAAGCCGGGCTCAGCGGCACCATCCACCTGTTGGCCGACGGCACCCTCAGCAGTACCTGGGACAGCAAAGGTTCAACGCACTCCGGCATGACCGGCACTTGCCAGGGCATGCCATCGTCCAGCCCGCCCGGCCCGCCGTCTCACTGGAGCGGCACATGGCGACAGCTGGCGTCCGTCGACCTGAACGCACTGTCGCCGGCGCCGGGCGCGCAGGTCACGCTCGTCACCAACGATGGCCGGCTTGTCACCATCGACCTGTCGCAATGGCAGGGCAGCAAGTTGTCGGTGGAGCAGATGGCGCTGGCGAAGGAGTTCGAGCTGAA
>JAQSDW010000076.1 GCA_029946105.1 Reyranella sp. | reverse complement strand
CCTCGCGATATGTCAGCAACTCGTCATCATAGGTAGCCATGGACGGCAGGATGCCTGCGCCGGATAGACTAGGGCAAGGGGGGGGGGCGGGAGCGTCAAATGGTGGAAAGCAATCGCCTCCAAACAGGAAGGAGAATTAAGTGGAGTGCCCTACAAGATCTTTCGCACCGCTTACGGCTTCTACGGCGGCGTGGCGGCGGGCGCCGGCATGGCCACCGGGGCCGGTCACGGCGTCGGCCGGCGGCACGTCGGCCACCTTCACGGGGGCAGGCCAGGGCTTACTGGGCGGTGTCTTCGTCGGCGCGGATTATCAGTTTGCGCCCAAGGCCCTGGTCGGCGTGATGGGCGACTTCTCCTGGAGCGGCATGCAGACCTCGACGTCGATCGCGGCGCCGGGTGCCGGCGCCTACCGGACCACCGGAGAGGCGCAAGCTCCCGGGCGACGTGACAACGCCTCTGCAAAGATTAAAGTCTTGGCGCCCAGACAGGCCGACGGGCCGGCGATTTGAATCTGCAGATTTCCGCGACACCATGACCTCGCTCGAGCTGGCCCTCACCCCCCGCGGCGCACTGACTTTCAAACCGGCCGACGAGAATCCGGCCGACGAGGCGAGATTGGATCCCGCGCTCGGCGTGCGACTGGAGCGCGCGTTCGTGCGAGGCGCCGGTCATGGCCTCCTGTCGCTGGGGGCCGATCAGGTCGGAACGAACCTGCCTCCGGCGCTGTCGTATTGGCGCGCTTTCGGGACGCGCTTCGTGACCGGGCTGTTTGCTCTTCCGGATATCGGCGAGGGCCGGGCGAGGTCTTCCGTCCCGGTTCCCGCCGCGGAGGAACTGGACGGGATAGCTGCCGCGGCTCCTCCCATGACCGGTGCGGAATATCTGACGGCAAGCGTCCTGGCCGATCTCTGGCGGGAAATGGATGCGGCATTCGATGCCGAACTGGCTGAAGCCGGTGTCCCTCTCCTAGAATTCCTCAAGGCCCGCCATCCCGCCTGGAACCTGGTCGGACGCGTGCATTTCAATCTCGCCGAGAACCGAAAAGACGAAGAGGCGCCATTCGCATTCATGGCGACCTATTCGACGCGGCTCTCGGCCGAGGCGAGAGCGCAGCATGTGCCGCTTGGCAGAGCCCTGCGGGAATATGCCGGTGCGGGCAATCGCGAGCGCCTGCTGTCGCTCCTGATGCCGGTGCAACGTGCCGCCGGGCATTGCGGCTGGTTGAAGGCGATGGTCGATGCCGGCGATATCTTCCATCCGCTGCGCTGGAGTCCTGGCGAGGCAATGCAGTTTCTGAAGGACGTTCCGGCGCTGGAAAGCGCAGGCGTCGTCGTGCGGATGCCGGCGAGTTGGCGCATGAACCGGCCGGCGCGCCCGCGGGTGAAGGCAACGGTCGGCGGCACTGCGCCCGCCCAGGTCGGCCTGGACGCGCTGCTCGATTTCCGCATGGAGGTGACGCTCGACGGCGAGACCCTTGCGCCGGACGAGATCGAGCGCCTCCTTGCCCACTCCGACGGCCTGGCCTTCATTCGCGGCAAGTGGGTCGAGATCGATGGCGAGCGATTGAGCCGCACGCTAAAGCAATTCGAGGCGATCGAGCGCCGCGCTGCCGCCGAGGGGCTGTCGTTCGGCGAAGCCATGCGATTGCTGGCGAGCGCCGGAATTTCCGAGGACTCGTCCGAGGGCAATGTCGACTGGAGCCAGACCGTGCCCGGACCCTGGCTCGCCGCGACGCTGGCCGAATTGCGCCATCCCACGGGCTCGTCGCGTGTCGAGCCCGGACCGTCGCTGCGAGCGACCTTGCGCCCTTACCAGCGCGCGGGCGTGCAGTGGCTTCATCTGCTCACCCGGCTCGGTCTCGGCGCATGCCTGGCCGACGACATGGGCCTTGGCAAGACCATCCAGGTCCTGTCTCTCCTTCTGGTGCTGAAGGAGCAGGGAGCGTGCAAACCCTCGCTCCTGGTGGTGCCGGCCTCGCTGCTCGCCAACTGGGCGTCGGAAATCGCCCGATTCGCGCCCAGCCTGAAAGCGCACGTGGTCCATCCATCGGCCATGCCGGCCGAGCAATTGAAAGCCGCCGGCGCCGCCGGCCTCGCGGGCGTCGATCTCGCGATCACCAGTTATGGCTTTCTGGCGCGCGCGGACTGGCTGGTCGAAACGCCGTGGCGCCTCGCAGTGATTGACGAGGCGCAGGCCATCAAGAACCCCGCCGCTCGGCAGACCCGAACGGTCAAGCGGCTCGCTGCCGACGCCCGCATCGCCCTGACCGGCACGCCGATCGAAAACCGTCTGGGCGATCTGTGGTCGATCTTCGACTTCATCAATCCCGGCCTGTTGGGATCGTCCAAGAAATTCTCCTCTTTCGTCAAACGGCTCGCCGATCGTCCACACAATCCCTACGGACCGCTGCGCGAGCTCGTGCGTCCCTACATCCTACGGCGCCTGAAGACCGACCGGAGCATCATCGCCGACCTGCCCGACAAGACCGAGGTGAAGGCGTTCTGTCTCCTGAGCCCCAAGCAGGCCGCGCTCTACCAGCAGGCGGTCGACGATCTCTCCGAGCGGCTCGAGACCGCCGACGGCATGAAGCGCCGCGGCGTCGTTCTCGCCCTGCTCATGCGGTTGAAGCAGATCTGTAACCATCCCTCGCAATGGTTGGGCGACAATGCCTGGGCCGAGGAAGATAGCGGCAAGCTGGCGCGTCTGCGCGAGATCGCCGAGGAGATCGCGGCACGCCAGGAGAAGGTGCTGGTCTTCACCCAATTCAAGGAGACGACGGCGCCGCTGGCGGCATTCCTGGGAACGGTGTTCGGCCGGGCCGGTCTCGTGCTTCACGGCGGCACGCCGGTCGGCAAGCGCAAGGAACTGGTGCGACGGTTTCAGGAGGACGATGGCGTGCCGTTTCTCGTGCTGTCGCTCAAGGCTGGCGGTGCCGGACTCAACCTGACCGCTGCGTCGCATGTCGTTCACTTCGACCGGTGGTGGAATCCGGCGGTCGAAAACCAGGCGACCGACCGTGCCTTTCGCATCGGACAGACCAAGAATGTGTTGGTCCACAAGTTCGTCTGCCGCGGTACCGTCGAGGACAAGATCGACCAAATGATCGAGGCTAAGCAGCAGTTGGCGGGTGATTTTCTCGCCGGCGGAGCGGACGCGATCCTGACTGAGATGAAGGACGGCGAATTGCTGAAACTTGTGGCCCTCGATCTGGCCGCGGCAATGAAGGAAAGCTGATCGATGGGTTACGGGTTCGGATGGGGGAATTACGTGTCGGCCGCCGAGAAGCGCCGGAAGGCCCAGAAGAAGGTCGCCGAACTCAAAAAGCAGGGACGGCCCATCGAGCCGGTGCACATCGAGGGACGCACGATCGCTCGGAGCTTCTGGGGAAAATCTTGGTGCGATAACCTCGAACGCTACAGCGACTTCGAAAGCCGCCTGCCGCGCGGCCGCTCCTATGTTCGCAACGGGTCGGTCGTCGACCTGAAGATAACCAGGGGCGAGATTGCTGCGTTAGTCAGTGGTTCTCGACTCTACAAAGTCAGGATCGCGATTTCGCCGGTCGTGGCCGCGCGCTGGAAGGCCATCTGCGGGGACTGCGCTGGAACGGTCGATTCGCTCGTGGAACTGCTACAGGGCCGTCTGGCAAAGGGCGTCATGGACCGGGTCTGCCGAGAAGGCGATGGCCTGTTTCCGGCACCGAAGGAAATTCAGCTTTCCTGTAGCTGCCCGGATTGGGCGGACATGTGCAAGCATGTCGCGGCGACGCTTTATGGTGTCGGCGCGCGGCTGGACGACGAACCTCGATTGCTCTTCGCGCTGCGTGGCGTCGATGAAGGCGAATTGCTCGCCGGCTCCAGACAGGACCTTGCGCGATCAACAGCGGCGTCCCGAACGGCGAAGGTTCTTGGCGACGACGATGTCGCTGCCTTGTTCGGGCTGGAGATGGTCGAGGATGCCGGGGGCGGCATTCCCGCTGCCGACACGGCGAAGCGATCTCGCGCGAAAAAGACCTTGAAGCGGAGCGCGGTGGCGAAAGCGGGCAAGGCCGCGCCGCCGCCGGCGAGGCCGAAAGCAAAGGCCACCGCCGGCAAAAAGCGCGTACGGCCGACCGCGGCGCCCTCCGCTAGACGGTGATCAGGTTGGGACGGCGGTCTTTGCTCAAAAAAGGCAATCGGCGGCGTATTCGGGCGCCCGACAATAGTGACGGGCAATTCATTGTCGGGCGGATATCCACCGTGGAATTTAATCGTGGGGTACCGCAGTCGATGAGGGGGGCGGTGCGGCAATCAACCCCCGACCCGGCAACTCCCGCACTCGCCCGCAGGCCTACGCTCT
>JAQSDW010000075.1 GCA_029946105.1 Reyranella sp. | reverse complement strand
GGCCCCATGCGGGTCGGCCAAAAGCTTCGCCTTGAACGCCGGATCGCGCCACGCCCTGGCGATGATCTTGCCGTGTGCCGCCGCGTTGTCCTGGTCTGCCTGTGACATCGTGTTTCCTTCCCCATGATGTGTCAGACCGACGCCGTACAGGAATGGCGAAGGCACTGGAAGAGAATGACCGCAACCAGAGTCCGAGGGCCAGGGCCAGGCTCGTTAGCCTCTACCTGTCAGACAAGCATGGATCGATCGCAGGGCCAAATTGAAATTGTTCAATGTTCTGGCAGGCGTGCCGGAAGCTATCTCTCCTTGGATGTCCTGGAGAGGCTGGTCATGCACCGCGTGCCGACGGTGCTCTCGCTCAACGACCTGATCGCGGCTGCCAGGCTGCCATGGTCGGAGCAGGCCAAGGTCGTGTTCGGCTGACGGTTGGAAGAGAGGCAGGCACTGGCCGCTGGCCAGCTTAACGGGCCAGATGCGTCATCACCACGGGAGGAGTGTTATCCGGATGACGAGGGAAACCGCCAGATCGATGGATCAAAGCTCGTTTTCGACCTTGGGCACGTCGGAAGCGGCGGGGGAAACCGCACAGGCCGCCCATGGCTTTCCCGGAACCCGGCGATTTGCTAGCGTTTGCGACATTCAAAGGGTTCATCTGGGGAGTATCGGTTTATGAGTGTTTCGGAAGTCGATCGTTTTGTGGCGGACGTGAAATCCAATCCGGCTCTCGTCGAGGAAGGCAAGAAGGCGGGAGTCAGCACTTTCGACCACGCCGTGAAGTTCGCCAACAGCAAGGGCTATGGCTTCACCACGGAGCATGCCAAGGAGCATGTGAAAGCCAAAGTTGTTGCCAAGGGCAAGGAGTTGAGTGACGACGACTTGAACAAGGTCGCCGGCGGCGGTTTCAACTGGGGCGCTGCCGTCTCGGGATTCCTGGGCAGTGCAGACGGCAGTACCGTGGCGGAGATGTTATAGAGCAACTGCCGTTGCGCAAGGCCGCCCGCTAACTACCCTAGGCGATATCGCTCGCCTGAATGCGCTATTGCTGCGGGCGAATGCGGGAGTTGCTGGGCCGGGTGATCGCCGCCCCTATCGACTGTGGCACTCGGCGATACCGTTCCACGGTGGATAACGCACGCTGAAATTGTCACGAATGGAAAGCGATGCTAGAGTAATTGCCGCATTTTTTGGGGAAGTTAATGTTTCGTACGCTTTCAGTTGTAGCAGCGTTGTCTTTCATTGCCGGCCAAGCCCTGGCGCAGAACGCCGACTTCACGTTGGTTAACGCCACCGGCTATCCCATCAGCGAGGTCTATGTCTCGCCCTCCAAGTCGCAGTCGTGGGGCGGCGATGTGCTGGGCAAGCACACGATCGGCGACGGCGAGGCCTGGAAGCTCAGCTTTCCGCAATCCAAGACCCAGTGCATCCAGGACCTCCAGATCGTCTTCGAGGACGACAATTCCAAAGTCGTGTGGGAAGGCTTGAACCTCTGCGAACTGGACAAGCTTACGCTGAGCTACGACCGCAAGACCGGCGTAACCTCCGCCAAGAAGGAATGACCCCCCTGACTCGGCCTCAGAGACGGCCGCGCAATCCCAAGGCAAGCCCCGCCCGACGCCTCGGTGCGGGGCTTTGCGCTTCTATGGGAGCTGCCAATTGTCCGTATGCGAAATTTCTACCACCCTGAGGCCACCACGGAGACCTTGGCCTGGGGATCTTGGCCGGCATTTTTGCGGTGAGGGCAATTTCGCCGCTGCCGGTTACGAATGCAGGGAATTTGTCGTTCCACAATGGAGCCGCGGACTGTGATCGAGGCCGCTCTCTGATATTGTCTCGCCATCTAGCGGGGGGACGAGGGAAATGCGGTCAGTCGTAGTTGCTCTTTTGGGGTTGGTGTTCTGGGGGGTAGCGGCGGGTGCTTGGGCACAGAGCGGCCTGCAGCGCTTCGAAAGCGAGATCAAGCCTCAGATCGAGCTGAAGAAGTTCACCTACGGCAGCGCTTCGGCGTTGGGGTCGGCGGGTTTTGTATTGAACGACGTGGTCGCCGTGGTACCGGCCAGTCCGGCGACGGGCGACAAAGAGAGCACGATCAAGATCGACAAGGTCACTGTCGACGAACTCGATTTCGACCGCCTGAAAAAAGGCGCCTCGGGCGACGACGTACCCCGCTTCGCCAAGCTCAAGATCGAAGGCCTGACAGGCGACGACGCCATGTTTGCCGCGTTGGCGCCCTATGGCGTGCCACGGGTGCCGGTCGACGTCGCGCTGGACTACCGGCTCGACACCGCGACCAAGGTGCTCACCCTGAGCAAGCTCGAGGTCAGTCTGCGCGGCCAGTCGCGCGTGGCGCTGGCGCTGGTGCTGGAAGGGATCAGCGACAAATCGAGCCAGATGCAGGGCGCCAAGGACAACGCGCGGCTGCGCACGGCCTCGCTCGACATCGATGATACAGGCCTGATTGCCAAGGTCCTGCCGGCGGTGGCCAAATCCGAAGGTGCGACGCCGGAGGCGATGGCTGCCATGGCGACCGTGCCGCTCGCCGCCTTCACGGTAGGCCAGGGGCCGGCGACCTTGAAAGCCCTCGATTCCGTCGTCTCCTTCATCACCGACTGGAGGCGGCCGAAGGGCCCGATCAAGTTCACGATCAAGCCCGCCAAGACCGCAAGCCTTGCCGATCTCGACAAGGTGGCGGAGCCCAACGCTCTCACCGACATCTTCGGATTGACGGTCGACTACGCCGGCACGCGCGTCGGTGCGGCAGGTGGCAGCGTCACCGCCCCCTCCACTCCGCAGGCGGCAACGGCGCCACCGGTGGCAGGTGAGGCCAAGCCCATGACGGGCGGTGAAGCCTGGCTGTCGATCGTGGGCAACACGCTCACCGGCAAGATCGACGGCGAGGTTTTCTTCGAGTTCTATCGCAAGGACGGGACACTCACCCTGATGAACGGAAGCGACCTCACGAAGGGCAAGTGGACAATCGAAGGTGAAAAAGTCTGCTTCAAGTATCCCGACGACGACAAGGAATGCTTCACCGTCAGCCGCAAGGGAGACGAGATCACGCTCGGCGGCGACAAGGGCAAAGGGCTTCGCCTGACCCTGTTGCCAGGTAATCCAAAAGACCTTTGAACCAACGGAACCGACCCGAGGCGGATCTCAGCCAACTGAAAGTATGCCGCTGGGCCGAACCAGGCGAGGTTCCTATCGCGATTGGATTGGCACGTGAAGTGATCGCCTCTTCCTCCGACGAGCCAGCCGCACTGCGCACCGCTGGCCATGCGCTATCGGATCTTGCCCGTGACTACGGTCAAGCGCAGCTTGCTCTAGAACGAGCGGTTCGCATCAATCCGAATTCCGCCGAGGTTTTGACGAGCGCCGGTTGGGTGCATCTCCATCGAGGCGATCCGGCCACGGCCATCGACGCTTTTCAGCGTGCAATGAGGCTTAGCCCACTCGATCCCGAGATTGGGTTCATGGCATGGGGCCTAGGTGTTGGATATTTGATGGCCGGGCGGAATGCCGATGCTCTGCAGGCCGCGCGCCGGGCGGTTCAGGAAATCCCGAACTGGGGTGCTCTACACCGATGGATGGCTTTCGCGTTGACCCGCCTAGGCCGACACGAGGAAGCGCGGGAATCGGTTATGTGGTCTATGGAAATTGATCCGGGTTTCAGGGTCTCGACGCGGACGGCACCATTCCGCGACCAGGCATTCAACAACGAGTATGCGTCTGCGCTTATAACCTCTGGAGCACCCGAGTAAGTAGGAGCGCCAACAAAGCACCTCGTCTTGGGACCACCACACTCCCAACCGACGGCTGCCAAAGCGCTTGGCTGCATCATTTACGTCGTGCAGCAAGCAACGCGGTTCGAGCTGGTCGTGAACCAGAAGACCGCCAAGGCGCTCGGCCTCGTCTTCTCGCCGATGTTCGTCGCCCTCGCCGACGAGGTGATCGAATGACACGACGCACTCTCATCGCAGTGCCCGGCGGCGCCGCCGGCCAAAAATCCGATGTCGAGGGAGGGACGCGAGCATTGCGCATCGGCCGGGCCAATTCCGCCGAGCAATCAGTCGCGAGTGGGCCTAGCAAACGCTACGCGATCCTACGCCCGGCTACGCAGCACCACGCCCACCTCGGGTGTTTACGAAGACATGCCTAGCGGAGGAACCCGTCCAAACTTCCGTCAGACATCAAAACGACAAGTCATTGGAAACATTGTCTCTTTTTAGACTGAACCAAATCGAGGGTGGTTGGGTCGGAAAGAGACGGAGGGGCTTTAGAGACCGAAAATCGACGCCTCGCCAGTCTCTGAGGTTCGGCCGGCTTCGCGAAAATCCTTTGGAATAAGGGGGATTTCTTGAGGCTCTTGCCGAGGCCTATCGCGGGTTCGCGACAGGGTAATGGCGGAGGGGGTGGGATTCGAACCCACGGTACCCTTGCGAGCACAACAGTTTTC
>JAQSDW010000074.1:46444-50550 GCA_029946105.1 Reyranella sp. | reverse complement strand
TCGTAGAGAGAAGGTCTCTCCACTACGCCACGCAGCGCTCGGCTTCGGTCGAGACGACGGAAACCCAACCCCCGGCACGGAACTTGCGGCATCCCGAGTGACTCAACTCCGGGGGACTCCGCCGATGACACCGCAGCAGATCGAACTGGGTCCAGACGAGCTTCAAGAAGGTCGTGCCCATCGCCGGCACCGCCGCCGACCTGTTCTACGACCGCCTGTTCGAGATCGCGCCCGCCGTGCGCCCGATGTTCCCGCAGGACATGAAGGAGCAGAAGGTCAAGCTGATGGCCATGCTGGGCACTGCCGTCACCAACCTGCACAGACTCGACGAGATCCTGCCGGCGGTGAAGGCGCTCGGCCAGCGCCACAAGGGCTATGGCGTGAGCGACGCGCACTACGCGCCCGTCGGCGCCGCGCTGCTGTGGACCCTGGAGAAGGGCCTCGGCGCCGACTTCACGCCCGAGGTGAAGGCGGCCTGGACGGAGACTTATACGGCGCTGGCCGGGGCGATGACGTCAGCGTAGCCCTCTCGAGTCCCGCCTCAAGTTCCTCGTCAAATTCCTCTCCCCCGCTAGGGGGAGAGGTTAGGTGAGGGGGGTGACGCACGATCGTCTGTAACCCCTCACCCGTCCTCTCCCCCTAGCGGGGGAGAGGGGAATGAAGTGATAGGCGTCATGGAACTTGCGGCGCCCGGCGCGATTCTAAGTGAGCTTGTATTGTCTCTGAAAGAACGCCGAATGCAGCCCACCCTCGGGCGGTCTGGCGGCGATGTGTTGTGTGACTTGAGTATTCGCTGAACCATTTCCAGCGACCATCAGCATGACGTGATTGACCGGAATGGTCTTAAGCGTCTCCCGCTTCAACAGTTCATTCAGAATATCTTCCGGCTGACCCTCGGGAACGGCAATCCAATATCTCAAGGCGTTGATCATGCTCTGCGTTTCGGGGTCATTCGCCTTGGAGTCACCGGCAAGGTAGTGCGTCCCCAGGGTTTCAATCCTGGCGATGCAGATGGGTTCTCCCGCGCTCTTCGGATCTTCCGCACTATGGTCGGTATGCAGACCATGCGGTTGGGGCACTGTGAATTTGCCGTACGAATAATGCCCTTTGCGATAGCGTGCTGAAGGCACGAGTACGCCCATCATTTCATCGACGTCGTCATTATAGAGGCGCATGTAATTCGCCATCGTGTCAGACGTACCGCCGCCGAATTTCTCCGCGGACCAACTGTCATCGACGGCTACCGTATTGACGTCATCTAATTGCTTCGCGTGCTCATGGATCGTTTTTCTTGCGGCATCGCGAAAGCGGGCAATCGGCATAGGCAAGCGAGTATGCGTTTCGCGATCGTTGAAATTTGCATGAACGCGTTCAATGAGAGCCCATTGGTCGGCAGAGAACTCCACTGGCTCAAGTATCTTTAGTCTCGGCTGTAAGCCTGCCCATGCCTGATGAAGAGACGTCATGATCTTTCCACCCAATTTATTTCTGTACCTTAGCTTCGTGGCGTTACGTGCCCTGCGGGGCATCGCCGTCATCGGCCCGCGGTGAAGGCGCTGGGCCGCAGACAAGGGCAATGGCGCGCCCGAGGCGCACTATGCGCCTGTCGGGGCCGCGCTGGATCCTGGAGAAGGGCTTCGGCGCCGACTACACACCCGAGGTGGTCTAGGCGCAAGGTTCACGTGTCCGCAAGAGGGCAGAGGCCAAATTTACGACGACTAGACGTCGTGATCCTCTCATTTGTAGGGGATTGCCTCGAGGCCAATCGACCCTTGGTAGCGGGGCCAACAGTGCTTCGAAAGCACCGTAGCCGAAGATAAGCCCCTGTCGATCAAAATCACAGTCGATGCCTCCCCTCATGGCCGTGGGGGAGGCGCCGCAAAATGACGCGATGAGAGATCATACCCGCGCAGGAGAGCCCTTGGCGCGGTCGCCTGCTTGCAGTGCTCGCCTCCTTGTGAGGGGCCTGTGCAGCAAGTAGCCCGACCGGACATGCCCGGCCCCTCGACTGCACCTCGGTGCAGGTTGCAACAATCAGTCGGTTCCTGGAAGGTCACTCCAGCGGATCGGCACAAGAGCGGGGAGAAACCCCGCCGAGCCCGAACCCTCGTCTCGGGCCATTGGACGATGCTGCGTGGCCACTGGCCTTATCGACCCCGTGGAGGGGTTTTGCCGGTTTTACCGGACTCTAGACTGTGTGGAGAGAACGCGATGAACAGCACATCGGCCGTGTTGCTGACGTCGTTCAGGGCGTTCGCGAAAGCTGTTCAGTCGCCTAGAGCTAAGCGAAGTCGAGAGGCTGTACCTCGATCAGACAAGGTCTCTCCACTTCGCTTCGCTCCGGTCGAGACGACGGTTAGGTAGGTCCGAGATTTGGCCTTGGGTCGAAAACACACGCGGCGTTGTTCGGGAGATTCGGCGTAAGGGTCTGGGGCCGTTCGGAAATCTGGCGACGGGCCGTCGCGTTTTCGAACAGCTGGCCGAACAGATTCGGGACAACTCGTGTTCGTAAAAGGGGTGTTGTGGAGGTCGTGCGTCACCCCCTCACCCGTCCTCTCCCCCTAGCGGGGGAGAGGGGCATGAAGGGTGGGTTGAATGAAGCGAGGCGTAGCTGAAATGAGATGTGTTTGAAGGGAAGAGTGTTCGACGCGAAGACCTACTGCGCGGCGATCTTTGACGCGGCCGGGGCGAAGTCGCGTTCCATTTCGCGGCGGATTTTTACCGCGGTCAGGGTCTCGTCCATCGCCACGTCGGCGTAGGTGAGCGACTGGCCGGCCTTGATCGGCTTCAGGAGTTTCACGTTGTGGGCGAGGCCGAGCGGCAGGCTGCCGAGGCCGGTCGACTTCTCCGACGGGAACAGCTTGCCGTAGACGGTGTAGCCGCCCTCGCCGTCCAGGATCTCGCCGGGCTTGAGGTCGCGCTTGGCGGTGGCGATCACGTCGGCATAAAAGCCGATCGGCGCGCCGGTCGGCTCCTTGCGGAGCCCGATCGAGGCCACCGACATGCCGACTTCCAGGCCGATCAGGTGCCAGCGCTTGTACATGACGGAGTACCGCCCGCTGGGGTCGGTGCAGAGCATGTATTCCTCGAAGCAGTTCTTCTGGTAGTCGGTGGCGGCCTCGAACACGACCCAGACGCCCTTGCGGATCTCGTAGGGGATGGCGCGGCCGTCCTTCTCCAGCGACGAGGCGACCTCGACCTGGCCCTTGTGGTGGAGCTGGCCGCCCTCGGAGATCGGCCGCATCACGAACGGCAGGTCGTCGACCGCGCAGGGCGGGAAGGCGAGGCCGTCGGGCGCCGGCGTGAGGCCGGTGGCGTTGGCGACCGCCGTGCTCTCGATGGCGGGCTTGGAGCCGTCGAGGAAGGAGTTGAACATCTTGGGGTTCAGCCCGCCGCGCTTGGCCTGCTCTTCGTTCAGGCCCCAGTACTTCCACACCGTCTCGGGCGTGGATTGCGCGAAGTGCGGCAGCCACTTGTGGCCGCGGCCGGCCGCCGTCACTTCGAAGCCCGAGGTGCGGGCCCAGTCGACCAGCTCGCAGATCAGCGCCGGCTGGTCGCCGTAGGCCAAGCTATAGATCACGCCGGCCTGCGCCGCGCGGCGCGCGAGCAGCGGACCGCAGAAGGCGTCGGCCTCGACGGTGACCATGACGACGCTTTTGCCGTGCCTAAAGGCTTCGAGGGCGTGCTCGACGGCGGCAATGGGGTCGCCGGTGGATTCGACGATGATGTCGATCTCGGGATGGCTGACCAGCGCGCGCCAGTCCTCGGTGAGGTAGGTGCTGCCGTGCTTGCGCGCGTCGGCGAACGAGAGGGCGGCGGTCACGTCGGGCTTCCAGCCGAGGCGGGCCAGGTTCTCGCGCGCGCGGTCGGGCGAGAGGTCGGCGATGCCCAGCAGGTGGATGCCGGGAGTCGTCGGGATCTGGCTGAGGTACATCGAGCCGAACTTGCCGGCGCCGATCACACCGATGCGGAGCGGATTGGCTTCGGCCGCGCGGGCCATCAGCATGCGATGGAGACTCATTGTTTCCTCTTTTCAACTAGGACTTGTTTTGAGATTCACACTTGAGGTCGTCGAGTGCCCGCTCTGCGGCAGCCTTTAGGCCACG
>JAQSDW010000074.1:0-46434 GCA_029946105.1 Reyranella sp. | reverse complement strand
GCGGCACGCTCGCGGTCCGGAAGAGCAAGCGTCTTGTTATTCCGCCGCGACCTTGTGGCCGGCGGCGCGGGTCACGCAATCGTCTTCCCAGGCGTCGATCGGCGTGAAATCGCGATGGGCGATATGGGCCGGCCGCTTGTGGCGGGTGATGGCGTTCTGCACCGAATTGTAGGTGACGTAGATGATCTGGCGGTCCCACGGCGACATGTTGGGCGGGCTGCCATGCACCAGCGTGCCGTGGAAGAAGATCGCCGAACCCGGGCCACCCTTGGGCGCCACGATGCCGCCCTGCTGCACCAGCTTGGCGATGACGTCGTTGTCGATCACCCACAGCGGATACGACGTGGTGGTGAGGTCGTGCCTGGCCTCGATCGCACCCTTCTTGTGGCTCTTCGGGATGAAGTAGAGCGGGCCGTTGAATTCGTTCACCTCGTCGACGAAGACCGCGAGGTTCATGGCGCGCGCCTCGGGCATGCCGTCGTCGGCCTTCCAGGTGCCGTAGTCCTGGTGCCACTGCCAGACGTCGCCGTCGAAGGCGGCCTTTCCGTTGATCTTGAACTGGTGGATGTAGGTCTTGTCCTTCAGCAGCTGCTCGGCGGGCTCGACGAAGCGCGGGCTGTGGACCAGCGCCTTGAACACCGGGTGATAGGTGTGCACGGCGAAGGCGGTGCGGACGACGTCGCCGCACTTTTCGCGCACGTTCTCCTCGCGCCGCTGGGCGAAGACGCCGGGGATCTCCGACTTCAGGATCGCCGTTTCCTCGGCCGAGAAATAGTTGGGGAAGAAGAGATAGCCGTCGTCGTCGAACTGCTTGAGCTGCTCCGGTGTGAGCTTCATGGCGGTTCCTCCTTGGTTTCGTTCTTGTAGGGTCGATTTTACGCCGCGCGCGAAATCACGTCCTTCAGGCGTCCGGTGAGGATACCGGCCATCTGTTCGGTGTGCTTGCGGCAGAGCGCCTCGCCTTCGGCGACCTGGCCGGCCTCCAGCGCGCGCAGGATTTCCTCGTGCTCGTCCCAGACGCTGACGCGCAGGTCGTCCTCGCTCAGGACCGCGGCCATGACACGGCGCATGTGCTGCCAGTGCGGCTGCGCCGTCTCCGCGATCAGCGGATTGCCCGAGGCCTCGTAGACGAACAGATGGAAGTCGATATCGGCTTCGATCACGAAGGGGATGTTGGCGCTGGCCACGGCGCGGCGGCCGACGTCGATCAAGAGGCGGCCGCGATGGGCGAGCTCCGGCGTGTAGCGTGTGGCGGCCAGGCGTGCCGCCGCCCCGTCGAGAGCCGCGCGCACATAATAGAGATTGTTGGCCTGCTCGACGTCGAGCGGGGCCACGCACACGCCCTTGCGGCCGGCGTCGATCAGGAAGCCCTCGCGGCGGAGCAGCATCATGGCCTGCAGGACCGGCTGGCGGGACACGCCGAACTGCTGGGCGAGCTCCTCTTGGGTGATGCGGGCGCCCGACTTCAGTTCGCCGGAGCAGATGGCGTTCAGAACGGCGTCGTGGATACGTTCGGAGAGGTCGGGTTCGGGGGCAAACGGGCGCATGGGTTCTGTATACAGAACACGCGCCGCCGAGATCAACCTCTGTGGCCCGACGTACGGCGCGCCATGGCGCCAGGGTAGCCGGCCAGGAGGAGCACAGGTGCGCGCACAGGTCGACGCACAGAAATTGTCACACATTGGTGTGTCGGTTGAGCGCGTCAAAGGCGCGCCGTTACTGGCTTTTATCGAGGCGGGATGGCGAAAATCGCCCCGCGGGAATGGGGGAGGGTTTGGACCCCCTTTACCGCGCCTTCAGGCCCTTGGCGGCCAGGATCGGCAGGGCGCGGTCGGGATAGTCGGTGATGAGGCCGTCGACGCCCAGGTCGATCAGCCGGTCCATCTCGGCCGGCACGTTCACCGTCCAGGGCACGACCTTCAGGCCGAGCGCCTGGGCTTCCTTCACGTTGCCTGCATCGACGTTGCGCCAGAACGGCGACCAGGTGGCGCAGCCGGCGGCCTTGGCCAGCCGCGGCACCGAGCCGCCGTGTGCCGCGAGATCGAGCCCGCCCAGCCAGGGCGAGGGCCGGCCGCTGGCGCGCTGCACCGTGTCGAAGTTGTTGCTCTCGATGGTGAGGCAGCCGGCCGCGATCTCGGGCGCCAGCTTTTTCGCCTCCATGAGGCCGCGCCAGTCGAACGACTGGAGCGTGCTGCGCTCCGCGGCCTTGCCCTTGCGGATGGCGTCGACGGCCAGGACCGCGAAGCGCGCCGGGTCGACGGTGAGGTCCGGCTTGTTGGGATCGGTCTTGATCTCGATGTTGAAGCGCACGTCGGGTCCCGCGAGGGCAAAGAACTCGGGCAGCGTGGGGAAGCGCTGGCCGTCCACCGGCTTCTGTTCAGGAAACTGCTGGGCGTATTTGCTCGCCGGATTGACCCGGCCGATGTCGTAACTCTTGAGCTGATCGAGGGTGAGCGTGCGGATGGTCGGGCCAGGACCGGTAAGCCATTGCCCGTCTAAGCCGCGCGTCAGGTCGGGATTGAGGTACGGGTCGTGGCTGATGACGACCTGGCCGTCCCTGGTGATGGCAAGATCTGTTTCGAGCGTGGTGACGCCCGTCTCGAGCGCGACCTTGAAGCCGGCCAGCGTGTTCTCCGGCGCCAACCCACGGGCGCCGCGATGGCCCTGCAGGTCGAAGGCCACGGCGGTGCCCAGGCTAGCTGCCCAGAGCGCGCAGGCGAGCGATGCGATCCTCGATGTCGGGATGCGTGGCCAAAAGTGCCGGAGTCTTCGAGTTGAATTCATGGATCGGGTTGACGATGAAGAGATGCTGCGTGGCACGGCTCACGCCGGGGAAGGGTGCCGCCTTTTCTGCGAGCTTGCCAAGGGCGGAGATCAGCCCGGCGGGATTGCGCGTGAACTGCACTGACGTGGCATCGGCCAGATATTCGCGCTGGCGCGACACCGCCATCTGCACCGCCTTGGCCGCCAGCGGCGCCAGGATCGCGACCACCAGCAGCACGATGATCAAAATGCCACCGCCCGATTTGCCCTTGCTGTCGCTGCGCCGCTGCGTAGAACCCCAGTTGAGCGTGCGCAAGCTCATGTCGCAGACCAGCGCGATCAGGCCGACCGTGACGCCGACCACCACCATGTAGCGCGTGTCGAGATTGGCGAGATGGGCCATTTCGTGCGCCACCACGCCCTGCAGCTCGTCGCGGCTGAGCGTATCGAGCAGGCCGCGCGTCACGGCGATAGTGCCGTTGCCGACCCGGTTGCCGGTGGCGAAGGCATTGAGTGCATCGGTCTCGATCACCATCACCTTGGGCATCGGCACGCCGGACGCGATCGAGATTTCCTCGACCACGTTGTAGAGCTGCGGGGCATCCTGCTGCTCGATCAGCTTGGCGCCCGCCATCGACAGCACCATGCGGTCGCCGACCGCGAGCGAGATCAGGCTCCAGCCGACGCTGATCGCGGCCATCACGCCCGCGGCACCGATGCCGAGAGCGCTCACCGCCGGCATCGTGTCCGAGCCCTCGCTCTCGAGGATCCAGCCGATCAGGTAGCCGACCAGGGCGGCGAGCGCCGTCAGGAGCACCAGCAACACCATCGTGTTGCGGCGGTTCTCCTTCTGGGCGGCGACGAAGTCGGCGGTGGCGGCCATGCCGCGGCCTGCGGCCTAGCGCAGCGCGACCTTGGGCACTTCGCGCTCGGTCTCGGGCATGTTGAAGAGCTCGATCGGCCCAAAACCCAGCGACGCCGCGGCCAGCACGGCCGGGAAGGTCTGGCGGCGGGTGTTATAGCTGTTCACCGAGTCGTTGTAGAACTGGCGCGCGAAGGCGATCTTGTTCTCGGTCGTCGTCAGCTCTTCCTGCAGCTGCTTCACGTTGTCGTTGGCTTTGAGCTGCGGGTAGTTCTCCATCAAGGCAAACAGCCCGCGCGTGGCCTGGGTCAGCGCCGCTTCGGCGGGACCCGCCTGCGCCGGGCCGCTGGCGGCCGCGGCGGTGTTGCGCGCCTGCACGACCTTGGTGAGCGTCTCCTGCTCGTAGCCCATGGCGTCCTTCACCACCTGCACGAGGTTGGGAATGAGATCGTGACGGCGCTTCAGTTGCACGTCGATCTGGCTCCAGGCGGTCTGCGCCTGGTTGCGGCCGCCGACCAGGCCGTTGTAGAGCGCGATCAGCCACAGGCCGATGACGACGAGAATGCCGATGACGATCCAGAAGCTCATGCGGGTCTCTCCCTCGCGGCGCCCTTGGCCGGTCGCGCCAGTTTAGTCATGATTGCGGCAAATCCGGGAGGAATAACGATGGAAACGTCCGCACTGCTGAAGGCCTTCTGCTCCGCCGTCGAACGCCGCGACGGCAAGGGTTTCGCCAGCCTGTTCACCGAGGACGGCGTCTATCACGACGTTTTCTACGGCGACTTCACAGGCCCTGCGAAGATCGCCGAGATGATCGACGACTGGTTCTATCGCACCGCGCAGGACTTCCGCTGGGAGATGCACCGGCCGGTGAGCGACGGCCGCATGCTCTACGCCTACTACACCTTCAGCTACGTCTCGAAGCTGCCTGAGGCCGCGGGCCGGCGCGTGGGCTTCGAGGGCTGCTCGATGATGAGCTTGCGCGACGGCAAGATCGCCGACTATCGCGAGGTGGCCAACGTTGGCCCGGCCTTCGTCGAGCTGGGCTTCGCCCCCGAGCGCACCGCCAAGATTCTGGCCAAGGAAGGCGCGCATCTGAAGAAGCAGCCGGAGTGGGCGCGCCACCGCTGAGGGCCCCTGCGGGGCTCAGCCGTTGTAGGCGCGGCTTCCGCTGTCGCGCAGCCACAGCCTGATCAGCAGGCGCTTGCGTTCGGGGTCCGGCCAGTCGCGGAAGGCGGTGCGCTTGTGGCCGAGCGCGCGGTTGTCGATCAGCTGCATCTGGCCCGGCTCGAACTGGAAGCGGGCCGACATGCCCGGTGCGGTGAGAATCCCCTCGAAGGCTTCGATGGCCGCAGCACCTTCCGGATCGAGTTCGGCGCCGGCCAGTCTATATCCGTTCTTCACCTGGAAGCGCGACAGCCGCGCGATCAGCCGGCCGTCTTCGCTCTCCAGCATCGGGTGCCAGGTCGTCATGACATCGTCGGGCGCATGCTCGCGCTGGCGGTCGAAATGGAACGGCTGGTAGAGCCGTGGAAGCAGGTTGGAGTGCCTTTTGCGCATCTCCTCGTGGGCGGCGGCAAAGCTCACGATGCCGCTCACGCCGCCTTCCATCGCCGTGCGCACGCACAGCAGGCCGACATAGTGCGGCGGCACGAGGTTGTAACTGTTGTCGGTATGGAAGTTCTGCTCGGCGTTGGTGACGTCGGGCCGCACGCCATTGCCCGGCGGCCGGCCGAGATCGCGCACGTCGTAGATCGAGGTGCCGTCCCATTTCTGCGCGACCGGCCGCGCGACCAGCGAGGCCAGCAGCCACCACACGGCGCGCAGGCCGCTCTCCGACCAGCGTTCGACCGGCAGGCGGTCGACGATGGCGAAGCCCGGCCCGGCATCGAGGCTCTGCTTCACCGTGGCCATGAACCGGCGCGAAGCGTCGAGCGTGTAGTCTTCGGCACGCAGCAGCAGGAGCGGCACCGGATCGCGGTCGAGCGAGGCGACCAGCGCGTCGAGTTCGGCCTCGACATCACGCGGCAGCGCGATCTTGCCGGCCTCCGCGGGCAGGGAATCGCCGCGCCACAGGAGGCGCTGGGGGAGGACTTGGCTTTGCAGCGGCTCGGTCATCCCGCCTTCCTCAATCGCGCAGCAGCTCGTTGATCGAGGTCTTGGAGCGCGTGCGCTCGTCGACGGTCTTCACGATCACCGCGCAGTAGGTCGAGGGCCGGTCGGGGCCGCCGCCGATGTTGCCCGGCACCACCACCGAATAGGGCGGCACCTTGCCGACGTGGATCTGTCCCGTGGCGCGATCCACCACCTTGGTGGTGGCGGAGATGAACACGCCCATCGACAGCACCGCGCCGGTGCCGACGATCACGCCTTCGACCACTTCCGAGCGCGCGCCGATGAAGCAGTTGTCCTCGATGATCACCGGGTTGGCCTGCAGCGGCTCGAGCACGCCGCCGATGCCGACGCCGCCCGAGAGATGGCAGTTCTTGCCGATCTGGGCACACGAGCCGACGGTGGCCCAGGTGTCGACCATGGTGTTGGTGTCGACATAGGCGCCGAGGTTCACGAAGGACGGCATCAGCACGACCGACGGCGCGATGTAGGAGCCGCGGCGCACGACCGAGCCCGGCACGGCGCGGAAGCCCGCCTTGGCGAACTTCGCCGCGTCCCAGCCCGTGGTCTTGAGCGGCACCTTGTCGAACCAGGGGGCGGCGCCCATGCCGGGGAATGACGCGCCGCCGTCCATCGGCACCGAATCATAGAGCCGGAAGGAGAGCA
Organism: Reyranella sp.; assembly: GCA_029946105.1. Lineage (GTDB taxonomy): Bacteria > Pseudomonadota > Alphaproteobacteria > Reyranellales > Reyranellaceae > Reyranella. The sequence continues at coordinate 40,031 of JAQSDW010000074.1, read as the reverse complement.
GCACGGCCTTCTTCAGCCACTGGTGCACCACCCATTCGTCGCCGAGCTTCTCGGCGGTGCGGAAGGTGCCGTCGTCGAGGCCGGCGATCGCCGTTTCGACCGCCTCGCGGACCTCGCCCTTTGTGGCGCTGCTGATGCCGTCGCGCTTTTCCCACGCGGCATCGATGGTGGCCTGAAGTTGCTTGCTCATTGTTCCCTCGGAAAACTGACGCGGGACCTTATATGCTGGCCCCGATGGCCTTCAAGCTCCCTGAATCGGTGCTGGTCGTGATCCACACGCCCCGGCTGGACGTGCTGCTGCTCGAACGGGCCAGCGCCAATAAACGTGACGGCGGCCTGTGGCAGTCGGTGACCGGTTCGCGTGAGCCCGACGATCCGGACCTCGAGGCGACAGCCCGCCGCGAGCTTCTGGAGGAGACCGGCCTGTCGGCCGGCACGCTCACCGACTGGCGGCTCACCAACCGTTACGAGATCTGGGCCCAGTGGCGGGCCCGCTATGCGCCCGACGTGACCCATAACGTCGAGCACGTCTTCGGCTTCCAGGTACCGGCGCTTTCCCTCGCGACCCTCGATCCGGCCGAGCATGTGGCCCAGATGTGGCTGCCCTGGCAGGAGGCGATGCAGAAGGTCTTTTCGCCCACAAACCGCGCCGCGATCTGGCAACTGCCACGGCGCGTTCTCGGGCATACTGCCCGCACATGACCGACACGCCTCGCGAAGCATCGAAGCTCGGCCAGTTCAGTTGGGCCCTGTTCGACTGGGCCAACCAGCCCTTCTTCACCATCATCACCACCTTCATCTTCGCGCCCTACTTCGCCAACGTCCTGGTGGGCGATCCGGTGCAGGGCCAGTCGGCCTGGGCCTTCACGCAGTCCGCCTCGGGCATCCTGATCGCGCTCATGAGTCCTTTCCTGGGCGCCATGGCCGATGCCGGCGGGCGGCGCAAACCCTACATCTTCGCCTTCCAGCTTCTGCTGGTGGCGGGCTGCGCCGGCCTCTGGTTCGCCTACCCCAACCGGCCCGACCTCATCATGCCGATCAGCTGGGCGGTGATCGCGGCCACCATCGGCGCGGAAATGTCGATCGTGTTCAACAACGCCCAGCTGCCCAACATCGTGCGCCCCGAGCAGATGGGACGCCTCAGCGGCTTCGGCTGGGGCCTGGGCTATTGCGGCGGCCTCATCTCGCTCTTCATCGTGCTCGCGGTGTCGATGCCCTCGATGTTCGGCCTCGCCACAACCAATGACCGGCCGCTGTTCGGGCTCGATCCCGCGACCCACGAACTCGAACGCCTGGTCGGTCCCGCAGCCGCCGTGTGGCTCGCGATCTTCGTGCTGCCGATGTTCCTGTTCACGCCCGATTCAGCCGGTGCGGCGCGCCAGCCGCTGCTCGTCGCGGCGCGGGAAGGCGGCCGCTCGCTGCTCTCGACGCTGAAGCGCATCCCGCGCTTCGGCAACGTGCTGCGCTACCTGATGGCCTTCATGCTCTACAACGACGGCCTCGCAGCCATCATCGCCTTCGGCGGCGTCTATGCCGCCGCGACCTTCGGCTGGAGCACGGTGACGCTGGGTATCTTCGGCATCATCCTCACCGTGTTCGCAATCCCGGGCGCCTTCCTGGGTGGCCGCCTCGACGACTGGATCGGCAGCAAGCGCACGGTGCAGTTCGCGATCGCCGGCGTGATCGTGGCCACCATGGGCATCGTCGGCGTCACCGCCACCCACGTGCTCTTTGTCATTCCGGTCGATCCCATCAGCCCGACGCGCGGCCTGTTCGGCTCGGTCCAGGAAAAGACTCTGATGGGCTTCGCCCTGCTGCTGGGCTTCTGCATGGGCCCGATGCAGGCGGCCAGCCGCACCCTGGTCGGCCGGCTGGCGCCGCACGAGATGAGCGGCGAATTCTTTGGCCTGTTCGCGCTCTCGGGCCGCGCCACCGCCTGGATGACGCCGCTCGCCATCGGCATCGTGACGGCCGCGACCGGCTCGACCCGGCTCGGCATGGCGTGCGTGCTGTTTTTCCTGGTGCTAGGCTTCGTGCTGCTGTGGAAGGTGCGCGAGGAGCGCGCTCAACTCTGAGGGAGGCGACTCATGATCACCGCCATCGTGAATTTCAAGCTGCCGGGACGGCATTGACGCGAAGAAGGCCGCGGAGCTGTTCAAGGGCTCGGCGCCCAAGTACCGCGGCATGAAGGGTCTCGTTCGAAAGTACTATCTGTTCGACGGCGACAAGCGGATCGGCGGCGGCGTCTATCTGTGGAAGAGCTGCGCCGACGCCGAGGCGGTCTACACGCCGGCCTGGCAGGCCTATATCGCGGAGCGCTATGGCGCTCCGCCGGACATTCGTTATTTCGAGACCGCCGTCATCGTCGACAACGACAGCGACAAGATCCTGGCCGACGCAGCCTAGGGGTGTTCGCCTAGGCGTCGACGATCGGCGCGAAGCCGCCGTAGATCAGGCGCTTGCCGTCGAACGGCATCTGGTGGTTCTTCATGCGCTCGTCGGCCATCATCTTCTTCCAGCCTTCGTCGCGCACCGCCTTCGAGGGCCATTCGACCCAAGAGTAGACGATCTTCTCGTCTCCCGTGGCCCTCACCGCACCCTTGTAGTCGGTGATCTTGCCGTCGGGCACGTTCTCGCCCCACGTCTCGACCACGCGGACGGCACCGACCTCCTTGAAGAGCGCAGCGGCCCTGGTGGCCATCTCGAGATAGGCCGCCTTGTTGGCCAGGGGCACTGGTGCGACGAAGCCGTCGATGTAGCCGGTCTTGCCCCCAGTGTTTCCGATGTTCGTGCGCTCGTCGAGCATGGCCGTGAAGCCGCCGAAGATCATGCGCTGGCCATCGAACGGCATCGCCAACCCCATATCCTTCATGCGCGGGTCGCTCATCATCTTTTCGTGGGCCGCGTCGCACACTGCCTTGCTGGGAAATTCTAGCCACGAGAACACCACGACCTCGTCCGGCTTCGCCTTCACCGCACCCTTGAAGTCGGTCAGCTTGCCGTCGGGCAAGTCGTCGCCCCACGCCTCGACCAGGCGGGTCGCGCCGAGTTCCTTGAACACCGGGGCGAGATCCGCGGCGAGCTTGCGATAGGCTTCCTTGTTCGCGGTCGGCACGGGAACGATGAATCCTTGCACATAAGCCATGGCTTCACTCCTGCTGTTCGGGCTTGACATGATAGGTTGATATCAACGTAAATAGACCATGTCAAAGATTGACAACGCCTCCTTCGACACCACGTTGCATGTCTACGATCATTGTCTGTGCTTCGCCGCCCAGCGCGCCGCGCGTGCGCTGGCGCGCCGCTTCGACGAGGCGCTGGCCCCCTTCGGCCTGACAAGCGGCCAGTTCTCGCTGCTGACGTCGCTCAACCAGCCGAAGCCGCCGTCGATCGGCTCGATCGCGTCCTTGCTCGTGATGGATCGCACCACGCTCACCGCCAACCTGAAGCCGCTGGAGCGGCGAGGTCTGGTCAGGATCTCCGTCGATCCCGCGGATCGACGCGCACGGCGGCTGACGCTGACGACGGCTGGGCGACGGATCCTGCGATCCGCGATGGCGACCTGGGAACGGACGCATGGCGAGATCGACGGGCGCCTCGCGCACACCGAGGCAAAGGCGTTGCGCGCCGGCCTGCGGGCGCTCGCCTGATTGCCGGGCGGCGCCTCTACGCCGCTAAAGTCTTCCCCTTGAACGTACAGAGGTCGGCCACGACGCAGGCAGGGCAGAGCGGCGTGCGCGCCTTGCAGGTGTAGCGGCCGTGCAGGATCAGCCAGTGGTGGGCATGCAGACGATACTCCTCGGGCACGCGCTTCAACAGTTTCAGCTCGACCTGCAGCGGGTTCTTGCCGGGAGCGAGCCCGGTGCGGTTGCCGACCCGGAAGATATGGGTGTCGACGGCGATGGTCGCCTCGCCGAAGGCCACGTTCATCACCACGTTGGCCGTCTTGCGGCCGACGCCGGGCAGCGCCTGCAGCTCCTCGTGCGTGTGCGGCACCTCGCCGCCATGCCGCTCGATCAGGAGATGGCTGAGGCCGATCACGTTCTTGGCCTTGGTGCGGAACAGCCCGATCGTCTTGATGTGATCGATCAGTTTCTTCTCGCCGAGTGCGAGCATCTCGGCCGGTGTCTTGATGATCTTGAACAGCGGCCCCGTCGCACGGTTCACGCCGACGTCGGTCGCCTGGGCCGAGAGCACGACCGCCACCAGCAGGTGATAGACGTTTTCATATTCCAGCTCGGTCTCGGGTTCCGGCATCGCAGCCGCGAGGCGGGCGAAGAACTCGGGGATGACGGCGGTCTTCATCAGGGCCATATAGCTTCATACCATGACCGAGACGCCCTTCACCTCCGGCCCACCCGTCTTACCCGGTCCAGGCGCGATTCATTTCGCCACCTCGCTCAGTCCCCACCGCAGCCTGTCGCCGGAAGGCTTCAAGTGGGTGATCCGCGGCGCCATCGCGGCCAATCTGGTGATCGGCGTGCCGATGCTGATCCTCGGTGCCTGGCCCGTGATGGGCTTCATGGGTCTCGATATCTGGCTGCTGTGGTGGCTGTTCAAGCGCAGCTATCTCGATGCGCGGCGCAGCGAGACGCTGGTGCTGACCGACAGTGAGCTTCTGGTCGACCGCGTGGCGCCTGACGGCGAACGCGGGGAGCACCGGCTCGATGCCTACTGGATCAGGCTCGACGTCAGCGAGGAACGGCTGGTCGTGGTCTCGAAGGGCAATCGCCTCGTGATCGGCCGCTTTCTCTCGCCCGATGCCCGCCTGGCCCTGGCCGAGCAGCTCAAGGCGGCACTGGCGGAGATGCGCGCGCCGCGCTTCGAGCACGACTGGGATTAGAACGTTTTCGGTCGTCTCGACTCGCGCGGAGAGGCAGCGCCGGAAGGGAGGTTTCTACAAGTCGCGCCTGTAACCCTGGTCGCGGACCGCGATGGCTGCGCCGTTTCGGTCCTGGACGATCCTGACCCTATCGCCCATCTGCACGTCGCCGTTGTCGGGCTGGGCGATGGCGACCGTCTGGCCGTCGTCCTTCTGTATCGTGACTTCTATACCGCGCTGGCTGGAACCGCCGCGGCCGACGATGTTGCCGGCGATGGCGCCACCCACAGCGCCGAGCAGGCCGCCGACTACCGCACCGCCGACTGAGTGGGTCGTGGCCGCGCCGATCGCAGCACCGCCCGCCGCTCCCACGCCGCCGCCGACCAGCGTGCCGTCGTTCATGCCCGACCCGCCGCTCAAAGCGACTTCGCGGATGGACATGACGCGGCCTTGTTCGCCGCTATAGCTGCCGCCAGAATTTCCGGGCGCCGACGTGTTGACATATCCCGGCTGCGATGCGCCACCCGTTTGGGTGCAGGCGCCCAGGCTCGCCGTGAGGGCGACCGGCATCATCAGGCTCATAAGCCACTTATTTGCAACCATGGGATGTCCTCTTTCTGCTGCCGGTCTAGTCGAAGTTTCCGAGGTTGCCGAGCAGGGCGCCGATCACCCGAGTGGCGGTCGCGATCAGCACGATGTTGTCGTCCACCTGGACATACTCGTAGCCGTAAGGCGGCGGGGTGAGTTGCGTCCACAGTTCGCGCGGCATCGGGTAGTAGACGACCTCGGGCGGCAGAGGCTGGCCGACGATCCAAGCCTTCTTGGCCTGACCGGGCGGCAGGCAGCCATTGTTCTTCTTGGCGAGGCCGGGCGGACACCGGCCGGCGACATATTCGTTGTGATAGTAGGTGCGCACGAGGGTGCGATCGCGATCGACGACCACGAGCTGCTGATAGGGCACCACCACGACGGGCCCCGAGGCGCGTTGCTCGATCACAGGACCGCTGTTGCCGTGGCCCTGATTGCCGCGGCCCTGATCATTGTCGTGCTTGTCGGCCTTGGGGCCGCCACCGTGCCCGCCACCCTTGTTCTTGTCATTGTCTGCAGAAGCCGGCGAGATCAGCGCGGCACATAGGATGGAGACAAGGGCGATCGATATGGTTCGCACGGGTTCATTCCTTCTCGTTGATCCCCTGCGCGTTGCTACCGAACGCGCCCATTGGGGGCATGCGGAGAACGCACGGACCGAGCGGGGGTTCCCCGATTTGCACCTTTCTTCCGGCTTTGGGGTAGATCTGGAACCAACTTGCGGCAATCGCGTTGTTGCCAAGTGCCACGGCGTGGCAATCCCAAAGGCGCTCCAAAAATGAAATTCAAGTTTCTGGCTCTCGCCCTGGTGGCGACCATAGCGGGTGCCACCAGTGCGCAGGTTCTCAAGCCAATCCCTGAACCGGCTGGCGCTTTACCCCCTTCCGAGTCGCAGCGGCGCTCCCTTGCTATCCCAGCCAAGGTGTCCGCGGCGCCGGTCCGAAGCGCCGTGGCGTCGGATGTTACTCGTCCACCGGTCCCCCTCCTGCTGGCCGCTCGTCGCGCGGTGGTCCCTGCCATCGAAGCTGCTTTGGACCCCGTTCCGATGAATACCGATGCTGCGCCTCCCGGCAAAATGACCGGCGCGGCCGCGAAAGCGGCTATGGAAGCCGATGGGTACAAGGGCATTCGCGCCTTGAGCCAGGGCCCTGATGGTGTCTGGAGCGCGAGCGCCCTGCGCGGCCAAACCGAAGTGCGCCTGAGCGTAAATTCAACAGGCAACGTTTCCGCGAATTGATCGGCGGCCGTCGTCCGCGCTTCCGGCTCACATCGCTTTCGGTGCCGGGAACTTGCTTGTCATGACGACGTTACGGAATTCGTACTCATCACGAGGATGCAATGGCCGATAACGCAGCAGGCGGGGGCAACCGCCTGCTCTATTCGATCATCGGCGCGCTGGGCGGCATCGTGGCCGTCGGTGGCGCCGTCGTCTTCGGCGGCAATCTGCTGAACGCCGACAAGAGCAAGCCAGCAGACCCGCCCCTTACGACGCAAAGGCCAGCGCCGACTCCGGCCCCCGCGGCTGCCCCCGTACAGCCATCCGCCATTCCACAACCGCCTGTATCCTCGGATGCCGATCGCAACGCCCTCGCCGCGTCCATAGAACGGGCGATCACTGCCAGCGATTTCACCTACGCCAACCGCTTGCTCGCCGATGCAAACCGAAACTTTGCCGGCAGCAACGCATGGCCTCCGCTGCAGCAGAAGCTCGCGCGGGCCGAGGCCGATCGCAATGCCCAGTTGCACCAAGCCGAGGCGCGGCGACTGATTGCCGAGGCGCGCCGGTTCGCGCAGGTCGGTGATTTCTCCGATGCCGAAGCGCTGTTGCGGGAAGCCGAAAAGCAAGCCCCGGGTTTCGCCGAGACCGCCCAGGCGCGTGGCGACATCGCTTCGATGCGCAGCGAACGCGGCCAGCTTTATCGCGAGCGCTACCAGTATCAGGCCGCGATCGACCAGGCTCTCACCGCTCATCGGCTTTGGGAGGCCGAGCGCCTGCTTGCCGAGTATTCCCAGCGCTTCAACGCGGATGACGAATATCGCGCTCGGCTCAATCGCCTGGCGGAGGCGCGCGCCGAGTCGACTTGGCAGGCACGTGTCAACCAGTCGCGCAGTATGATCGGCAATGCCCGGCAGGCCATGGATCGCGGCGATTTCGTCGAGGCCGAGCGTCTGCTTGTGCTGGCCGACCAATCCGCGCCGGGTTTCCCCGAAGTCAACCAGGCACGCGCCGATCTCAGCCGCCGCCGGGTCGCGGCCGAACAACAGCAGGACGGCATCCGCCTGATCCTGGCGGCTATCGACGCGGCGTTCCAGCGCAGACAGTACGACGATGCCGAGCGCGCCATCGAGGACGGGCGTCGCCGCTACGGCTCCTATTCCGGGTGGGCCGATCTGCAACGCCGCACCGCCAGCGCCAGGCAGGGCAACGATCAGCAAGCCAACGAATTGCGCCTCCAGAATGCCCGCGCGCTCGAACTGGTCGCGACCGCGCGGCGCAGCACAGCGCAAGGCGACTTCGCCACCGCCGAGCGCGCGCTGGCCGAAGCCAACAGCGTCTCCACCTCGATGCCCGAGGTCGCCATCGCCCGTGCCGAGCTCGAACGTGCCAAGGCCGATCGCGCACGCCAGGACGCCGAGATCCGGGCCGTGGCGGCGTCGGTGGATGCGGCCCTGGCGCGCCAGCAGTACGCCGATGCCGAGCGATTGATCGCCAGCGGCGCCAAGAGTTATCCGTCGCACCCGGGTTGGGGCGACCTCTCTCGCCGCCTCGCCGAGGCTCGCCGCACGACGCCAAGCCAGACCGGCAACGCGCCGATGCCGGCCCCACCTGCGCCCGTACAGGCGCTTCCCGCGGCGCCGAGCCGTCCGGCGGCAGTCCAGCCTCCTGCGGCCGCACCTGCGACCATAGCCGCTCCGGCTCCTTCTGCGCCTCAGGCCACACTACCCGCCACCCCCGCCCGCCCGATGCCTCCCGTGAGCAGTCCAGCCGCTCCGCCGGCGACGCCCGCGGCCGGGCCGCCAGTGGCGGCACCTCCTTCGGCACCTCCCGCGGCGCCTCTTACAGCCAATGCTCCGCCGGCAAATGCGCAAGTTCCGCAGCTCGTCGCTGCAGCCCGCGAGGCCATCAAACGTTCGGATTTCCTCGCGGCGGAGAAAGCGGTCGCCGATGCCGAAAGGCTCGACGCAAAGGCTGCGGCCGAAGTCCGTGCCGAACTCAAGACGGCACTCGACAAGTCGAAGACGCCACCACTCGCCGTGCCGCTTCCGCCGCCGCTCGCCAACACGCCACCTGCCGCGCCCGCCCTTGCGACGCCGCCGGCCGTCGACACTCGGGCAGCAGCTGCCCCGTCCGCGCCGCCGCTCAATCCCCGGCTGCTGCCCCTCATCGCGGCCGCACGCAGCGCCCTGAAGCGCTCGGATTTTGCGGGGGCGGAGCAAGCCGTGGCAGAAGCAGAGAAGATCGACGCCACGGCCACGCCGGTGATCGAGCTGCGCGCCGAGCTGAAAAGCGCTGTCGTGGCGAACCTCGTCGAGCAGGCACGCGGCGCCATCAAGCGCGCGGATTTCCCCGCGGCGGAGAAAGCCGTCGCTGAAGCCGAGAAGCTCGATGCCAAGGCCACGGCCAAGGCGGCGCCGGTGACAAAGGTTCGCGCCGAGCTGAAGACCGCCCTGCTGACGAATTTCGTCGAGCAAGCACGTGACGCCATCAGGCGCTCGGATTTCACCGCAGCGGAGAAAGCCGTCGCTGAAGCGGAGAAGATCGACGCCAAGGCAGCGTCCGAGGTTCGTGCGGAACTGAAGGCCGCCGAAGGCAAATCACGGGATAAGAAGGCACCCGCCAACCGCAACTAGACGCGGGGTGTTGATACGGCTGGAAGTCGCCCAGCGTTGGCGAGGGCAGGTTTTCAGAGCCCCAGCACGTCCTTCATGCCGTAGAGGCCGGGCTTCTTGCCTTCCAGCCACACGGCCGCCGTGACGGCGCCTAGCGCATAGCCCTCGCGGCTGAAGGAACGGTGGTTGAGTTCCAGCCGCTCGCCCGCCGCCGCGAAGTACACGGTGTGGACGCCCACTTCCTCGCCGCCGCGCAAGGTGGCGAAGCCGATCTCGCCGGTCGGCCGCGCGCCGGTATGGCCGTCGCGGCTCTTGCGCCATACGTCCTCGAGCTTGACCTTGCGCCCCGCGGCAGCCGAGCGGCCGAGCGCCAGCGCCGTGCCGGACGGTGCGTCGATCTTGTGGCGGTGGTGCATCTCCAGCACCTCGATGTCGTAGCTGGGATCGAGCAGCGACGCGGTCTTCTCGACCAGCGCCATCAGCACGTTGACGCCCAGCGCCATATTGGCCGCCCACATGATAGGCACCTTCCTGGCCGCCTCGTGGATCAGGGCGGTCTGCGCCGGATCGAGGCCGGTCGTGCCGATCACCATGGCGACGCCCTTCTCCGATGCGATCTTGGCATGCGCCACGGTGGCGGCCGGGACGGTGAAGTCGATGACGACGTTGGCGGCACCGATGGCGGCGGCGCCGTCCGACACGATCTTCACGCCCCTCACGCTCTTGACGTCGGCACCCACGCCCGCCACTTCGCCGGCATCGCGGCCGAGCGCGTTGCTGGAAGCGCCCTCGAGGGCGCCGGCCAGGGAGCAGCCTTCGGTGCCGGCAATCTGCCGGATCAGCATCTGGCCCATGCGGCCGGCGGCGCCGGCAATGGCGATCTTCATGTCGTTCCCCTCGAATTCCTTGGCGTACACTAATCAACTCAACGGGAGTGCGACATGCTGTTCATGGTGGTCGAGAAGTTCAGGAATCAGGACGGCAAGGCCGTCTACCGAAAGCTGCGCGACAAGGGCCGGGCGCTGCCCGACGGACTCAAATTCGTGGCGAGCTACGTCACGGCCGACCTCGGCCGCTGCTTCCAGCTCATGGAGACCGACGACATCACCACCTTCCAGCGCTGGATTTCCGATTGGCAGGAAGTGGCCGAGTTCGAGGTCGTGCCCGTGGTCGAGGGCAAAGTGACTCGCGAGGCCCTCGAACCTCTCCTGTAATAGTTCCGAAACGGTACAGTTGCAGATTCAGCAGGAATAGGCTAAGAAAAAGCCTACTCTGGCGGATTGCGTGTCCGCCCTTCCAGCCCGCCCGGCCCCTCAACCTGAAGGGGGCGCGGCGGGCTTTTTCGTGCCTGTGGAGAACCTCAATGGGAGTGATCAAACTGGACGGGCTGTCCTTCGAGCAGCCCGCGGCGGAGCCTTGGCCACCCTTCTTGGACAATGGTGACGAGCACACGATCCGTGTCGACGAGATGTTCGCGCGCCAGCTCGACAATGAATTCTCGGCCGGGGTGCGTGGCCTGCTGCACGATCCCGAGACCGGGATTTCGGCCCAGCGCGGCGAGGCGGCGTTAGAAGCCATCGCCGGCGCCCTGCCGGCGCTCAATGAACTGAAGGAGCGCACGCTGGCCGAGGCCATGGGCCCACGTCAGCGCAGCATCCTGGAACCGCTGATCGAGACCCGGCTCGACTGGGCGGCGGGGACGCTGGGCCAGCTGGCGCAACGCGCCACGGTGGAAGTCGACGATCAAAGCGTTGCCGAACGCATCACCGGCCTGAACCGGGACGCGGCGACCTCGTGGCAGGACCCGGCGTATCTGCGCCGGCTCGGCCGGACGGCCGTAGAGGAGCTGCGCTATCAGGGCGAGCGCCGCGGCTGGGACGAGGTTGAGACGGAGGCCCGCGCGAGGGGTGGCCTCTCCGACCTCTATGCCGGTGCGGTCGAGGCCGCGATGGGCAGCGACCTCGATCGCGCCGCCCGGCTCTACGACCATGCCCGCGAGGTCATCGCGCCGGAGCGGCAGACGGCCCTCGATCGCGGCTTCGTCGATGCGCGCGAGGGCGCCCTGCTGCGCGAGATCGATGGCGCACTGGCGGCCCTGCCGCTCGATCCAAAGAAGCCGCCCGAGGCCCAGGTGTTCGCAGCCCGCACTGAAGGACTGATCCCCGACGATGCCTCGCCCGAGATGCGCACTCGCATCGGGCAGGTGGCGGCGCATGCGCAGCGCCGTGCCGAACGGCAGTGGCAGAACCAGCAGGCCGAGGCCGGCGTCGCGGCCTTGGACTGGTTGCGCCGGAACCCCGACGCCTCGCTGCTTCGCCTGCCGTGGGAGGTGCGCGACTGGCTGGCGCCGGACCAGTGGGACGGGCTTGTCGATGCCGCCACGAACGGATGGGTCAGGACCGATCCGGCGGTCTACGAGCGGCTCGATCGCCAGGCCGTGTACGCACCGAAGCAGTTCGCGGGTATCGACCTCGACCGGCACAGGCTCGCACTCGGTGATGACGACTACGCGCGCCTTGCTACCGCGCAGCAGGCGCGGGCCGAGGGCCGCATCGATCCGGCTCAGATACGCTGGGCGCATACGCGGGTCGGCCTCGACCGCGCAATCGACGCCATCGGCATCGATACCGATGGCCCCGAAGCGATTGCCGCCCGCGCCGAGGCCCGCGACCGGTTCGACGGCTTCGAGGCGATCGAAGGTCGTGCGCCCAATGGCGAGGACATTGACGGAATCGTGGACGGCATTGCTGGCCGGTTCACGCCTGACGGCGGTGATAGTTTCGATCCGGCGTATGTCATCCCAGCTGGAGGCATTCGTCCAAGAGGGTCCGGTTCTTCGGGATTGCCGCAGTCTGCGCAAGCACGTGTCTTCACTTACAGATCGCATAGTGACTTTCTTCGGCGCATCGAGCCCAACAATCCGCTGCTGGCGACAATCAGCGGCCGAAACGCCGCACCAGATCAGATCGTCGTCGATAGAATGGTCGCTGAAGTACAGGCGGCCGTGAGTCGGCGGATCGATCGACTGGTTGGCTCACCGGACAATTACATCGGGACGGCAGGAACCAAACCCACAATCCGGGAGATTCCGGGAGGCCGCAGTGCCGCGAATGAACTCTTCGACAAGCTGAGCTTCGGGGGCACGCGCTTTACTCCCCGCACCGGCGACTATTCGCGCGACGGCGTCATTGTGAGATTGCCCGGCAATGGGGTGATCGTCGGCTTCAGGATCAATGCCCAAAATCAACCTACGGTAGATATCTATCACAATGGCATTCAATTAAAATTGCACTACGTGAAGTGAGGTGGGTCATGGATAAGGCACGAGAGCAGGAGATCGTGAACGAGATTGCCAGCATGCACATCGAGGGGCATCGGAAGGTTCCCGATGAGTTTGGCCTGTTCGAAATTCCCTGCGATTTGAGAGGCTATCGCGTCGCTCAGGGCGAAATCTTGCGCCTCAGCCTCGAGATCGTGCGCCTCCTTCTTCGGAACGGCATTCGGGCGGGTCGTTTCGGGGAGGGTCGCGGCCTCGACTTCTGGACGGGCATGACCGAAGACCAGATCGTCGAGCACATCCGCCGGGAATGGCAGGCGGAGGGCGAGCCGATTCTGGGCAAGTCGATATGCTGGTTTGGCTGAAGCGAGTGGACACGAATTGGTGGACACAGGCGCTACACGCGACTGTCCACTCGTGTCCACCAATTGGGGCCGTACGGGCTACTTCCAGGGATCGGCGGTCTTGGGCCAGAACGGCGTCTTGCGCTTGGTGTAGGGCCAGCGCGTGACGTCGGGGTCGGCGGCGCCGGGCGAGGCGACGTAGAGGATCTCCTTCGCGAGGCCGACGAAGCCGTTATAGAAATGCTGCGCCGACTTCACGATCACGACGCGATAGTCGGCGGGATCGGCGCCGACCGCCTTGAAGGCATCGGCGTGGAAGGTCTGGGTGCGCAGCGTGCAGATCGCGATGTCGACATGTTCCGATGACAGCAGCGCCATGTCGCCGAGCGGCACCATCACCGGCCCGTAGGGCTGGCGCACGCCGCGGGCGATCTTCTTCACCGTGACGTCTATATCGACCGGCTCGCCGCTCACCGCGCCCGACTTGCCGCCCAGCCGCATGCGGATGCGCGCGCCCTCGCCCGCCTCCTCGGCGATGCGGAAGGCCATCGGGTCCCACATCACGCCGAACAGGGCGGGGCCGATCTCGCGCTCGACCAGCGCCTTCAGCACGAAGGTCGAATCGCCCGGCGCGCCGGAGCCGGGATTGTCGGCGCGGTCGGCCAGCACCAGCGGGCCCTGGTTATGCGAGGCGGCGCGGTCCATCGCCTCGGCGACGGTGAGATACTTGGTGGCATAGCGTTCGCGGTTGTCCCACAGCTCGCCGGCCAGTTGCTTGGCGAGTTTTTCCGCCTTCGCCATGTCGCCATCGGCCACCACGAGGGTGCGGGTGCCGACATCCTCCACGTCGGCGAAGGAAAAGCCGTGGCTGAGCGACACCGAGAGGATGCCACCCTTGCCCTCGAGCGATTTCATGCGGACCACGAACTCGTTGATCGGCGGCACCGAGGTCCGGTACTGCGCGATCATGCGGCAGTCGTAGCGCGCCATGACGGGCTTCACCTTACCCTCCGCCGTGTCGGCGATGATGGCGAACAGCTCGGCGGCGCGCTCCATCGTGTCGGTGTGCGGGTATTCCTTGTAGCCGATCAGCACGTCGGCGCTGTCGAGCATCAGGGCGCTCAGATGGCAATGCAGGTCGAACTCGGCGCCGATCGCGACCTTGGGGCCGACGATGGCGCGGATCTTCGAGAGAAGATCACCTTCGCAGTCGTCGTAGCCGTCGGCCACCATGGCGCCGTGCACGTTGATCAGAACGGCATCGAGGGGGAGGGCCGCCGTCACGCCGGCCAGGATCTCATCGCGGAAATCCTCGTAGACTTTGCGCACCGTCGTGCCCGAGGGCGCGGCGAAGGTCGCGAGGCCTTCGATCACGGTCCAGCCGCGCTTCTCGGTCTCCTTGCGCCAGACATGCAGCGGCGCGGTGAAGTTGGTCGGCTCATGCTTCGTGGCGTCGCCGCGCCAGATGCCGTGCTCCTGATAGCCGCGCAGGCCAGTCGGAAAGGGGACGAACTGGTTGGTCTCGGTCCCGAGGGCCGCGATGTAGACACGCTTGGTCACGTTTACTCCTTGGCGCAGTGGCAGCCGACCACATGGTCGTCGACCATGCCCGAGGCCTGCATGAAGGCGTAGCAGATGGTGGAACCGACGAACTTGAAGCCGGCCTTGGCGAGCTTCTTGGCGAGCGCGTCGCTCTCCGCTGTCTTCGCCGGTACGCCTTTCAGGTTCTTTGGCCGGTTCTTCCGGGGTTTGCCGTCGACGACGCTCCACAGGAACCTGGAGAACGAGCTCTCGCGCTCCAGAATCTCGAGATAGGCGCGGGCGTTGCCGACGCTCGCCTCGATCTTGCCGCGGTGGCGGATGATGCCGGGATCGGCCAGCAACTTCGCGAGCTTGGCCGGCGTGTAGCGGGCGATCTTGCTCGCATCGAAGCCGTCGTAGACCTTGCGGTAGTGCTCGCGCTTGCGCAGCACAGTGATCCAGGAAAGTCCCGCCTGGCAACCTTCGAGCGTCAGCAGCTCGAACAAGGCGCGGTCGTCCCTGAGCGGGCGCCCCCACTCCTTGTCGTGGTATTTTTCGTAGAGTGGATCGGCGCTTGCCCAGCCGCATCGCGGTTTGCCGTCGGTGCCTGCGACCGTGTCGTTTTTCCAGACCATACGACGACACTACCCAAGCGCGTCGCGGGACGCCACACTGGGGCAAACGGAGGAATGAAATGGGCAGGGATCTCTCGGACCTGAAGGTCTGCATCTTCGACGTCTTCGGGACGGTGGTGGATTGGCGCGGCAGCCTGATCGAAGACCTGCCCAAGCTCGGCAAGAAGTACGGAATCGACACCGACTGGACGAGCTTCGCCGACGACTGGCGCGGGCTCTACCAGCCGCAGATGGCGCGCGTGCGCAAGGGCCAGTTGCCGTGGACGCGCATCGACGACCTGCACAGGGAAGCGTTCGGGATGCTGCTCGAGAAGCGGGGCCTGAAGCATCCGGGCGACGAGGGATCGTGGGAATTCACCCATCTCTGGCACAAGCTCCGGCCGTGGCCCGACTCGGTCGAGGGCATCGGCATGATGAAGAAAAAGTATGTCACGGCCACGCTCAGCAACGGCAACGTGGCGCTGCTGATCAACATGGCCAAGAACGCCGGCATTCCCTGGGACCACTGCTTCTCGGGCGAGACCTTCCACCACTACAAGCCTGACCCGGAGGCCTATCTCGGCGTGGTCAGCAGCATGTACCTGAAGCCTCACCAGGTGATGCTGGTGGCCGCCCACAACGGCGACCTGTTGGCGGCACAGAAGTGCGGCCTGTCGACGGGCTTCGTGATGCGGCCCAGCGAGCATGGTGCCGGGCAGAAGATCGATCTCAAGCCGACCGGCGAATGGGACGCTGTCGGCCACTCGATCATCGAGGTCGCGAAGAAGATCGGCTGCTAGAGGCCGGCGAGCCATGAACGCCGCGAAACCTTGTGGTCGCGGTCGTTCATCGTGTTCTCCCGGGGGTCAAATTGGCGGTCGTCGCTCGCGCCACGGCGTTGTGCGTTCGTAGGCGGCACCGGCGGCAAAGACGCTCGCCTCGTCGAAGGCCCGGCCGGCGAGCTGGAAGGCGAGCGGAAGGCCGTCGCCGCTGAAGCCGCAACACACCGTCGCCGCCGGCTGGCCGGTGACGTTGAACGGCATGGTGAGCGAGGGTTTGCCGAGGAAGTGGAAGACCGGCTGCGGCTCCTCGAAGATCTCCGGCGCGCCCCAATGGTTGGCCGTCATCACCAGGTCGTAGCCGCGCATGGCTTCGCGTGTCCTGGTGCAGCTTGCGGCGCAAACGGAGCGCGGAGATGTACTGTTCGGCTGAAATGAACGCACCGAGCTGGAAGCGCCGCCGTGTCGTGTAGCCGAATTTTTCCGGCCGTTCGATCACGTCGCGGCGGTGGATGGCATGCGCCTCGGTGGTGATGATGACGCGGCCGCAGATGTGATAGTCGCGGATGTCGGGGAAGGTGACTTCGTCGACGATGGCGCCGAGGTCGCGGAACACGCGCACCGCGTCGTCCATGCCCTTGGCCATCTCGGGCGACAGCTTGCCGTCGGGGCCTTCGTACCAGCTCCGCGCCAGGGCGATGCGCATGCCCTTGATGGGGCGCTGCGCCGCAGCTCCATAGTCGACCTTCTCCGTCTTGGCCGAGCCCTGGTCGTTGGGATCGTGGCCCGCGAGGGCGCCCAGGATCAGCGCGCAGTCCTCGGTCGTCCAGGCAAGCGGACCGGCCGTGTCGAGGCTGAAGGCGAGCGGGAAGATGCCGCAACGGCTGACCAGCCCATAGGTCGGCTTGATGCCGGCGGTGGCGCAGTAGCCCGCGGGATTGCGAATCGAGCCACCGGTGTCGGAGCCCATCGCCCCCATGCAGAGCGCGGCGGCGACAGCGGCGCCCGAGCCGCTCGACGAGCCGCCCGGCTGATACTTCGGGTTCCACGGATTGAGGACGGGTGGGAACGGCTGGTCCGGCGTCATCGCGCCGTTGGCGAATTCGTGGGTGCCGAGCTTGCCCAGCATGACCGCGCCGGCCTCCTTGAGCTTGCGCACCGAGGCGGCATCGATCGCGGGGACATAGTCGACCTTGAGATGCGAATGGCCGGTCGTCTTCACGCCGGCCGTCTCGTAGATGTCCTTCAATGCCAGCGGAATGCCGTGCAGCGGCCCGCGCCGCAGGCCGCCAGCCATCTCCATGTCCGCCTGGCGCGCGGCGTTCAGCGCCTGGTCGGCGGTGAGGGTGACGTAGCTCGCAATCCTGTGATCGACCGTGGCGATGCGAGCGAGGAAGGCCTCGGTCAGTGCGGTCGATGTGAGTTCGCCGCGCGCCATCCGGCGTCCGGCCTCGGCGATGCCCAGCGTCGTGAGATCGCTCGTCGTGAGATCAGTCATGTCGCGCTCCTACTCGTCGGCGCGAAAAACGAGCGGCGGTTCCGCAGCCCAGGCCCAGCGCTGGGGGATGCGCTCCATCAAACCGAGCAATCCGACATAGCCCTTGTGCAGGTGGCCTATGTCCTCTTCGGTCAAGGTAAGGCCTGTCAGCGTAGCGCGCGCGCGAAATTCATCGAGCGTTGGTGCCTTCCCAGATGATGTCATGCAACTCCTCCGCGTGAGTGGACATGCAATCGACATGCCGCGTCCTTCGCAAACCGGTCGCGCGGGCATTGGCTTGCCGCTTGCATGAGTAGACCGCGACAGCCTCCCGCATGGACGCCGAACTGAGGAGCAGTAAATGTTCAAACGCCTTCGAGTTGCCGCCATCGGCCTCGGTGTCTTCGCAGCGACTGCGATGCCTGCCTTCTCCCAGGGCACTCTGCGCATTGGCATGACAGCCGCCGACATCCCATTGACGACCGGTCAGCCGGATCAAGGCTTCGAGGGCTTCCGGTTCGCGGGCTACACGATCTACGACGCGCTGGTGAACTGGGACCTCTCCAAGTCCGACACCATTGCCGATATCCGCCCCGGCCTCGCTTTGACCTGGGCGCCAGTCGAAGGCGAGCCGACCAAGTGGGTCTTCAAGTTGCGCGAAGGCGTCAAATTCCATGACGGCTCGGACTTCGATTCAGCCGTGGTGGTCTGGAACCTCGAAAAGATCCTGAACGACAAGTCGCCCCAGTTCGATCCCAAGCAGGCCGCGCAGGCGCGAGGCCGCGTCCCGACGCTGGTCGGCTGGAAGGCTGTCGACAAGTACTCGGTCGAACTCACGACCCGCGTCGTGAACGCGCTCTTTCCCTACGACATGTCCTACATCTTCTATTCGAGCCCCACGAACTGGGAGAAGCAGGGCAAGGACTGGGTAAAGGTTGCCGTGCAGCCCGTCGGTACCGGCCCGTTCAAGGTCGACCGCATGGTACCGCGCGAGCGTCTCGAGCTGTCGCGCTTCGACGGCTATTGGGACAAGAATCGCGTACCCAAGCTCGACAAGGTCCTGCTGTTCCCGATGCCGGAAGCAGCGACCCGCACGGCCGCGCTGCTGGCGGGCCAGGTCGACTGGATCGAGGTCCCGGCGCCCGATGCCATTCCGCGTCTCAAGCAAGGCGGGATGACGATCGTCACCAACAAGTATCCGCACAACTGGGCCTACCAGCCCAGCATGGTCGAAGGTTCACCCTTCACCGACATCCGCGTGCGCAAGGCCGCCAACCTCGCCATCGATCGTGCCGGCCTCAGCAAGTTGCTGGGTGGCCTGATGATCGAGTCCAAGGGCGCGGTCTACCCCGGCCATCCCTGGTTCGGTTCGCCCACCTTCGACATCAAGTACGACCCCGAAGCGGCCAAGAAGCTTCTTGCCGAGGCCGGCTACAGCGCAACCAAGAAGCCCAAGATCAAGATCGCGATCTCGACCTCGGGCTCGGGCCAGATGCTGCCGCTGCCGATGAACGAGTATGTCCAGGAGAACCTGAACGCCGTGGGTTTCGATACCCAGTTCGAAGTCATGGAGTGGAATGCCCTGGTCACTTTCGGCTTCCAGCCCGTGACCGGCGACGCCTCGACCAAGGCCAGCACCAATGGCATCAACATCAGCCGCGCCACGGTCGATCCCTATTCGGCCTTCATGCGTCTCTATCACAGTGAGTATGTCCCGCCGAAAGGGGCCAACTGGGGCCTCCTGAAGGACGCGAAGCTGGATGAGTTGATCAACAAGGCGCACACCAGCTTCGAGCGCGCGGCGCAAACCAAGGCCCTGGCCGACGTGCACACCTACATCGTCGACCAGTCCTACTGGGTTTACATCGCGCATGATCTCAACCCGCGGGCCATGAGCCCCAAGGTCAAGGGCTTCGTGCAGGCCCAGAGCTGGTTCCAGGATCTCACGCCGATCGAGATGGCGAAGTAACAGCGAAGGACGGGCGGCATGCTGCTCTACGCGCTGCGACGACTGCTCTACCTGGTGCCGGTCGCCTTCGGCGTGTCTCTGCTCGTCTTCGCGCTGGTGCATCTGGCGCCGGGCGACCCGATCTCGGCCATCGTCCCACCTGATGCGCCCAAGGAAGTGGTCGACAAGCTCAAGGAGTACTACGGCTTCGACAAGCCGTTGCCGGTGCAATATTTCCGCTGGCTCACCGTCACCCTGACCGGCGATCTCGGCACCTCGATCGGGACGGGTCGGCCGGTGGCGACGGAGGTGGCATCGGCCTTCGGCAACACGATCATCCTGGCCATTGCCGCCACAATCTTCGCCTTTTCCCTCGCCGTCTTCCTCGGCACTTCGGCGGCCTACGCCAAATCTCGGATCGTCGACCGTTTGGTCACAATGATCTCGCTGATGGGCGTGAGCGTGCCGCACTTCTGGCTGGCGATCGTGCTGGTGATCATCTTCTCGGTCGAAATGGGCGTCCTGCCGCCCATGGGGATCGGGCCGGAGAACTCGACGGGATGGCGCCCCGATTGGGCGCACTTCAAGCACATGATCCTGCCGACCATCGCGCTCTCGGTGATCCCGCTCGGCGTCGTTACCCGCACCGTGCGTTCGACGGTCAAGGAAACGCTCAGCATGGAGTTCGTCACCGCGCTGCAGGCCAAGGGCCTGCGCGACGATCAGATCCTGCGCCATGTGCTGAAGAATGCCGCCCCGACCTGCCTCGCGGTGATGGGATTGCAGGCCGGCAATCTGATCGGCGGTTCGATCCTGATCGAGACGGTCTTCGCCTGGCCCGGCACCGGCTTTCTCCTGAACAGCGCCATCTTCCGCCGCGATCTGCCGATCCTGCAGGGCACGACCCTGGTTCTGGCGGGCTTCTTCATGCTGCTCAACCTCACCGTGGACATCATCCAGACCATGGTCGATCCACGCATCAAGCGAGGCTGACGCGATGGCCATCCAGAGCCCTACCGTCGATATCGCCGCTGCCATGGTCCGGCCGACCGCGGCATCCGCATCGCGCGGCTACTGGCCCTCCGTCGGGCGTCGCCTGCGCCGCGATCCAGTAACGCTGATCTGTGCCGGCGTTCTGCTGCTGGTTGTCCTGTCTTCCATTGTCGCCCCGTTGCTGGGCCTCGCCGATCCCTACAAGACCTCGATGATCCGCCGCCTCTACCCGCTGGGCTCGCCCAACCACTTGCTGGGCACGGACGAGCTGGGACGCGACATGTTTGCCCGCCTGATCTACGGCGGCCGCCTGTCGCTGTTCATGGGGGTGATGCCTGTTCTGTGCGCATTGCTGATCGGCGGTTCGCTCGGCATCACCGCGGGCTTCGTGGGCGGCAAGATCAACATGGCGATCATGCGCGTCATGGACGTGTTCTACGCTTTCCCTTCCGTGCTGCTGGCCATTTCCCTCTCGGGCGCCATGGGTGCGGGCACCGAGAACACCCTGCTCTCGCTCACCCTGGTCTTCATTCCGCCGATCTGCCGCGTTTCGGAGAGCGTCACCACCCAGGTGCGCGGCTTCGACTTCGTCGATGCGGCGCGCGCCAGCGGCGCCAGCGCGCTCACCATCGTGCGCGTGCATGTCCTGGGCAACGTGTTGGGGCCGATCCTGGTCTACGCCACCTCGCTGATCAGCGTGGCCATCATTCTGGCAGCGGGTCTCAGCTTCCTCGGCCTCGGCGTCAAGCCGCCTGAGCCGGAATGGGGCCTGATGCTGAACACGCTCCGTCAGGCCATCTACGTCAACCCGGTGCTGGCGGCGCTGCCCGGCGTGATGATCTTCACCACCTCGATCTGTTTCAATCTGATGAGCGACGGTCTGCGCGCCGCCATGGATGTGAAGGCCTGACATGGATTCGCTGCTGCCTCCCGCCGACCGGGGCGGGCCCGCCCAGCCGCTCCTTCTGGCTACCGGCCTGCGCAAGCACTTTCCCGTGCCGGGTGGACTGCTCGGCCGCTCCGGCAAGGTCGTGCGCGCAGTCGACGACCTCTCGCTGTCGGTGGCCAAGGGCGAGACCCTGGGCGTGGTGGGCGAGTCGGGCTGCGGCAAGTCGACGGTGGCGCGGCTGCTGATCCGCCTCATCACGCCGGATAGGGGCACCATGGTGCTCGATGGCGATCCGGTCGACGAGCCGCACGGCATCACGGTCAACGAACTGCGTCGCCAGGTGCAGATGGTGTTCCAGGACTCCTACGCCTCGCTCAATCCCCGCCTCACCATTGCCGAGACGCTGGCCTTCGCGCCCAAGGCCCATGGTCTGCCGGCGTCAGAGGCGCGTGACCGCGTTCGTGATCTTCTCGACAAGGTTGGCCTCGACCCTGCCAACTACGCCGAGCGCTACCCGCATGAACTGTCCGGCGGTCAGCGCCAGAGGGTCAACATCGCGCGCGCACTGGCGCTTCGGCCGCGGCTGATCATCCTCGACGAGGCGGTGTCGGCCCTCGACAAGTCGGTCGGGGCCCAGGTTCTGAACATGCTGGTCGATCTCAAGACCGAGCTTGGCCTCACCTACATCTTCATCAGCCACGACCTCAACATCGTCCAGTATCTCAGCGACCGGGTCCTAGTGATGTATCTCGGCAAGATCGTCGAGCTGGGTTCGGTCGAGGCGATCTACGGTAACCCGCAGCACCCCTACACGCGTGCGCTGCTTTCGGCGCGTCCGTCGATGGATCCCCGCAAGCGCACCAAGGAAGCACCCATCCAGGGCGATCCGCCCAATCCCATCGATCCGCCGTCCGGCTGCCGCTTCCGTACGCGCTGCCCGTTCGCCGAAGATGTCTGCGCGCGGCTGGAACCGCCGCTCGCCGACACCGGCGCGCAGGCCGTCGCCTGTCACATGCGGGTGGCGGGCTCCGGCCATTCCAAGGCCGCCACGCCATGAGCGATCTGTTGCAGGTCCGCGACCTACACGTGAAGTTCGTCACGCCCGATCGCAAGGTGAACGCCGTCAACGGCGTCAGCTTCGATGTGAAACGAGGCGAGACCCTCGGGATCCTGGGTGAGTCGGGTTCGGGCAAGAGCGTCACGCTGCGGTCGATCCTGCGCCTTCACCCGGAGCACCGGACGCGCTGGGGCGGCAGTATCAAGCTGGAGGGTGACGAGATCCTGACCATGGGCAAGAGTGCCCTGTCGGATCTGCGCGGGCATCGGGTCGCCATGATTTTCCAGGAGCCGGCGACCGCCTTCGATCCGGTGTTCACCGTCGGCCGCCAGATCGCCGAAACAGTGCGCCGCCATACCGGCAAGGGCGACGCGGACTCGTGGAAGCGGGCTCTTGAACTGCTGGAGATGGTTCGTATTCCCTCGCCAGCGCTACGGCTGAAGGCCTATCCGCACGAGATGTCGGGCGGCATGCGCCAGCGCGCCATGATCGCCCTGGCGCTGTCGTGCAACCCCGCCCTGCTCCTGGCCGACGAGCCGACCACGGCGCTCGACGCGACGGTCCAGATCCAGGTTCTGCTGCTGATCAGGGAACTGCAGCGCGAGTTCAACGTGGGCGTGATCTTCGTCACGCACGACATCGGCGTCGCCGTCGAGGTCTCCGACCGCGTCGGTGTCATGTACGGCGGCAAGATCGTCGAACTGGCGCCGGTCGAGCAGATGGTGGATGCGCCGCGCCATCCCTATAGCCGCGGCCTGCTCGCTTCGACGGTGCATGACGGCATGCGCGGCCAGCGCCTGGAAGCCATTCCGGGTGCACCACCCGATCTCGCCGAGGTTCCCACCGGCTGCAGCTTCGCGCCGCGCTGCAAGTTCGTTCAGCCGAGTTGCGTCGCCCGCCCGCCGGACCTGCGCGAGGTCGGCGGTGGCCACCTCGTCCGCTGCGTGCTGGCAGATGCGGTGGAAACCGGCGTCGCCGCCTAGCCGCCGAACATCTCTTTCACTTTGCTGAAGAAGCCCTCTGACTCTGGGCTTGTCTTGCCGGCCTTCTCGAACTCCTTGAGGAGTTCCTTCTGCTTGGACGTGAGGTTGGTCGGCGTTTCGACGTTGATCTCGATATACATATCGCCCCGTTGCGTGGAGCGGACGACGGGCATGCCCTTGGCGCGCAGGCGGAACTGGTGGCCGCCCTGGGCGCCGGCCGGGACGTTGATGCGTGCCATCTTGCCGTCGAGCGTCGGCACCTCGATGTTGCCGCCGAGCGTCGCCTGAACCATCGAGATCGGCACGCGGCAATGGACGTCGGCGCCTTCGCGCTCGAACAGCGTGTGCCGGCGTACCGAGAGGAACACATAGAGATCGCCCGCCGGTCCGCCGCGCGCGCCGGCCTCACCTTCGCCGCTCAGACGAATGCGCGTGCCGTCCTCGACCCCTGCCGGAATGCTGACCTTCAGGGTCTTGTCGCGGCGTACGCGGCCCTGGCCGCTGCAGGTCCGGCATGGCTTGTCGATGGTCTGGCCGGCGCCATTGCAGGTGTGGCAGGCGCGCTCGACGGTGAAGAAGCCCTGCTGGGCCCTGAGGCGCCCACGGCCCTGGCAGGTCGGGCAAGTCTGCGGCTTGGAGCCCGCCTCCGCGCCGCTGCCGTGGCAGACGTCGCAGGACACGGAACTGGGCACCCGCACCGTTGCTTCGGTGCCGCCATAGGCTTGTTCCAGCGTGATTTCCAGATTGAAGCGGAGGTCCTGGCCGCGCGTGTCGGCGCGACCGCCACGTCCGCGACCGCCGCCGCCGAACATCTCGTCGAAAATGTCGCCGAACACCGAGCCGAAATCGAAACCCTGGCCCTGTGGGCCGCCGGGACCGGCACCGCCTTCGAAGGCAGCCGGGCCGTAGCGGTCATAGGCCGCCCGCTTCTCCGGGTCCTTCAGGATGTCGTAGGCGTGGTTTATGGCCTTGAATTTCTTCTCGGAGTCCTTGTCGCCCTGATTGCGATCCGGATGGAACTGCATGGCGAGCTTACGGAACGCCTTCTTGATGTCGTCAGCGCTCGCCGTACGGCTAACCTCGAGCAGCTGGTAATAGTCTTGCGACATGCGCTCTACGCAGCCCCCACTTGCCTCTCACACGTCGGCCTCCCCCGCCCGCGGGAGGCCGTCTTTTCCCGTTATTCGTTCCGGCTCAGCCGGAGCCCGTCTTCTTGTTCTTGTCGGTGACGTCCTCGAACTCGGCATCGACGACCTTGTCGTTCTTCGCCTCGTTGCCGCCGCCGGCCGCGCCACCCGCGGCACCGCCCGCCGCCGCGCCAGGCCCGGCGCCAGCTTGTGCGTCGGCCTGCTGGGCCTTGTACATCGCCTCGCCAAGCTTCATCGCGGCCTGGGAAAGGTCGTTGGTCTTGCCCTTGATCGCCTCGACGTCCTCGGCCGTCAGCGCCGTCTTCAGCGCCTCGAGGGCGGTTTCGATCTCGGCCTTCTCCGTCGGGCTCACTTTGTCGCCGAACTCCGCGAGGTGCTTGCCCGTTGAATGGACCAGAGCCTCGGCGTGGTTACGGGCGTCGATCAGCTCGCGCTTCTTCTTGTCTTCCTCGGCATGCAGCTCGGCGTCCTTCACCATCTTCTGGATGTCGGCTTCGCTCAGGCCGCCTGAAGCCTGGATGCGGATCTGCTGCTCCTTGCCGGTGGCCTTGTCCTTGGCCGAGACCTGCACGATGCCGTTGGCGTCGATGTCGAAAGTGACCTCGACCTGCGGCTGGCCGCGCGGCGCCGGCGGCAGACCGACCAGGTCGAACTGGCCCAGCATCTTGTTCTGGGCGGCAATCTCGCGCTCGCCCTGGAAGACGCGGATGGTCACCGCGGTCTGGTTGTCGTCGGCCGTCGAGAAGGTCTGGCTCTTCTTGGTCGGGATCGTCGTGTTGCGTTCGATCAGGCGCGTGAACACGCCACCCAGCGTCTCGATGCCGAGCGACAGCGGCGTCACGTCGAGCAGCAGGACGTCCTTGACCTCGCCCTTCAGCACGGCGGCCTGGACTGCCGCGCCGACCGCCACGACTTCGTCGGGATTGACGTTGCGGGCCGGCTCCTTGCCGAAGAACTGCTTAACGACCTCGATCACCTTGGGCATGCGCGTCATGCCGCCGACCAGGATGACTTCGTCGATCTGGCCAGCCTGGAGGCCGGCATCCTTGAGGGCCGCCTTGCAGGGCTCGAGCGTGCGCTGCACCAGGTCCTCGACCAGGGTCTCGAGCTTGGCGCGCGACAGCTTGATCACGAGATGCTTGGGGCCGCTCGCGTCGGCGGTGATGAACGGCAGGTTGATCTCGGTCTCCTTGGAATTGGAGAGCTCGATCTTGGCCTTTTCCGCCGCTTCCTTCAGGCGCTGCAGCGCAAGCTTGTCGTTGCGCAGGTCGATGCCCTGTTCCTTTTTGAACTCGTCGGCGAGGTAGCCGATGATCCGGACGTCGAAATCCTCGCCGCCCAGGAAGGTGTCGCCGTTGGTCGCCTTGACCTCGAACACGCCGTCGCCGATCTCGAGGATCGACACGTCGAACGTGCCGCCACCCAGGTCATAGACCGCGATAGTGCCGCTCTTGCGCTTGTCCATGCCGTAGGCGAGCGCCGCCGCGGTCGGCTCGTTGATGATGCGCAGGACTTCCAGGCCGGCGATCCGGCCGGCATCCTTGGTCGCCTGGCGCTGGGCGTCGTTGAAATAGGCCGGGACGGTGATGACCGCCTGCTCGACCTTCTCGCCGAGATAGGCCTCGGCGGTCTCCTTCATCTTGCCGAGGATGAAAGCCGAAATCTGGCTGGGGCTGTAGGTCTGGCCCGAGGCCTCGACCCAGGCGTCGCCGTTGCCCGCCTTGACGATCTGGAAGGGGACGAGCGCCATTTCCTTCTGGACCATCGGGTCCTCGAACCGGCGCCCGATCATGCGCTTGACCGAATACAGGGTCTTGAGCGGATTGGTCACGGCCTGACGCTTGGCGGCCTGGCCAACCAGCCGCTCGCCGCCGTCCGTAAAGGCCACCATCGACGGGGTCGTCCGCGCGCCTTCCGAATTTTCGATAACCTTGGTGTCGCCGCCTTCCATGACCGCGACACAGGAATTGGTCGTGCCGAGGTCGATACCGATGACTTTCGCCATGATGCTACTCTCTCGCTAGGCGGATCGGCCCGGCCCCAAAGGCGCCAGATCAACCCCCCGATATGTGATTACCTGCCGGAAAGACCGGGTCAGGACAGAGGAAATATAGGTCCTACGGGGCCACCTGCAATGGCGCCACGGCGTCCGGCCCCAAAAATCGTGCCTCGGCTAGTTTTCGTTGCTGGGGGCGCGAACCGCCGGCCCGCCCTTGGAGACCGCGACCATGGCCGCGCGCAAAAGCCGCCCGGCGAGCAGATAACCCGGGATCATCTCCTGCACGACCGTGCCGGTCGGAACCGTTGAATCCTCCACTTCCATCATGGCCTGGTGGAACTCGGCGTTGAATGGCTGGCCCAGGGCCTCGACGCGGGTGACGCCATGCCGTTCCAGGACCGATTGCAGCTCTCGCTCGGTAGCCTGGACGCCGACGATCACATTGCGCAGGGCGGGGTCGAGTGCCTCGAGGTTCGCCGGTAGCGCCGACAGGGCCCGCCCGAGATTGTCGGCCACCGACAGGACGTCGCGGGCGAAGCGCTCGATGCCGAACTTGCGTTCCTTCTCGATGTCCTGCTGGGCGCGACGGCGCACGTTCTGCGCCTCGGCGAGGGCACGGAGCTGTTTGTCCTGGAGGTCGGCCTTCTCGGCCTGGAGCTGCTCGACGAGCTGATGAAGCTCGGCGGCGCTTTCGGGCTTGGGCGGAATGTCGAGATTCGGGTCGGTGTCGGCCGGCATGTCCGCCGGGGCGCCGCCCGCGGATGGATCGCTGGCCATATGTCGTCCCTTGGTTGCAGTGGAGTCTTCAGGCGGCCTTCAATTAGGGATGACCACCCTCCGGGTCAACCTCCTGCGTCAGGCCGCCTGGATCAGACTGCCTGAATTAAACCGCCTGCAGGGGCGCCTGCAGTTTGGTGCCGCGCACGATGATGCCGCCGCGATCGCCCACGGTCACCGTGCCGTAGCGCTGGGCGAAGGTCCCGGGCAACGGCCGGGCGTCGGACGCCGCCAGCCAGAGGCGCAGGAGGTGACGGCGTCGCTCAGGCTCCGGCCAGTCCACGAAGCTGGTGCGATCGTGCAGCATGGTGTGATTGTGCACGAGCTGGACGTCACCCGGCTTGAACTCCATGAACAGGTGGAGCTCGGGGTCGCCGGCCAACGAATCGAACATGTCGAGCGCTTCGATCTGGGTCGGTGACAGCCGCGGGGCATCGGCAAAGCGCTGCGCCGAGTCGACGTACTGCCGCTGGTAGATCGCGGTCAGGAATCCCTTGTGCCAGTTGAAGACCGGGATCTCGAAATAGGGCTTCTGGCCTTCCGGCACCTCGCCGCGCCGGTCGGTGGCGATGGGCTGAAACAGCAGCTTGAGAAGATCGGGCCGGCGCCAGCGCATCTCGTTGAAGATCGTCGTCGAGCTGACCAGCGCCGACAGCCCGCCCGATTGCGCCGTCTTGAGGCACAGCAGACCGACGATGTCGCAGGAATCGGTGTGATAGGTCTGGCGTTCGTTGGTCTGGTAGATGCGGACGTTGGGGTCCGTCACGTCGAGGCCGAGATCCTGGACGTGGCCAAGGACATGGCCCTTGCCGTTCTGTGAGCGGGCGCTGCCGAGGTGAACGCCCAGTCCGAAGAATGCGGTCGCCGCTTCGCGCATCGACCAGCGCTCGACCGGCAGACCGCGCAGCAGCAGGAACCCGCGACCGTTCAGGACTTCATCGCGGACGCGCGTCTTGAGTTTGGTGGCGAGCGTGGGCAGGGGAAAATCATGCGGCGTGATGGCGGCGATGTCGGCCTCGCGCGATGCCAGTGCCTTGGTTGCGGCTTCGACCTCGGCGACCTCCGATGGGGACAGCGGCATCAGCCACTCGTCGCGCTTGGTCATCTCGGGGCCATACCAGGCGGCAGGGCCGGTCTGTTCCGGTGGCAGCTCAAGCGACATGGGGCTTACGTCTCCCAGGGGAAGCGCGGGGCGAAGAGGTCGTCGCTGGTCGACATGCGAAAGCTCTCCGTGGCGTTGACCAGGGCCGCGCGGATGCCGGGCTCGAGCGCGCTGTGGCCGGCGTCCGGAACCACGACATAGCGTGCCTCAGGCCAGGCCCGTGCCAGGGCATCGGCCGTGACCGGCGGACAAACGATATCGTAGCGGCCCTGGACGATCGTACCGGGCAACTGACGGATGCGGTCGAGATCCGCCCAAGGCCACCCTTCGGCGACGAACGTGCCGTGGGCGAAATAGTGGGCTTCGATGCGCGACAGCGCGAGGGCGAAGCCGCCGTGATCCGACTCGAAGGGCGCCCGCGCCGTCGGATAGAGGGTCGAACAGGCCGCCTCGTAGCGGCTCCAAGCGCGCGCCGCCGGACGATGGCTGTCGGGATTGCGGTCGGTGAGGCGGCGGTAGTAGTTGCCCAGAAGATCGGCGCGCTCCCTTTCCGGAAGATGTTCGACGAAGTCGCGCCACGCCTCGGGGAAAATGATGCGCATGCCGTGGAGGAACCAATCGATCTCCGAGCGCGCGCCGAGGAAGATTCCGCGCAGAATGAAACCCGTCACGCGGTCGGGGTGCTTGATGCCATAGGCCAGCGCCAGCGTGCTGCCCCATGAACCGCCGAACAGCAGCCAGCGCGGGATGCCGAGATGTGTCCGCAGCTTCTCCATGTCGGCGACGAGATGGTCGGTCGTGTTGTCTTGCAGGTCGCCGAGCGGCATCGAACGGCCGCAGCCGCGCTGGTCGAGGACCACAATGCGATAGAACTGGGGGTCGAAGAAGCGGCGATGAACCGGCGCCGAGCCGGCGCCCGGGCCGCCGTGCAGGAACAGCACCGGCAGGCCGTCGGGGTTGCCGCTCTGCTCCCAATAGATCGTATGCCGCCCATCCACCGCCAGCATGCCGCTGGCGTAGGGCGAAATCTCCGGAAACAGATCGGAGCGCAGGGGGGTCTCGGAGCGCGGCATGCTTTTACCTGCGCTCATCACTGCCATAGTGGCGATCCCTGTTCCAGTCCTGCGGCGATTGCGAGTGCCATGGTCGAGCGTCTAAGGTTGGCCGCGCGTCGAGGAGGGGCAGTGGTTTTTCGCCGTATTCTGGTGCTGGTCGCGCTGCTCTTCGCGGCCGGTGCCTGCACGGCGGTGAACAATCCGCCGCAGGCGGCCGTCGCCGGTGCATCGGCCGGCGGCGTTCCGGTCCTCCCTCCTGCGATCGAGCGCGAGGTCGGCGCCGCCTATCCTGATGCCGCGCTGCAATCCTTCGTCGATCGTGTCGGTCGAAAGCTGGTCCGCAGTTCCGGTCTTGCCGGTACCTACCGCTTCGTCGTGCTTGATCTGCCGGTGGTCAACGCCCACGCCCTGCCACCCGGCTACGTCTTTGTGACGCGCGGACTTCTCGCCGTGCTCGACGATGAAGCCGAACTCGCGGCGGCCTTCGCCCATGAAATCGGCCATCTCACCCAGCGTCATGCCGCCCAGCGCGCCCAAGCCCGGCAAGGGGTGCTGGATGCGGCCATCGAGGCTGCAGCCGCGACGGGCTCCGTCACCGTCGGTCGGTCGGTGGCGCGCGACGGGCTGATCGCGCTCCGACGCTATTCGCGCGAGCAGGAACTGGAGGCCGACCGCATCGGGGTCGGCTATCTGGTGCAGGCCGGATACCGCAGCAACGCGATGGCCTCCCTGATCGACAGGCTGCGCCAGCAATCGCAGCTCGAGGCGCAGCTCCTGGGCGAGGCGCCCGACTCGTTCAACCAGCGGAGCGCCACGGCGACCCACCCTGCTCCCTTTGAACGAAAGGACGCGCTTCAGGCGGCCGGCGTATCGGCAGCCGGCGAATCCGGTCGCTCCGCCTATCTTGCGGCGATCGACGGCATGTCGGTCGACGATGCCCCTGACGAAGGTTTCGTTCACGGCCGGACATTTCTGCATCCGAAGCTCAGGCTCGCTTTCGAAGCTCCCGCTGACTTCCGGCTCTTCAACGATCAGGACGGCATCCTCGGTGTCGGGCGCGATCGATCGCTTTTGTATTTTTCCTGTTCCAGCGATCGCGTGCCGGGCCGCCTCGACGACTGGATGCGCAATACGCTGAAGCCCACCCCCGCCGACATCCAGGCCACTGAGATCGGCGGCGCGGAGGCGGCCATCGGCGCCCGGCCTCGCGGTTCCGATACCGGCCTCGGCCAGGCGCGATACGTGATGGTGCGGCATGGCGAGCGCATCTGCTTCTTCAATTTGCTGAGCGAAGGACCCGATCGCGATCGCCGGGTCGAGGTTTTGGTCAATGCGGCGCGCACCTTCCACACCCTGACGGCCTCCGAGGCGGCGGCGCTCCGGCCCTATCGGCTGCGCGTAACCGGCGCTGGCGCCTCGCCGACCCAGCTTGCGTCGCGGCTACCCTATGACGATCTCCGAATGGAGCGCCTGCTGGTCCTGAACGGCGTCGACACGCCAGCCGAGCTTGGCCGGCTGTCCCAGGTCAAGATTATCGAGCCCTGATCGGCGGACATGAAAAAGGCGGCACGACAATCGTCGGCCGCCTTTCAGCGATTTCGGCCAGGTAGCCTAAGCTACTTTTTGCAGCACGCTGTTCAGCTTCTGCGTGGCGAGTTCCTTGTCGATGCGCTCGACTGCCGCGAGTTCGCGCGCCAGCCGGTCCAGCGCCGCCTCGTAGATCTGGCGTTCGCTGTAGGACTGGTCGGGCTGACCGGCATTGCGGTGCAGGTCGCGCACCACTTCGGCGATCGAGACCGGGTCGCCGGAGTTGATCTTGGCTTCGTATTCCTGGGCGCGGCGGTTCCACATGGCCCGGCTCACGCGGCTGCGGCCCTTCAGGGTCACCAGTGCGCTCTCCATGATCTTGCGCGAGCTGAGCTTGCGCAGGCCGGAAATCTTGGCCTTC
This sequence comes from Reyranella sp., assembly GCA_029946105.1. Taxonomy (GTDB): domain Bacteria; phylum Pseudomonadota; class Alphaproteobacteria; order Reyranellales; family Reyranellaceae; genus Reyranella. Next base: position 8,879 of record JAQSDW010000074.1, on the reverse strand, counting down.
GCCACTGGAACGCGCAACATCATGCGCTCCTGCTCGAACGAGATGACGAATAGGTCGAGCTTGAAACCGGCGATTTCCTTCGCCTCGATGTCGATCACCCGGCCGACACCGTGGGTTGGATAAACCACGAAATCGCCCTTCTCGAAGGCGAATTCCTTCGCCTTGGCCGGTGCCTTCTTCGGCTTGGTCATATCAAGTCCCTTCACGTCAAACCCCGCAATCAGTGATACTGCGACCCACCGCGCACGCTCCCCTGCGTGTCCGGCCCGGTAGTCAGCACCGATAAGTTTCTTTCGGATACCGACTAGGATACCGAGCCTGCGGCGGACCGAACCCCGGACCGCATCCTGCCCAATCCTTATATCAGAGATTTGCCTCGGAGTCGCGGGTGATGTTGCATTTCGGCAACGGTCTACCCATGCGCAACTCGCATAGCCTTACCAAAATTGCGCCAATAAGGCACCGGGACTAACGTTTTGGCGGATTCTTGCTAAAATACTTCTCGAACTTGTCTTTTTCGTCTTTGAAATTGTCGGCATCGGTCGGCGCTTCACCCTTGCGGGTGATGTTCGGCCACTCGGCGGACAGGCTGCGATTGAGCTCCAGCCACTTCTCCAGGCCCTTTTCCGTGTCGGGTTGGATGGCCTCGACCGGGCATTCCGGTTCGCAAACGCCGCAATCGATGCATTCGTCCGGATTGATGACGAGCATGTTCTCGCCCTCGTAGAAGCAATCCACGGGGCAGACTTCAACGCAGTCCATGTACTTGCATTTGATGCAAGCCTCGATCACGACGTAGGTCATCAGCGGCTCCAGAGACGAGCGGCCGGGTGATTAACGCGTGAGGCCGCCCTGCGCAAGGCTGCCGAATCACGCGGAGTCGATTTCATCATACAACGTGCATGCCTCGCTGGTGGGTCCGCGCCGCTCGCCGAGCGCCACGATGCGCACAACCCGCACGCGCGGTCCGAGCGCGAATGTCAGCACCATGTTGGGCGCCACCGCGGTATGGGCCTTGTCGACGATGCGGCCGTCGAGGCGGCATCGCGATTTTTCGATGTAGCGCGTAGCCAACGTGCGGGACTTGAAAAAGCGTGCATGCCAGAGCCACTTGTCGAGCCGCATCGCGCTAGGGTCGCAAGAGGCGGCTACTTCTTTCCGCCGAGCTTCAGTTCAAGCAGCTTGGCGAACGGCGAGTCGGCCGCCGGCGCATCGCTCTTGGTTTCGGTGGTGGCGTAGAGGCGCAGCGCCGGGCCGCCCGCGTCGCGACGCGGCGGGCGGCTGCCGAAGCCTCGATCCTGGCGCGGCCCGTCCTTGCGGGGGCCATTGCGCGGGCCATCCTTGCGCGGCCCATCATTCCGGGGCCCGTCATTCCGGGGTCCATCGGTCCGAGGTGCATCGCTGCGGGGCGCGTCGCTTCGGGGCCCGGCATTGCGCGGCCCGCGATCGGGACGTGGCGCATCGGCAAAGAACTGACGTTCGTTGGGCGGCCGCTCCGGCCGCTCGCGACGCTGTTGCTCGCGCTGCTGACGCTGCTGGAGGCGCTGGCGCTCGCGTTGCTCCTCGCGCTCGCGCACGAAGCGCGGCTTCATCGAGAAGCTGTGCAGCGGGCCGGTGACCTCCGAAGGCGGATGCACCCGGTAGCCGAGCGCCAACATCACGTTGGCCATCTCGGGTTCGGAGCAACCGACCAGCGACATCATCTGCGGCGTGGCACGGAAATGGCCAGGCTGCAGGGGGCGCGGACCCTCCGCTTTGGGCTCTTCCTTGGGTTCTTCGACGGCCGCCGCCGCTGCGGTGGGCGCGGCGATCGCAGTCTCGTTGCCTGCCGGTGTCTCGTCGCCTGCCGGTGTCTCGACGCCGGTCGTTTCGGTGGCAGTCGTTTCGAGGGGAGCAGCCTCGACGGCTGCTGCTTCCACGACGGCGGCTTCCACCGCAGGGGCCTCAGTGACGGGAGCATCGGCGACAGGATCCTGGGCGATGGGCGCCTCGGGCTCCGGCTCGGCCGGGCTTTCAGGCGACGACGCAGGTTCGCTTTCGCCGAACGCCGCAGCCACGATGGCCCATTCGCTGATCTCGTCAGTCGATGACGAGGGTGCGGACGGGGCCGCTGGCGAGGCATCGGCAGCGGCAGGCGGGGCACCTGTCGCAGGCTTTTTGTCCTGTTGTGTGCGGCGAGCGGTCTCGCGGCTCTCGCGCACGGCCTGACGCGCCATCGCCGCCAGACGTTCGACCATGTCGGCGCGGATCGCGTGGTTGCCCAGCGGCAGGTAACCGATGGTCGCGTAGAATTCGCGTTCGGCGTCGCGCGGCAGATCCATCGACGTGCGGCCCTCGGCCGGCAGCGGCGGAATGGTCTCGCGGTTGCGGGCCACCATCCAGAGGCCAGCGCGCAGACGGATCGGCACCGGCTTGAGCATGCTGGGGAAATAGATCGAATAGACGCCGACCCTGACGCCGAGCCGCGCCAAGGCCTTGCGGTCTTCTTCGCCGAGCTGGGTGAGCTGGTCTTCGATCGGCTTGCGCGACAGTACGCCGAGGCCTTCGCAGAGCTGGAAGACGACCCCTCGGGCGCCCGCCGGAAGCTCCGTCGTCGCCCGAGCGTCCATCAGCTCCGACAGACCGAGGCGAATGCGGGTTTCGACCCAGGTGGCGGCACGCTTGCGCACCTCCTCGCGGGCTGGCCCATCGAGCAGATCGGTGGCCAGTGCCTCGACCTTAGGCGCCAGGATGTCGCCACTGGACAACAGGCGGGCCACGGGGCCACCGCCCCAGCACACGCGCAGCTGCGAATCGAACACGATCTCGCCATCGGCCGAGCCGGCAAACGCCTGCAGACGCGCCGGCAGATCCTGGCGCAATGCCCGCAGGGCAGCACTCATCACCGCCTTCTGGTCGGCGTGGCTCTCCGCCGCATCGGGAACGAAGCGAAAGCCCTCGATCCGTCCGAGATGCTCGCCCTCGACAGTGACCTCGCCCGCTGCGGCGACCGATGTCGTCATTTCACCCTCATCACGCAATCTTCGTACAAGCAGGGCCGCGCGTCTATCGACAAACCTTTGCGTCAATCGCTGGTGTAGAGCGTCGGAAAGCCTGTCCTCGATGGCGCGCGCGCGCTCCTGCCAGTGAGTTGCTCGTTGGATCCAGTCCGGTCGGTGGGAAATATAGGTCCAAGTCCTGACATGGGCGATGCGCGCCATCAAGGTATCGATGTCGCCATCGAAATGCTCCAGGCGCTTCACATGGGTCTCGATCCAGTCCTCGGGCAGACGTTCGCCGCCCTGCGTCAGGTGCTCGAAGAGCTGGCCAAGCAGGCGCGTGTGCTCCTCGGTCATGGTCTTGCGGAAGTCCGGAACCTGGCAGACCTCCCAAAGAAGGCGCACGCGCTGCGGGGTGCGCACGCGTGACAGGAAATCCGACCGCGCTGCCAAGGTCTGCAGAGCGAGCTGGTCGTCCTGTTCGCGGACCCGCTGGAGTACGGCATGATCGGGCGGCACGTTGAGCGATGCGATCAGCGCCGGCACGGTGCGGAAATCGAGGTCGCTGTTGCGCCATTGCACCTCCCGCAACGAGTCGAAGCGATGGTTCTCGATCGCGTCGACGATCTCCGGCTCGAGGCCATTCACGTCGGCCGTGGTGCCGAAAGTGCCGTCGTTCATATAGCGGCCGGCACGCCCCGCGATCTGCGCCAGCTCGACGGCGCGCAGCGGGCGCGCGCTGCGACCGTCGAATTTGCGCAGGCTCGCGAACCAGACATGGTTCACGTCCATGTTGAGGCCCATGCCGATCGCGTCGGTCGCCACCAGGTAGTCGACCTCGCCCGACTGGAACATCTCGACCTGGGCGTTGCGCGTGCGCGGACTCATGGCGCCCATGACGATTGCCGTGCCGCCGCGCTGGCGGCGGATCAGTTCGGCGATCTCGTAGACCTCGCCGGCCGAGAAGCCGACCACGGCCGAGCGGCTCGGCAGGCGTGTGGCTTTCTTCGCCCCAACGTAGGTGAGCTTCGAGAAGCGCGGGCGCGCCACCATGTCGATGTCGGGCAGCAGGCGATTCAAGATCGGCCGGATCGTGTCGGCGCCCAGCAGCATGGTCTCGTTCATGCCGCGTGCATGCAGCAGCCGGTCGGTGAAGAAATGGCCGCGGTCGGGGTCGGCCGCCATCTGCACCTCGTCGACTGCGAGGAACGACACCGGCCGCTCGACCGGCATGGATTCGACAGTGCAGACGAAATAGCGGGCGCCTGGCGGGGCGATCTTCTCCTCGCCGGTAATCAGCGCGACGTTCTTGACGCCCTTGATCGCCACGATGCGGTCGTAGTTCTCGCGCGCCAGCAGGCGCAGCGGAAAGCCGATCATGCCCGACTCGTGTCCAAGCATGCGCTCGATCGCGAGATAGGTCTTGCCGGTGTTGGTGGGACCGAGAACCGCGGTCAAACGGCCGGAGGCGCTGGCGGGCGGCATGAGAGCACCTTCGCCCGCACCCGTGGCGGAAGCAAGGCTGGCTCTCAGCCGGAGTAGGCGGGCTCCAGCTTGTTGCAACCGATCATCGCACCGTGGTCGGCGCGCTGGACCAGCACGGCCACGCCCTGGGTCGGCTGGATGCGGTCGGCGGCAATCGTCCAGCTGGCGGCTGAACCGTCCCAACGGCTGATTACCTCGAGATGGCGCACGATATTGAAGTTCTCCAGCGTGCGGCCCTGGTTTTCCCCGCTTGCCACCGGCGTGCTGTTGCGCCGGTCGTAGATGGCGAGAGTGACGTCTGCCGGTCCGCCCTGGAGAGCAAAGGCGGCGAGCTTGATGCCGAGGGGGCCGCTGCCGGTGCGTGCAAGTTCCGGCGTGGCACGCCGGGGTGACAGCGCTTGGGCCTTTGCCAGCAAGGCCTGGATCGGGCCGGGCTCGCGGCCGGTATCGTGGCCGATGCCATCGACGACCATCTCGGGCGTGTAGACATAGCGTTGCTTCAGGGTTCGCGCATAGGCGCGCTGACGCTCCGTGGTCTCGCGCGAGGCGAAGGGGTCCTTCCAGCCGATATAGTCCCAGTAGTCGACGTGGAACGAGAGGGCCACGATGTCGGGGCGCTTGGCCAATTTGCCGATGAAAGCGTCGGCAGGCGGGCAGGAATTGCAGCCCTGGGAGGTGAACAGCTCAATCGCCCAGGGTCCTTCGCCCGGCGCACCTGCGCGAGCGCCGTCAGGTCGCCCCGGAATGATCGCCGCGCCTGCCGCGACCGCAGCGCCGACCAGCACAGAGCGCCGGCCGGGATTTGATCTCTTCACCATGGCACCAACATGCGCCGCCGCTGGCAAACCTGCCAATCAAGAAACGGTTAGCAGACGAACGCGCGGGTCGCGGTGGCGCCCGCGGTCGCTGGACTCGGCGTATGTAATATTATAACAATATCTGACCCGAAACCGCTGCTTGGCCCATGCACCAACCCGTTTCCCCCGGCACTGCGCTCCTCGCCATGAGTGCGCCCGCACGTATTGCGATGGCGCTCGGCGTGTCGGCCGTCCTGTGGCTTTGCGCCTGGTGGGCCCTGTCATGAGTGAAGTGTCATGAGGGCGGCGTCATGAGTGCGGCCCTTCGCCTGGTCGATCTGACGGTGAGCTACGACCGTCATCCCGCCGTACATCATGTGTCGGCCGAGATCCCGGCCGCCGAGATGACCGCCATTGTCGGCCCCAATGGTGCCGGCAAGAGCACCTTGCTCAAGGCGCTGCTGGGTCTCGCTCCGCATATCGAAGGCCGCATCGAATGTTCGGCCAAGCGTATCGCCTACCTGCCGCAGCAGGCCGAGATCGACCGCAGCTTCCCGATTTCGGTCTTCGACACTGTGTTGCTCGGCCGCTGGTCGCGGTTCGGCGGATTTGCCGCCGCCGGGCGTGCCGATATCCATGATGCCCAGCATGCCATCGAGTCGGTCGGACTTGCGGGTTTCGAGCGCCGGCCGATCGACACGCTCTCGGTCGGTCAATTCCAGCGCGTGCTGTTTGCCAGGCTGCTGCTTCAGGATGCCGACCTCGTCCTGCTGGACGAGCCGTTCGCCGCCATCGATTCCAAGACCGTCGCCGACCTCATGGTCGTGATCCGCCGCTGGCAGGCCGAGAAGCGCACGGTCGTCGCCGTCCTGCACGATCTCGATCAGGTGCGTCGCGACTTTCCCAATTCCCTGCTGCTTGCCCGCGAACTGGTCGCGGCGGGCCCGACGCCCGGCGTCCTGTCGGCCGAGAACCTGTTGCGGGCCCGCGCCATGGCCGAGGCGTGGGACGAACACGCCGACGCCTGCGAAGCGCCGATGCGGCTGAGCGCCTGATCGTACCGCTCACGTCATGCTCTACGAATATCTGTTCCAGCCGTTCATCGAATTCGGCTTCATGCGCCGCGCCCTCGTCGCGAGCCTGGCGCTGGCCGTCGGCGGCTCTGCGATCGGCGTGTTCCTGATCCTGCGCCGCATGAGCCTGATGGGTGACGCGCTCGCCCATGCGCTGCTGCCCGGTGCGGCGCTGGGTTTTCTCCTGGGCGGCCTGTCGCTGCCCGCGATGAGTCTCGGCGGCTTCCTCGCCGGTATCGCCACGGCGCTGGTGTCCGGCGCCATCGCGCGCTTCTCCAACCTGCGCGAGGACGCGAGCTTCGCCGCGGCCTATCTCACGGCGTTGGCGCTGGGCGTGCTGATCGTGTCGCTGCGCGGCTCGGCGGTCGACCTAATGAACATCCTGTTTGGCGCCATCCTGGCAGTCGACGATGGCGCGCTCTATCTCGTCGTCTCGACGGCGACGCTCACCCTGGTCGGACTGGCCGCGATCTATCGGCCACTGGTCGTGGAGTGCTTCAACCCGGGTTTCCTCGCCGCCATGGGCGTGCGCGGCTCGGTCTACCACTATCTCTTCCTCGCGCTTGCCGTGCTCAACATGGTGGCCGGCTTCCAGGCGCTGGGCACGTTGATGGCGTTGGGCATCGTACTGTTGCCCGCCGTCGCTGCTTCCTTCTGGGCACGTGAGGTCTGGTCGATGACCTTGATCGCAGCCCCGATGGCCTTTGCTTCCGCCGCGGTCGGATTGCTGGTGTCGTTCCATGCCGGGCTGCCGTCGGGGCCGGTGATCGTGCTGTTCGCCAGCCTGTTCTTCATGGGTTCGCTCCTGCTGGGCTCGCGATCGTCGGTGCGCTCGCGTCTGTCGCGTCCGGTTCACTTGCGCGGGTGAGGTTCCCCGCTAGGCTGCCTCCCGACCAGGGAGAACGCCACCAATGACCGCCTCACCCGTTCCGGGCGTCACGCTCAAGACGACCAAGGCCAACAACATACATATGCGCTACGCCGAAGTCGGTAGCGGACCGTTGGTCCTGTTCTGTCACGGCTGGCCCGAGAGCTGGTACTCGTGGCGGCATCAGTTGCAGGCCGTGAGCGCGGCGGGCTTCCGCTGCGTGGCGCCCGACATGCGCGGCTACGGCGGCACAGAAGCACCGGAGCCCATTGAGAACTACACACTGTTCAATCTCGTGGGCGACATGGCCGAGCTGGTGAAGGCGCTCGGGGAGACTAGCGCCGTGATCGTGGGTCACGACTGGGGTGCGCCCGTCGCCTGGCACGCCGCTCTCTGGCGGCCCGATCTCTTTTCCGCCGTCTGCGCCATGAGCGTGCCCTATGCGCCGCCGGGCTACATCGACGTGCTGAGCGCGCTCGAGAAGCTCGGCATCAACGATTTCTATCTTCAGTACTTCCAGAAGCCCGGCGTGCCCGAGGCCGAGCTGCAGCAGGATATTCGCGGCGCCCTGCGCCGGCTCTACTACACCGCGGGCGGCGAGCTAGAGGAAAAGGGCAAGGGCTTCGCGCGCTTGAGCGACGGCACACTGCTCGGCAACACGGTCAACCCGGAGAAGCTGCCGGCGTGGCTCGCCGAGACCGACCTCGACTATTACACCCAGGAATTCTCGCGCACCGGCTTCCGCGGCGGGCTCAACTGGTATCGCAACCTGAAGCGCAATTGGGAGCTCGCCGGCCCGTGGCGCGGCCAGCCGATCCGCCAACCCTCGCTGTTCATCGCTGGCAGCCGCGACGGCGTGCTGCGGTTTCCCGCCGCCAAGGGCCAGATGGAAGCCTATCCGAAGACCCTGCCCGGTCTGCGCGGCAGCCATATCCTCGAAGGCACCGGCCATTGGGTGCAGCAGGAGCAGCCGTCAGAGGTCAACAGGCTGCTGATCGAGTTTCTCAAGGGGCTGTAATCTTCTTCATCCAGGGAGGCAGGTATGTTGCGATTCACGGTTTTGGCGGCACTCCTTCTCGCCACGCTCGGCGCCTGTGCCCAACCGGCGAGCTATGCCGCCATGGTGGTCGATGCCCAGGCGGTCGACACCGCGCGCGGGCCGGCCCCCAGCTATCGCGAGACCCTCGTCGTGGCGCCGGTCAGCGGCGGCAAGGAGACCAGTCCACTCTGGACCTCGCAGGTTGGCAACGCCGAATTCCAGGAGGCGCTCACGCGCTCATTGATCGCGACCAAGCTGGCGAGCGCCAACATCCTGCTCAACCCCAGTGCTGCGAACGGACGTTATCGCCTCGAAGCCGTGCTTCAGAACCTGCAGCAGCCGCTGATGGGCTTCGACATGACGGTCACCGCGACGGTCGCGTATAAACTGACGGAGATCGCGACGGGCATGGTCGTCTATGAAAGTACGCTCGTGACGCCTGCGACAGCGACAATGAGTGACACCATGATCGCCGTCGAGCGTCTGAAGCTCGCCAATGAAAAAGCCATCCGTGCCAACCTGACCAAGCTGGTCGGCGAGCTCTATGCGCTGCCCGACCAGCCTGCCGGCGGCGGGCAGCGTTCGTCCTAGAGTCTTTCCGAGGCTAATTGAATCGGAAGGGATTCCCAAGCCGGGCCC